>JBLIOG010000089.1:0-13934 GCA_047639625.1 Gammaproteobacteria bacterium
TGTGGTATTACTTTCACCGCGTATGGGTTTGATGTGTCCTCGTATTATAAACGTGAGGATGATAGTCGGCGTCCTGAATGCTCATGGATTTTTGAAGGCGTTGGTGATGACGAAGTGATCGGTGATTTTGGACTGGTTGGCGGTGGTGCCGCAGGTCTGGAGCTCGACCGCTATGATCTAGAGTTAGGTACACCCCATAATGCTTATCTGTTGGCCCGTTCCGAAGGTCATACTAATCTGATGTTGCAGGTCAATGAAGAAATTCATTTTTCGGTCCGGGGCTATTACGGTGGCGGTACAGAGAACCCACAGGTACGTGCTGATATGATTTATTACAAAACACCGGGTGATGGCGCCGTGTTTGCACCGGGCTCGTTGTCCTGGTGTGGCAGTTTGTCGCACAACAATTATCAGAATAACGTCTCTCGAATCCTTGAAAATACGATTTCAATGTTTCTCAAAGATGGACCTTTACCATAACTCTGAAAATTACAGGTAAGCATAATGTCAAATAATCAAGATAGTCCGATGATGGATCCACCTCAGGGAAAAGAAGTTATTGGCGCCAGTCTGGTACCGCCAAATGCACTTGAAATGGCAGCGCTGAAAGATCTCGATGTCGATAAATTGAGTGATCTTGCAGAGTGCTTATTCGTGCTCAATAACAGGCACTATGGCCCTATACCTGGGGCTTATATGGTGATTTGTACTAAACCGGAAGAAGAATGGTGCGTCGGTCAGCTCAACGCAGATCGTATAAAACCCATGATTATTTTTGAAGATAAAAATTTCCCATCACCTGAGCTCGCCCAGGCTGAAGCTTTACGTATGAAAGAAGAACGCGGTGAAACCGCGCCCTGCCGTTGCTCATAAAGTGATCAGAGTCGTTATCGAATAAGAGGAAGATGAAATGCTAAATAAACCAACGGGCGTTCAAACCAATCAGGCGCATGCCAGTACTGATGATTACATCACCCGGACCTACGTTTTACCCTTACTGACTGACGAAGAATCACGCCGTCGTCTGATCGCCGAACATAAAGCAACCCCCATCGGTGGGCCACCCAAAAATGGCAGAGCACCCATCGATCATAGTCAGGACCTACAAACAGTCCTCGATAAATTTCGTCGTGCACCGATGACTGGCAAATACATCACAATCTGCAAAAAACTACACGAAAATTATTGTATCGGGATTTGTTCCGGTATTCGTGGTGTGCCCGTGGAAGTTCTGGATGGATCATTTTCTTCCGAAGAAGCCTGTGAACATGCCATATTTCTTAAACGAGTTGCTGATATTCTGGCTAAACACGCTTGAGTAAAGGTTCATTGACTCAGTGCCGAAAATTTCTGAGTTTTTGAAATAAATTTGAATCTATGTTTTTTATTTCCGAACTATAGCGTTATTTGTCATAAAGAAATGTTTACATTGCCTTCAGAAACCGTTAATCGGCTCTTCCTTAAAAAAAGGTATTGGTTTGCTTAGTGATACAGGTCCAGAAGAACTCCTTGTCCTACCAGTAAGCAATCAGGCCGCCAGAATAAGAGGGATTTTAAACCTGATAAATGAGCGTTGAACCTTAACAGGTATACTGTTCTGAGAATCACAACAGGTAGCTAATCAGAAATGCCATTCAGCCATTTATTTACACCCCACGAAATACGCGGCCTTGAAATTAAAAACCGCATCTTTTCTTCTGCTCATCAGACGATTCTTGCCCGAAATGGATCACCCAGTGAGGACATGGCTGCCTATCACGAAGCCCGGGCCAAAGGTGGGACAGGGTTGATTATCATGGAGTCTTCGCGTCCCTGTTCGGATGATGTTTCTGCCAGTTACTATCTTGATTCCAGCATTGACGCCTGCATTCCGGGTTACCGAATGGTGGCCGATGCTGTGCACAAACATGGATGCAGGGTATTTGGACAAATTAACCATGGAGGCCGGATTACCTACACTCATGACGGCATGCAAATTGTTGCACGAGCACCTTCGATGGTGCCTGACCATCGATTCCATTGTATGCCACGGGTTATGTCGACCGAATACGTGCGCATAATTATTGGCTCCTTTGCCGCCGCTGCAGGGCGCATGGCTGAGGCCGGTATTGATGGTGCAGAATTAACAGCCAGTCATGGCATGTTGATTGCCCAATTCCTCAATCCACAAACTAACTTTCGCGAAGACGAGTATGGTGGTTCCAACGAAAACCGCTTCCGTATGGTCTCGGAAATGATTGCTGCGACTCGACAGGTGGTTGGCAATGATTTTATCGTCGGTATACGAATCTCGGCAGACGAGCTGGAACCCGATGGACTTGACCAGCCCGCCTGGCTTGATATTTGTCGTCGCTTGAGTCAGGAAACAGAGCTCGATTACCTGAACGTAACCGTCGGCTCTATGATGGGTCTGGCAGGCTCTGTCCATGTGGTGCCTCCTATGTTTATAGAGCATGCTTATACTGCACCATACGCCGAAAAAATTAAACGCGAAGTACGCCAGTCCGTGTTGGTGACTGGGCGTATTAATCAACCTCAGTTGGCCGAGCAGGTACTGGCTCAGGGTCAGGCTGACCTATGTGGTATGACTCGTGCCCTTATTTCTGATCCAGAAATGCCAAACAAGGCCCGCGCCGGAAAGTTCGATGATATTCGCGCCTGCATCGGTTGCAATCAAGCCTGTATTGGGCACTACCATCAAGGAGTCCGTATCTCCTGCATACAGCATCCGATCACCGGGCGTGAATTGACGCTAGGCGAACATCCTCCGGCAGAAACTCCACGCAAGTTACTGGTTGCCGGCGGCGGGCCAGCTGGTATGAAGGCCGCCGCAGTCGCGGCAGAACGCGGACATGAGGTTATTTTGTGCGAGAAAAGTGGCGCCCTGGGTGGCCAGGTATTGTTAGCGCAATCGTTACCTGGACGCGCCGAGTTTGGTGTCATTGTCGATAACCTGCGCCGGGAAATGGAATTGAGCCACGTCGACATTCGATTGAGTACAGAGGTGGACACGGCTTTAATTGAAGCTGAGAAACCCGACGCTGTGATCATCGCGACCGGTGCTACACCTTACCGACCGGACGTGGATATCTCGCCGGAAACCGATGCCGTCGATGCCTGGCAGGTGTTGAGAGGAGAAGTTAACCCAGGTGCCTCCGTGGTGATAGCCGACTGGCGTTGTGACTGGGTAGGCATGGGTCTGGCTGAAAAACTCGCACGCGATGGGTTACAGGTTCGACTTTGCGTAGATGGAGAGCTAGCGGGGCAGAACTTACAGAAATATTTACGCTGGCACTGGTCAGGTGTATTACATAAATTGGGTGTCGAAGTCATTCCTTATGCCCGTTTTTTCGGAGCCGATGGAGACACAGCCTATTTCCAGCATACCACTAGTGGCGAACCTATAATTTGTGAAAGCATGGACACGCTTGTCATTGCGCAAGGGCATCAGTCCAACACAGCGCTAGAACAGAAACTGATAGCTATGAATGTTGAGATTCATCTAGCCGGTGATTGCCTAAGTCCTCGTTCTGCCGAAGAAGCGGTGTATGAAGGTTTGTTGGCGGCCAGAATTATTTAGCTTTGAAAATAACGAAACCATCGCACTGCTTAGATATATTTACCGACCTTAAGTTAATGCCCTTTCAATAATCGTTTGATACTCCGCTACGGTAGCTATTCGAGGATTAGTGCCAGCCGCACTGTCCTGGATCGCCTTTTCAGCAATAGCTGCCGCGTAGTCAACAGGCACGCCAATATCAGTCAGGGTTAATGGAATCTGAACCGTATCGAGCACTTCGCAGATGGCTTTGTAAAAACGACTGAAGTTTTTATCACAAATGTTCATCGCTTCGCACATTTGCGAACTTTTATCGGCTATCGATTTAGCATTAAACAGGGTGATTAGCAACATCACTCAGCAGCTCTGATCCACTTCAGGCCATTAAGATCATTTTGCAAAAAAGCAAAAAGTAATCTTGGCACTAATGCTTCTAGATTGAATCGATGATTAAATAGAGAGTGAGATTCTGCTAAATATGATCGTACGTATATCGATACTTTAAATCCGTGATAGGTATCTGTCAGCGCGGGTTTAGAATTGTTAATAACAGTATTGACCCATCGAAAACAAGTGAACTCACTTGACCTGCCTGGACTCACCACCGCAACACATTTCGGTAAGTAACCGGTTATTAATCGAGCACGACCCTTCGAAAATTATTCCATCACACCTCGTGTGAAAGCCTGGAACGCAATAGGTTCCAGCTGAAAATACCATCGTATTACAACGAATCTATACCATTAAATTAATAGGAAGACCTACCTTAAATTCTGAGTCGATCAATGCGGGTGCTGGTTTCAATTGAGGATATTAGGTGCAGTACTTCATTACCCATCTTCGATAGTCTGATTTTAGCAAATTGCAAACGGATTATTATGTAGCTTCGCAATTCGATAATAACGACTAAGACGTTAAAGATTTAAAGGATTCTTGAGTATGAGGATTGCAATCAATCCTGTCGTATTTACCGAGGGATAACATGGCCAAATGTACTAAATCCGTTGATAAAGGGCGCTCAATTTACAGATGGCATGATTATTGATAATAAAACCTTTTTAGCCAATTCGATTTATTTGAATAGGGCTGAATTAAGACTTAAGCAAAACAACTTACCTGAAATGAGGGACTACTATGATGCGGATAAATAAACTACTCATAACCACCATGTTCTCTTTTGCATCTAGTGCACACGCGGGCTTTATACCCCTGGATTTATTAGATACAAACCTAAATGACCAGTCGACCTATGCTGCCCTGGGTGTAACTTTGGGCGCACGGTCAACTGTTGGTGGCAATATGCAGGGCTTCGCGCCAATTACGATTGGCGTAGACGCCGCTGTTGGGGGCAATGTCTCGGCCGGAACTGTAGTAACGTCCGGAGCGGGCTCAAGTGTTGGTGGCTATATTCAGGCTGGAACCACAGCCAGCACTGGCGTGGGTGGAAGCGTCGGTGGGAGTGTTTTTAGCGGAACCACCGCAGGTACCGGTGCAAATTCGACAGTCGGAGGCGATATTGAGGCTGGAACAACCTATACAGCAGGTGCTGGCGCTATAGTGAGCGGCGTCATTTATGATCAACTTTCGCTCGTACCAGGATATGTTGCGCCCACAGTTATAAATCAGAAAGATCAGCTTGATGCTGTGCAAGCAACGTTGAATCAGCTGGGAGTAACAGAGGGGTCGACAAATCTCGACATTACATTCGGTGTAGTCGACGAGACGCTCACTGCTGGCGTCTATGATAGTTTAAATTATCTGACCATAAGAGCCGATAAAACCCTAACCCTTGACGGCCAGGGTGTAGACGGCGATTTCCTTTTCAACATCCATAACTACCTGGACTTTGCTGCAGGCTCGAAAGTAGAACTGATAAATTTTACCGATAACAGTAAGGTTATCTGGAATGTAATTGGCGACGCGGTTGGCTCATCTGGCTATATGCAAGCGGCGGCAGATGTGAGTATGAGAGGTTTTATTTTTGCAAAAGGTTATGTCAATACAGGTGACCGTACTACGTTATATGGTGTAGGTAATTCTTGTGGTGGCGCTGTTTCAGCGAATAACTACGTCTTATTTGGAGCAGACAACATAATCGGCGCGTTAGGTTGCGATACGGCCGTCACGGGTGTGCCCAACCTTATCGTCAACTTTATCAGTGGTTTTGAGGCGGGTTTAGATAGCCTGTTAGAAGTGACGGTTATTGACTCCGGATATCTGAATATATGGGTTGATTGGGATCAGAATGGACAGTTTGACGCCGGCGAACAGCTGGTTTTTGATCGCGCTATGACCGCTGGAACTGATACATTTTTGGCCACAACACCATACGATGTAGTACAGGGAACAACTTTGGTGAGAGCCCGTTACACCTCAACTCCGGGGGTTCCTGCGACGGGTGCTGCAGTAGGCGGTGAGGTTGAAGATTATCAAGTTCCGGTTCTCAATCCTGGGTACAGTTTAGTTAACAACAACCCTTACTTTCTGACGTTTGAAGACAAATGGCCGGAGACAGGAGACTATGATTTCAACGATGTTGTTATTCGGCTGGAATCTTCCGTTATTGTTAGCAGTAATAGCCAGGTGAAGCAATTAACGCTAGAAGGTGAGCTAAAAGCCATGGGTGCTTCATACCATAATGGATTTGCTATCCAGTTAGAGGGCGTCATCAATAGCGATATAGATCAAGCTACAATTGTCTTTGACATTAACGGAGAGGCGTCCAGCGTAGCGCTACTGGAAGAAGGTACCACCAATACAGTGTTAAAAATCAGCGAGGACTTATGGGCGCATGTAAACCCAGACACATCCTGCTGGTACTACAAGACTCAACCTGGATGTAATTCATCATCGACTTTCACGTTTAGCGTCGAGATCACTTTTACCGATGGAATCCCTACGAGCACCTTCCCAAGTGCGCCATTCAATCCGTTTATTTTTGCAACGCCAGATACCTTCCATGGCGCTATATTCTCGGGAAATCCCGGTCGAGGTTTGGAAATTCATTTGAAAAACAAGCCACCAACATCGCTGGCAAATGTAGCATATTTTGGTCAGTCAGATGATGTATCGGATCCCATTTCCAGCCTCTATTATCAGACGGCTAATGGTCTTCCATGGGGCATCGCAATCAATATTGGAGCCTCTGAAAACTGGCATCATCCTTATGAGTGGGTGAATATTTTGACGGCTTACCCTCAGGTTGAAGATTACGCCACTAGTCATGGTGTTGTGAACACTACCTGGTTTCAAAGCATTAATGCCGTTTCGGCAAGAATCTATAATTACTAAAGGTGAAAGCAATGAAAGCAATGAAAGCAATAAAAGCAAGTGCTATCTATATTATGTTGTTATTCCTTTATTCCTGCGGGCAGGGTGAAGATGGTTCAAGTTCAAGTTCTGGTGGCGAAAGTAGTAGCACAAGTTTGGAAGACCTTAATGTCTCTAGTGATTTTGACTTTATTGGAGGCGAAACCCTAACCGTTACGATTGTTGATGAATCATCCTCTATTGAGAGGCGCTACTTGAATATCTGCAGTGACTTTACTGATGACAATGGAGCGTTCAGTGTCAGCTATGAAAGTTGCCTGCTGCGAACGTCTTTGCAAAGTCAGTATAGCGAATTTGAAATCGTTATTAGCAGCACTCAGCAGGAACTAATTGCTCAGATATGGCCACTACAAGATGGCGCTCTCCCTGTTAATCAACGCTGGTCCAGATCGGAAGATGGCGCTGATTGGCAAATTACTCTGTTCTGAAAAATACGTTTATAATTGTTCTAAAATGATAGGCCGAGGTGAAGCGAGATATGTCTGATTACTTGATTACAGGGGGGTGTGGATTTATCGGCGCTCACCTGGCCAACAGACTGGTTGAGGAAGGTCATCGGGTGCGCGTGCTGGATAATTTGTCTAATGGTGATAGTGACAGCCTGTCCGAAAAATGTGAATTGGTTGTCGGTGATGTGGTGAATAGTGATCTGGTCAGGGAATGCTTCAAGGGAATAGATGGATGTTTTCATCTGGCGGCTGCAATTTCAGCAAAAGGTATTACGGGCAATTGGATTGACTCACATCGGACTAACCTGATTGGTTCTATTAATATTCTGGATGCAGCAAGCCTAAACAAAACGCCTGTGGTTTATGCTTCGTCCTCGGCTGTTTACGGTGACAATGCAGGGCTGCTCTTGAAGGAACAGGATAGATTGCGTCCTCTGACAGCCTATGGCGCCGATAAACTAAGTTCTGAACTGCATGCCAGAGTTGCCGCTACTGTGCATGGTCTGCCTACAACAGGATTGCGTTTCTTTAATGTTTACGGGCCAGGGCAGAATTCAGCATTGCCTAATTCCAGTGTGATAACAGTGTTCATAGATCGTCTATTGAGAGGTAAGGCCGTAAATATTCACGGTGATGGAGAGCAGATACGGGACTTTATCTATGTGGGAGATGCGGTACGTTTTCTACGCAAGGCCATGTACAGCAGTCGACCCGGTTCAGCGATCTATAATGTTTGTACTGGTGAATCTGTCTCCATTAATCAGCTGGCAAGGTCGATAATGTCAATTCTTAATATCAATTTACCAACCGTACATCAACCCACTCGTAAAGGTGATATTCGAGGGTTTGTGGGCGATCCTTCACTTGCCGGGCGGTACCTTGGGGTATCGACACGCTACCGCCTGGCTGAGAGGTTGTACCATCTCATAAAGCATGAGCAGGAAATGAATTCTGCCATTAATCCTGCTGCAATTCAGGTTAGGGCGTCATCCCAGGTTTGTTTCTTACGGTAAATGGTTGAAGGACTGACGTCGAGCAAACCGGCAGCTTTTGGAATATTGCCATCACATAGTTCTATTGCCCGCTCTATAGTTTCCCGTTCTACAGTTGCTAAAGGACGAATTGGCTGTTCTGTAATGGATTGATAGTCTAAGTGATTTTTTAGCGGTGCTAGCTGGGATAGTTCCTGCTGACTGAATGCCTGGTCGAGAGGTGGGGGCAGGTGACTTGTGAGAACCTGTTCATCACTGTGCAGCACGACGATGTTTCGGATAACGTTCTGCAATTGGCGTACGTTTCCGGGCCAGTTATAGCGTCGTAGAATTACCTCAACCTGAGGGCAGAAGCGCTGGAAAGACTTTTCTTCTTCTTCTGCATAACTGAGTAAGAAATGGTTAGCTATCGCCATAATATCCTCGCCGCGTTCGTTCAGGGCCGGCATGTTAATGGGAATAACGTGCAGCCGGTAATATAGATCTTCTCGCAGGAGGCCTTCAGCTACTGCCTGCAATGGGTCCCGATTAGTAGCACTAATGAAACGCACATCAACCTGTATTTCGGTGTTGCTACCGACTTTGCTAAAACACCCTGTCTGAATGAATCGCAACAGCTTTGTTTGCAGATCCATGTCCATTTCACCGATTTCATCGAGAAAAAGAGTTCCTCCATCAGACCTCGATGCAGCACCCTGGCGTTCAGTGGCGGCGCCAGTGAAAGCGCCTTTCTTGTGTCCGAAAATCTCACTCTCCATCAAGTCCCTGGGAATGGCTCCGCAATTGAGGGCAACGAAAGGCTTGTCGGCACGATTGCTCTGGCTGTGGATGGCGGCAGCACAGACCTCTTTTCCGGTACCGCTTTCCCCGGTAATAAAAACGGAGGCTTTGCTCGGTGCAGCTGCATCAATAATGCGATATACCGCTTGCATGGGCAGGCTGGAACCAATGAAGCCGTGATAGGCGTTACGCTCAAAATTGCTTTGGTAGTCATCGACCAGGTTTTGCAATCGTCTTTTTTCAATCTGATTCTTAACCGAGGTACGCAACCGATCTGCAGTAAAAGGTTTTTCAAGAAAGTCTTCTGCGCCATGACGCATGACTTCTACTGCCACATCTACCGAGCCGTGTCCGGTGATGACTATGACAGCACTTGGAAATTTATGCTCGCGTATCCATTTCAGTACTTCCATGCCATCCTCGTCTGGTAGTTTCAGGTCGAGCAGAACCAGGTCAGGTGGCCTTTTCTCGATAGCCACCCGTGCTTCCCCAGCTGTTTTCGCGAGGCTCGTTTGGATCGACTCAGATGCCAGGTACTCGGTGAACAATCTGGCCTGAGGAGTGGAATCTTCCACCAGAAGAACATGCGGTGTTGCACTCATATTGGACTCTTTATACTGTGGTCTGTAGAGACATATTACTTAAATGTCTGATAATTCGGTAATCACAAATCAGGCACTTCGTGACTCATTGACGCGACTTGCAAATATCCAGACTATTTAAACGCAAATTGCTACGCGTTCTGAAAAACAATGCTGTCCTAAAGACTAAAACCAGCCCAAAAACACTGGCACGTAAGTTGCTATTGTAGATTTAACTATAGCAGAGAGCCGAATGAAATTTGCTGTTTTGGTAGAGATCAAATTAGGAAGAGCGATATGAATGGTGATCAGGAAATTAAAGATAGTAACAATAGCCCGAGTCCGGACCGCGAGGCGGTATTGATGATTAATATTCCAGGCTCGCTAAGCGTTATCGAATCACCATCGTTTCGTAAAGTCTTCGATCTGATTTGTGAAGCTGAGATTCCACCCTCAAGAGTTAATTTGGATTTCTCTAAAACGAGCTTCCTCGATAGTACTGGTATAGGCGCGTTGGCCAGCATTATCAAGATGTCGAAAATTAATGGCATAAACCTCGCAGTAAGTGGAATAACAGCTCAAGTCTACGCAGTATTAATAATGACCAAATTGGATTGTTTACTCCGCATAGATATAAGTGACGTTATTGATCATGAAAGCGTTATCGAGGCGGAATTTTGGCCCATCAAAGTAGGGTTTTGATTCATCGATATAACGAAAATTCGAACAGTATAGGTGTAGATATTTTCATTAGTTCAGGAAATTTATTATGAGCATCATTCGGTTAGTTCAAAGCGATACAGTTTCTTATGGATTACAGAGCAGTGAGGCTGAGAGGATTGAAATACCCAAGGAATTTACAGTCGTCGAAGCGGTTCCATTTCGAATTAAATTCAATTCGGTTTGTGAAAGAAGTTTTCCGCCTCGTCCGCTCAAAGTGAGCCTTGATTTCTCTAAGACATGTTTTATGGATAGTAGTGGGATTGGTGCGCTGGTCAGTATGGCAAAGATGGCAAAAAGCGCCGACGTTACGCTCGCAGTCTGTGGGCTGACTCCGCAAGTGCAAGCAGTTTTAACCATGACTGGACTGGATCGGGTACTCATTATAGAGTCTGAAGCGACCTCCGATGGCTTATCCGTTAATGACAAATCAAACCGACTACCCGTTACCCATGCATCCATTCGATCCCGCGCTAAGCGAGTTATCGATGTGATAGGTGCCATGGTAGGTTTGGCGTTAACTGGCCTGCTATTCATTCCCATTGCGATTGCGATTAAAAGAGACGGACCTGGCTCCTTGTTTTTCTGTCAAACGCGGTGTGGATGGATGGGACGAGAGTTTAAACTGTGGAAGTTTCGTTCCATGGTGCCTGACGCTGAAGCACGCAAGCACGAAGTCAAGAATGACGCACAGGGTGCCATTTTCAAAGCAAAGTATGATCCGAGAATCACAAAGGTTGGCCATTTTCTGAGACGTACCAGCCTCGATGAATTACCTCAGTTCTGGAATGTACTGCTAGGCTCTATGAGTCTAGTGGGCACCCGGCCACCCACCGTAGTTGAGGTTGATCAGTACGATGTGCCTGAGTGGCGACGTTTAGACGTAAAGCCAGGCATTACTGGAGAGTGGCAGGTACATGGACGATCTCTGGTCAAGGACTTTGAAGATATTATTCGCCTGGATCTGAGGTATCAGAGGAATTGGAGCTTGGCATATGATTTCAATCTGTTGATTAAGACGGTGACTGTGGTTTTTAGTAAAGGTAGCGGTGCGATGTAGAACTCGAATGTACTTTATTGATTAAGACGTTGTATATAGTTCAGCGCAACTATATACAAAGAGGGCGTTCAAAATTCCGTGTCAGGGTTGATTTAAATATCCAGCACGCTGTCGAGGCGCCCTTCAAAATAAATACTCATTCGCGACAGTGCCTGGCTCCAGTTCTGGATTGGCATTGTCCATTTCTCAGTCGCATTCAATATGCCTGCGTACAGTAATTTTAAGAAACTGTTTTTGTTTGGAAAGGCTCCTTTAGTTTTGGTCATTTTTCCAAATTGTCGATGAACTGCTTCCACTGCGTTGGTGGTGTAAATGATCTTCCGGATTGGCTCCGGGTATTTAAAATAAGCGGACAGTTGGGACCATTTGTAACGCCAGGATTTAATAACAATAGGATAGCTTGTTCCCCATTTAGTCTCCAATGCATCCAGGGCCGCTTCTGCAGCCTGTAACGTACTGGCTCGATAAACGAGTTTTAAATCATCCATGGAGGCATTCTGATTTTTCGAAGCAACATATTTCATCGAATTACGAATCTGATGAATGATACAGAGCTGGACGTCAGTTTTCGGATAGATGCTCGCAATCGCTTCAGGAAAACCTTTCAGACCATCTATACTGGTAATCAATCGATCGTAAACGTCTCGCGAAAGACACATAGTGGTTTTTTGGGAGTTATATTAAGTCGACATTCCAGGGCAGCAGGCTGACCTTTCATTTCCTTTTCCAGTCGATACAGTTTCTGGATATGACTAATCGCCCAATCAGCTTTGCCTGTTTTACCTTTCACCTGGATTTTCTGTGCTTCGATAAATTTTCGTCGCGCATGAGCAAAGCAACCCACTAATATGGTGTCGGTTTTTTCGTAGCCCGCATAGCCATCTACCTGCAAGTAACTTTCATAGTCTTGCAAATAGTCTTTGGCACAATGACCGGCTCGCGAGATTTGATAATCAAAGATCACGATGTTGGGTGGGTCGGTCTGTGATTTGTTTTCGGCTGGGGAATCGGTGCCAGTGCAGTACACCCACATGTAACATTGGTTTTTGTCTTCGCGGATGACTTTGAGTGGCGTTTCGTCGGCGTTTATCACCGATTGTTGTAATTGAATATGTCGAAACCGATCAATCACGGGTTCGGATAATTCTGCACAGCGCATCATCCAGCTCGCCATGGTTTTTCGACTGAGGTCGATTCCGTATTGTTTAAACAGACTTTCCTGTCGATATAATGGTAATGCGTATTGATATTTACTGGTGATGATCTGGCTTAATAAGGCCGCGCTGGCAAAGCTCCTGGGGATCGGGGTCAATGGTACCGGTGCGATCTTGATGTCTACCCGCGTGCCCTGCTGTTCGCAGTGACGGCAACTGTACTTCGGGCGAACATGCTCGATGACTTTGACACTCGCAGGGATAAATTCAGGTTGTTCATTTTTAGCTTCGCCCATTCGGTGTAGATCATGACCACAGTCAGCACAGCTTTTATCACTGTCTGGAATATCGTGAACTATGATTTCTTTGGGTAGGTCTGCTGGCAGTGGTTGACGTTTGGGTGTCTGGCGGGTGTGACCCGCTACGGCTTTCTCGACAGCTTTCTCGGCGGGTTCATCCAGTGTCTGTTCGGCTTCGTCAAATAACTCAGCCTGGTTTAGGTTTGATTCACTGCTCTGGTCAAATTGGCGTTGTTGGCTTAACCGAAACTG
This sequence comes from Gammaproteobacteria bacterium, assembly GCA_047639625.1. Taxonomy (GTDB): domain Bacteria; phylum Pseudomonadota; class Gammaproteobacteria. The sequence goes on from JBLIOG010000089.1 coordinate 13,177, forward strand.
TTCGAGCATGTGTTGGTATTGTTGTTTGAGCCGACCGATTTCTTCACCACTTTGAGCCGATAGTGCACGCTCGGATAACAGCATTTCCTTGAGCTGAAGTGGGTTATCCGGGAGTGATTTTGAGGCTATTTGCCTGGCGGCATTTTAACAGAAACACACCAGCAATCAGAGTGTCATATGCCTATTTTTACTCTGAACAACTGACAAATTGCAGGGGTTGATGACCCTCAATATCATAACCCGACAACAACCAATGCCATTCATTCTCAGTCAGGCTCCTGACCGGGTTTTGTCCTTGGTGCGGCCACTTAAATCGAGCTTTTTCTAAACGCTTATACCATAGACAAAATCCCGTCCGATCCCAGTAAAGCACTTTGGTTTTATCGCGACCTTTATTGCAGAACACAAACAGCGCATCGACAAATGGGGATAGCTTCATCTCCTGCTCAACAATCAATACCAGGCCATTGATCGACTTTCTAAAATCCACCGAATCGCGGTGCAAATATATCTCGCCCACATCAACAAACATCTTCATGACAATGCATTCATCAAGTCAGCAACCCAACGGGTATCGACGCCGACATGAAAGGTCAACTTAGTATTTTGGTGATGCGTTTACTAAAATACTTAGCGTCCAACCTATGCTGGTGACAATAATCGGCAACACTGAGCTGACTTTCGCGCTGGGCTTTTAACGATACTTGCCATTCTAACTGGCTACGGCGTGTTCGAGGTTTCATTGACTAACTCCTATT
>JBLIOG010000090.1:0-13916 GCA_047639625.1 Gammaproteobacteria bacterium
GGCGCGAGTAATCCTAAACAAGCTGGAAAACTGGTCAATGAAATGGCGATTGCTCAAGGGCTTACTGACTACCGCATCGCTGTGGTCGAAGGTGACAACCTGTTTGAACAAATGAGCGAAGAAGAGGTTCTTAGTCTGGAAAAAATGGATGACGTGGAATTCGGTCGACCACTGTTATCGGCAAACGTCTATTTGGGGGCAGCAGGTATTGTGGAAGCCTTACAAGGTTCGGCTGATATCATAGTCACTGGTCGCGTATCTGACCCTGCATTAGCGCTTGGTCCATTGATTTATGAATTTGGGTGGGCGCAAGATGACTGGGATAGTCTGGCGGCAGGTACACTGGTAGGGCACATTATAGAGTGCGGTTGCCAGGTGACAGGCGCGACATTCGTCGACCCGGGGCGTAAAGATCAAGATACCTTGTCGGCGCCCGGCTTATCAGCCGCCGGGATTGCCCGATTGGGTTACCCCATTGCTGAAGTGTCGCTGGATGGCAGTGCTGTCATTACCAAGCTCCCGGGATCTGGAGGCCTGGTTAGTCTTCAAACTGTCAAAGAGCAGATGCTTTACGAAATTCATGATCCAGGTGCCTATATAACGCCTGATGTCGTACTTGATATGACATCCGTTAGTCTGCAGCAGATCGGTGTTGACCGCGTATTGGTTGCCGGAGCACGGGGTGCCGCGAGGCCTGAAAAACTAAAGACGACGGTTTCTTTTGACGGCGGTTGGTTAGGTGAAGCGGGTTTGTCCTACGCGGGTTCGAATTCTTTGGCGCGGGCTCGTTTTGCGGTCGAAGTCATTGAAGAGAGAATCAAGTTAAAGAACTTTAAGCCTTCCGTGCGGCTCGATATTATTGGCCTGGCGAGTATTTTAGATGATGATAGTGGCACACTAAGGCAAACGACTGAAGGCTACCCGGATGGCGATTACAGAATTCGGGCTGCAGTACGATCCCAGGATAAATCGGAAGCCGAGTGGCTGGTAAGCGAAGTTCTGGCTTTGTGGGCGGCGGGGCCGGCCGGTGCCGCGGGTTTTAGAGAATCAATTTCGGCTCAGGTTTTCACTGGGTCAGTATTGATTGCCAGGTTAGCAGCCAACGCGCATGCGGTATCAATTTTGGAGATAAAAGTATGAATGCGGCGGAAACAATGCCAGTCACGATACGGTTGTATGACATTGCACATTCGCATGCAGGCGATAAAGGTAATCGTTGCAGTATTAGTGTCATACCCTATAAACCAGAAGACTACGACTTTTTGTTAAGTGAATTAACAGAATCGCGTGTTATCAACCACTTTCAATATCGTAATCCGACCTCAGTTAAACGCTATCGTCTTGATAATCTGCCAGCGTTAAACTTTGTCATCAATCAAGTACTGGAAGGCGGCGTTAACCGATCACTAGGTCTGGATGGACATGGTCAATCACTATCATTTCATTTACTAACAATGCAAATTGTTATGCCAGAACACTGGCATAATCTTAATCGTGAAGCGCTGGGAGAACAGAAATGAAGAATCCACTTAATTGTTCTCCTTCGGTGTGGAACACACGTGTCGATCTGGCTGCGTTGTATAGACTTGCCGCGCACTTTGGTTGGTCCGATTTGACAAGCACGCATATTTCGGCCCGCATACCCGATGACGCCGATCATTACCTGTTGAATACCCATGACATGATGTTCGATGAAATTATCGCATCGAATCTGACACGCATGTCATTCGACGAGGGCAATGTGGTTGACGATACGCCGGGCAGTGGCAAAATTGTTAATCTGGCCGGGCATATCATTCATTCCGGTATTCTTAAGGCGCGACCTGATATTAATTTCGTCATTCACAGTCACACTCGCGCAGGTATTGCGGTATCTGCAATGCCGCTCGGTTTGCTGCCACTGTCGCAGCATTCGGGATTTGTGCTTGGTACATTATCCAGACACCCCTTTCAGGATTCAACTGCCGTGGCAGATGAAGGTGCGATTCTAGCTCGGGATCTTGGCAGCAATTTTGCCATGCTGTTGCAAAATCACGGCCTTCTGGTCGTTGGACGTACTGCAGCAGAAGCGTTTATCTATCACTACTTTCTAGAAATGGCCTGCAAGATTCAGGTAGACATATTAAGCTCAGTGGACAATCCGATTGAAATTACGGATGACTCAATGAAAGCTTTGAACGATTGGGGTTCTCCTGAAAATGGACCGCAAGGGAATATTCAGTGGGGAGCACTGATGCGAATGCTGGATCGTAAAGTACCTGAATTTAGAACATAGGATATGCCAGCATCGATTGTATAGATCAGTGGGCGTCGAAAGCTACTGAGATTATTATCGAAAACTGGGTTTGTTGGAATAGATCAAAATTCTTAAAAATGTGATTTTAAAACCAGACGCGAAAGGTTTGTAACATGATGAAACTTAGTGAAAATTTAAATCGTTTTAGTCTATCGCCAATTGTCGAAATTTCGGAACTGGCGGGAAGACTGAGAGCCGAAGGTCGCGTCATCTACGATCTGTCATCGGGTGAGCCTGATTTTATTACCGAAGATTTTATTTGTGACGCTGGCCACGCGGCGATTGATGCGGGCGAGACCAAATATACATTTACAGATGGTACGACTGAATTTAAGCAGGCCATCATTCGTAAATTTCAACGAGAAGGGCATCCTGATTATTCAGTTAAACAAGTTGCTGTGGGCAGTGGCGCAAAACCATTGATCGCAAATATCTTGATGACACTGCTGGATGCGGGAGACGAAGTGGTCATTCCGGGGCCATGCTGGTCATCACATCCGGGCATGGTTTTGGCCCTGGGTGGCAGTCCTGTAGTCGTTAATTGCGCTATCGACGAAGGGTTTAAAATGAGTGCAGATCGGTTGCGATCGGCCTTAAATGATAAGACCCGTGTATTGATTCTATGTAATCCGAATAATCCAACGGGTGCGGTATATAGTGCGGCAGAACAGCGAGAGCTGGCGGACGTGTTACACGATTTTCCAGACCTATGGATTTTGTCGGATGAGATTTACTCTGACATCGTATTTGACGGCAACACACATCAGTCTTTTGTCGTTGCTGCACCCGAGTTATTAAATCGAACCATAACCGTAAATGGCCTATCCAAGGGTTATGCAATGACGGGTTGGAGAATTGGTTATGCAGTAGGGCCAGAGTCGATGATGGATGGATTGCGTCAGATGATGAGTCAGGTTGCCGGTTCACCATCAACATTGGCTCAAATTGCTGGAATTGAGGCATTGGATGGTTCACAGGTAGGTCTTGTAACTCGCAGGAAAGCCTATCAGGCACGCCGTGACGCTGTAATGCAATGGTTCTCAGACGTCAAACAATTTCGAATTCCCAAACCTGCAGGCGCGTTTTATGTTTACGTCGATTGCGCAGGTGCTATTGGACAAACAACACCACAAGGTGAGCACATAAATTCTAGTGCTGATTTAGCCAGATATTTATTGGAGTATGGCGGCGTTGCGATTGTGCCGGGAGAGGCGTTTGAATCGTCTACATCGTTTAGACTATCAATTGCCAGTAGCATGGAGCAATTGTCGCCAGCCTGTAAAGCCATTGTTGAGGCATGTCGAGATTTGTCGTGAGCGAAGACCTGGTCAAATTGAGTGCAGGGAATGGTGTCGTAACCGTGACTGTCAATCGTCCAGAAAAAGCCAACTCATTGACGTCGGACATGCTGAAGTTGCTACGCGACGGGTTTAATGATCTGGCAATCGATGACACTTTACGCGCAATGGTCATAACAGGGGCAGGTGATCGAGTCTTCTGCGCAGGCGCCGATCTCACAACACTCTATGATGATCAGGACGGTTCTGATCTCTGGTCCGAGATGACTGAAGCACTTCTCAATATTCCGTTTCCAACCATCGCAGCGATCAATGGTCCTTGCATCGGTGGCGGCATGTCACTAGCACTTGGCTGTGATATTCGCCTGGCAGTATCGCAAGCTCGCTTCTCCTACCCTGTACTTAAGAATAATGTCATACCTGGTCAGTATGACGTCGATCGCTTGCATCAGCTGATTGGATCCGGACGCGCTGCAGTCATATTGTTTGGCGGTGATGAAGTTCCATCAGAAGAAGCTCTGGCCTGGGGTCTGGTTGATCGTGTGGTGCCACACGACAGCCTGGATGAAGCTTGCCGGTCTCTCTCTGCGATTGCCACTGTATCGGACGGCACACATCTTAAAACCCTCAAATCCATGCTAAAAAAGTGTCCATCATGAAAGGTATTCGCGTTGTCGACATGACGTCTGTTCTATCCGGTCCGTTCTGTACCTGGCTTCTTGCCAGCCTCGGCGCGGATGTAATCAAGGTGGAAAGTCCCGCCGGCGATACGGCTCGTGTAACTGCGCCTTTTGAAGATGATATCAGTCTCTATTTCGCATCTATCAATCGCAACAAACGATCGGTAACACTTGATCTGAAAACGGCAGCAGGCCAGGAAGTCTTGCATCGGCTTTTGGCGAGCGCAGACGTCTTTGTAGAGAACATGCGCCCCGGTGTTCGAGACCGTCTGGGCTGCGGGGATGTCGATCTCAAACGGATAAATCCACGACTGGTATCTGCTTCGATCAGCGGCTTTGGTCAAACTGGAAGCCTGTCGGATCGTCCAGCGTATGACATTATCGTACAGGCGATGAGTGGGATGATGAGCATCAACGGCGAACTCGGCGGCGATCCGACCCGGGTTGGCTTTTCAGTCGGTGATATCGCTGCAGCCCTGTTCACGACAATCGGTATTCTTCAGCGCCTGTATGAGCGAGATGCGCAGGGTGTCGAGGAAACTAGCCATCTCGACGTGTCCATGCTGGCCTGCCAGTGGGTATGTCTAGAAAATGCGTTTGCGCGATATCTGAATGCCGGGATTGTCCCTGGTCCGATCGGTTCACGACATCCCTCCATTACGCCGTTCGAGCCTTATCCGACGGCAGACAGGGATATCGTCATCGGCCTCGGTAGCGAGAAAGACTGGCCGAGGTTTTGCGAAGCGATCGATTATCTCGAACTACTGGATGACCCCAGGTTTCAGGGCGATGAGGCTCGCCTTGCCAACCGCGATGCGCTAGACGTGGTACTCGGCGCACATCTCAAGCAGCACCGATCTGCCTACTGGATAGAAACCCTGATCGAGAATTCGATTCCGTGCTCATTGGTGGAGACGGTCCAGACCATTGCCGACAGTCCGATTGCTGAGGAATACGCCGCCTTCTCAAACGTCGAAACCGGAGCGCCCGGACGCACCATGCGGTTTGCCCGTAACCCCATTGCAGACAAATCATTAGAAGAAACTCCGGCACCGGATCTGGGTCAGCATTCTCAGGAAATTCTTGAAGAGTTGGGCTATGACGCGGATGAAATTACGGCGCTTATAGGCTGATATATTTTCATGCAATAGAGATTTCACTCTGTCCCCTTAATTCGTATTTATTTTTTTCACAAAATATTTTAAAAAGAGTAACGTCCTAAATGTCATCAAGTTTAGTCAGATAACTGGTTGGTTGGCTTTACAGTTTTTTTCTCTCGCAATCAACTGTGCACTGAGGTGCGATTCAAGATCGGCAATATGCCGGCTGATTGTGACGTGTGTAGTTCTTCGGCAACGCGATTGAAACTGTAATGCTGGCGGCGTTTTCAAAGACGATAAAAGCACTTGTGGAAGGAATCAAATAGCGGTGTTTATTCATACTAATATCGATATCAATACAAATTTTGACTACAGAGGAAAGAAAGTTGAACGCTTACAAAAAACCCGAACATTGGTCAAACACAAAGAATAAACTTTTCCCACATCAGGTCGGTTTCACCTGCCCGCCACACGGCTTTGACGCGGCGCCTTCAGATTTCTTGCGCATCTCTCCGGAAACGGTCGGTGTGCATGGACGCATGCTTCATCTACTTGAATATGTTCACGGACTCGATCAGCGTAAACAGAATTTTCATTTACTCGAGAAATTCGTTGAGTGTATGGCGAACAATGGTGCGGATGTTTGTGGACAGGTAGGGTCTAACTGGGTGCATACCTGCGGTCTCGGCGTCGAAGGCGTGCTCCAGCACTGTGAACAATTGAGCGAAACCTATGAAACACCCTTCCACATGGCGGGCTACGCGATGGTGGAAGCGTTGCGTGAGATGAATATCGAGAAGGTCGCGCTAAACGGTGTTTACCATTGGCCAGACTGGTGGCAGGGCACAGCTGACTTCCTCAGGGAGGCGGGCTTTGACGTGGTCTGGGCGGGCAACTTTGTCGATCAGGGCTTTTTTTCGACTCAAGAAGAAAGCAACGCGCAGATCTGGTGTTTTGATGGTGACCTGGCACAAAAATCAATGCAGTATGTCGCCGATAAGGCCCCCAAAGTCGACGCCTATCTGGCTAATGGTATGTGTAATTTCCGTCGCAAAAGTGATGGACTGGCACAACGCTTTGTTTCTCTTAAAGTCGAACTTGAAAGCAGGCTTGGTAAACCAGTCATCACCCATGCAACGCACTCTACTGGCGTGTTTTCAACACACTGGGATTAACGCCTGTGACACAACAGGGTCAGCTGTTGGCTACACTTTCAAGGTAGTAAAGCATGCATAAAATACTCGCACTCTGGACTGTCCTGTGTTCTTTGTTACGGTCGAATTTTAATTCTGGTTTCTACCTACCTTTTCGCGGCCGTGCATTTGCATGAAGTCGATGACAGGGCCTTTCGGAATGATGCCGGTAGGATTGATGGAGCGATGGCTTGCGAAATAATGATATTTAATATGATCCATGTTCACTGTTTCGGCAACGCCCGGAACCTGGTAGAGCTCTCGGGTGTAAGCCCATAGATTCGGATAATCTATCAGACGCTTTTGGTTGGTTTTAAAGTGATTGTAATACACCGCATCGAAACGTACTAAGGTAGGAAATAATCGCCAATCCGCCTTCACCGGTTGGGCCTGCGCTACCGTCTTTAGTTATCCAGCTTCTAAATCCCGATTCCGAGCGGATGAATTCGCCTTTATTTATTTTATTTAAAACTGATTTCATGACAGGGTTTCCCTTAATTATATAGTTATTAGCAATGATTTATATATTACTGATTCAAGGCCTGATAGGCCGTAGGCACATTGAGTTCCAGGTGTGCCTGGCCAAATAATGCGTATCCACTCAACTCTGACATTTCTGCCCGTTCTACCATCTGTTACAGCGACAGCCATCATAGATGTCAGACTGAGCATGGATTATTTCGAATGATAGTTCTCTTAAACGCAACAATAGCGAACAGGTATCAATGAACCGATTTAAAAAAATGGATACTTTCGTCGTTGCCATCATTCATTGTTTATAAAGCAATAGAAAGCGGTGCTTTATTGCCCATATTGCCCGCTTTCAAACCACCAGAAATCGATGCCTACGTGATTTACCCACCAACACGTCATTTATCTCAATGGGTTTGAACGATTGTCGATTTTCTGGTGAATCGGTTTAAAGGCGTGCCTTATTGGGATAAAATTTAGTCTGTACTGAATTGCGGGCCTCTGAGATGTTCAAACTTTTAAAAATCAACACCATAGCTGTTACGCTATAGCCCTGGAACCAATTTCACAAGGCTGATTGAAATATGAATCTTGCAGACCGCTGGTTTGAACGAAAAACAATTAGTAACGAAATTACGCTGATACGCGAACCCCATGTTGACGAGCTGTTACGGTGTAATATCTGGCATATCAAAGGACGCGATTACGATTTATTAGTTGATACTGGGATGGGCATTTGTTCACTCAAGGACGAGATCGAAGATTTACTGGGAAAGCCAGTCATTGTTGTTGCCACCCATAGTCATCTCGACCACGTGGGCAGTATGTATGAATTTGACACACGGGTAATCCATCGTTGCGAAGCCGGTATTCTAGCCGACCCGCCGCAGGTCAGTCTCGATATCAATGACTGGCCTATTGAAGAAATAAACGGTTTGAAAGAATCGGGTTATGCGTTAAAAAATGAACGTATGATAACCGCATTACCCCGAGTTGGTTTTGATCTACAGCATTTTCATACACCGGCCGCTGTTCCAACCCGACTGGTTGATGAAGGCGACGTTATCGACCTGGGGAACCGCAATTTTCAAGTGCTCCATTTACCCGGTCACTCTCCCGGCAGCATTGGGCTGTGGGAAGAAAAGTCAGGTACGCTATTTTCTGGGGATGCTATTTATGATGGTCCATTACTCGACACAATTGATGGCTCGAATATCGAAGATTATCTCATAACGATGGAACGACTTCAGAACCTGCCTGTAAGGGCTGTGCACGGTGGCCACGATGAGAGCTTTGGTCGATCACGTTTGAGAGAAATCACCGCTGAATATATTGCGTTCAGAGGCAACCATAGTCGTTTTCCTGACCGCTTATAGTTTAAAAAATAAGGGTCAGCCCATCAATCTTTAAACCTAAATATGAAGGCAAGCGAACTGATACAGTATAAAAAAATAGAGCTCTACTTCTGCTACCCGAGTGAAAGCGTCCGATTTCCCTGGAATGGCAATTAGCCCAATTGTGAAAAATATCGACATGTGACCAGCAAAGACCCGGCTTCATAATGCTCCCAGTCTCTTTCTCAATATTAAAATTGTGACAACGAGTCTGGGGCCAGTTATCGACTTTTCTGATGAGGGTAGTGAAAAAAGAAATTAATTTCTATATATCACGGCTGAATTCTGGCGGGATCAAAAAATTCAAAGGCCAGGCTAAATAATTATGAGGCCTGATCATAGGGATCAGGCCTTACATTTAATTTCAAAATCAAACTCCTACGGTTCACCTGCCAGAAAATTTGAGCTCGAAATCTAGGGTGTCTAACCTGCTCGTTCGACGAAACAATGAACCCAGTATCTCACTTATACTTTGTGATCTAGTCGATTAGAAAATATTGGGATCTGCCCGGTTCTCTTTGTTGGACTAACGGATAGCCGGAGATGGAGAGTCATCATGGCGATGTTCGTCCAGCCATTGCATGAGCTTTTCCAACTGAGTATGAAATCCTTCTAACTCCTGGTTATGCCATTCACCAAAAATATCCGAAATCTCGGGTAGTAGTGATTTAAAAGTATCTTCACAAAGCGCCATCCCTTTCTGGGTAATGCTCAGGTAGCGCTTACGTTTATCGGCTTTATCGGCCATTGACTTTAACAGCCCCTTATCGAGCAACACCGTCGCTATTTTGGTGATTCCAGGTTGATTCATTTCCATGACTTCGACCAGTTCAGTAATAGTCCAACTTTGTTCGGGTGTGTGGGTGAAATGGTTGAGCAAACCAAACTGCGACAGACTCAAATTGCGATTAGCAAATAATCGGTTCTGACGGGTAGTCAGCAATTGCTGAATAATACCCAGGAGTACCGTCATACGTACTTCAGTTTGCTGGCGTGGGTTCAATTTCTTTTTTAACATAAAAAGCCTGTTGCATTTACATTCCCGGGAATATATAGTTAATTCCATGGAATATATTATCAACTAAATTAGCAGGAGACCAGAAATGAATCGCAGAAATTTTATTAAGATAACGGGTTTAGGGCTCGGTAGTGTCGCTTTATCAAGTAGCATTATTGCCTGTAACGATCTCGGTCCTGCCGATGATTTTGGCTGGAATGGCCCAGATAAACTCGAAACCGATATTCGAATGCAGGTTCTGGCCTATGCCATTCTGGCACCCAATCCACACAATAAGCAGCCATGGATTATTCGATTGACTGGTCCAACTAGTTTTGATCTGTACGTTGACGCGGAACGCTTGTTACCCGAAACCGATCCGGTCCACCGTCAGATTCACATCGGGCAGGGTACTTTTCTGGAAACGCTCTCAATTGCGGCGAGTGGTTTAGGCTTCAAAGCTATAGTCGAATATTTCCCAGAAGGCATGTACAGCAACACGGAACTGATAGATAAGCCAGTGGCCTCGGTTAACCTCGTTAAACAATATAGTTTAGACAAAGATCCATTGTTTGATGCGCTGTTAATTCGTCAATCCAACAAACGCGAATATGATGCCTATCAATTGAGTCAAAATGATATTGACCAGCTCCAGAAAAAGCATCAGCAATACAGTGAATACCCATTCACAATTGATAGTTCTCCGGAAACAAAATCTCAGTTAGTCTACACCCTGACCAAAGCGATGCAAATTGAAGTAAGCGACAAGCAACGTGATTTGGAAACGATCAGAATGTTCCGATTCAACAAGGATGAGGTACGCCAATACCGTGATGGTTTCGGCGTAGCGCAGGCAGGCCTGAGTGGTATCACTAAGTTTGTAGCCGAGACATTCTTCCTTGATCGTATGAAAGCGGAAGAAGATTCGACTGAGTTCGGACAGCAGGCAGTGGAACTAACCGAAAAAGCCGCGAAGTCGACCCGCACTTTTGCCTGGCTGTCAACACCGAGTAATACCCGCCTCGATCAGGTCAAAGTCGGCCGTGACTATTCCCGTATAAACTTACAAACCACAATGATGGGGCTGGCGCAGCATCCGATGAGTCAGGTATTACAGGAATATGACGACATGCTCGAATTACAGCGCTCATTCAAACAAGGTTTCAACATCCCCCCCGATGAGACAGTGCAGATGTTGTTTCGTCTTGGAAAGGCAGAGCCAGTTGCGCATGGACCAAGGCGGCTCGTTAAGCAATTGATTCAAAGCTAGACGATATTGCATTAAGTATAAAAAGGCATTCAAAATAGAAAGATGACGCTATCGCAGGTTCTGGAACCTGCGCTCTATTCCAGTGATTAATTTGAGGTTTAAAACTCTATCACTCTTTGGTTACCAAATAACAAATGCTAATGGCTTGAAGTAGGGCGTGATAGATTCGACCCCTAACACTTCCCACCCACTCACTCATTTATAGAGATGTTTGCAGGTACCCGCCGTCAACAACAATGGTAGTCCCATTAATGAAGCTCGATGCTGCGGAAGCCAGCAAGAGTAATGTACTGTCTAGTTCTTCGGGGCTCATTAGGAGTCTGTCTGACTTAGGATAAATCTACTGCGGAAAAGTCATTTTGGCCAAATTACCCGATCTAATTCGTTGAATAGAGCAACTATTCGCCTCATTCGATCAAAAAATTTGTCTCAAAATGACTTCCCTTCGCTACGATTACCTAAGTCGGACAGACTCCTGGCGCGTTGTCAATCATTGCTGCCCCCTTTTCGCTGGCGAGAAAAGCCCCCTGTCATTTCTGAATGGATATAAACCGGGGCAATCGCATTAACTCGAATATAATGTGAAGCCCACTCTAATGCTAATACCTGAGTCAAGTGATTCACACCAGCCTTACTGGCAAAATAAGCGGCGAGACACTGTCTCTGCCGATATACCATGATCGATGCAATATTAATAATGCTACCGCCTTTTCCCGATTTGATCATGTCCTAGCCTGATCAATCGAACCTCTGTCTGGTTAACCGCGTTGGTTATTTCTTTAATGAAATCACCGAAACCAGCCTGCAAAAAAAATCGATATTCCCCTCCGATGGCGTAATGGGAGAAGACAAGAGGGCGAACAGCCTATGAATCACGCTCGGGATAGATATGGGGGTATAGTGACTGGGATATAATTAAGGTCAGCCTGATTTCGGCTTACAAAGAAGAGTTTTTGTGTGCGATTATTATTGGGTAAGGCTTTGCATTGCCACCACTTCAAACTGAAAATATGGATTCCATATGGATGCCTGGATAAAGCTCTCGGATTTTGTTCGAAATTGTCCTCTGTCGGGACGCTTTGTTACCGGTATGGGGGTTATTGTGGGTTGAGGCCGGAGCGTGGCCAGAAGCTGGTAATCTGGATGTATCGAGTGGCGAGTCGGGTAGGACCGGGTCGGGGTTCTTGTGGTTATAATTACGTGCTAGTATCGGTCAGGTATAGTAATTTTCTTCTATACTTTAACTAATATCGGAGATAACGAAATGAAACGATTGACCCGTAAGTTTATTGGGTTTGTTGCCACTATTTGCCTGTTTGGTGGATTTAATATTAATGCTAACGCTGATGTGGAATCGATGGATCCCATCAAGATCACCTTGCACGACTGGACGGGTCAGTATTTGTCAGCCAACATCATGGCCGAGATTCTGAAAAACGCAGGGTATAACGTGGAACTGGTGCAGGCTGACTATCTGGCACAGTTTGCTGGGCTCGAGTCAGGTGACCTTCATATCGCGCCTGAACTCTGGGAAACCACGGCGACTGTCGCCATGAATACCTCTTTTGCAACCGGGAAAACAGTTGATCTGGGTTCCTCTGGTATGTCCGCCAAGGAAGAATGGTGGTATCCGATTTACATGAAGGAACTTTGCCCTGGATTGCCTGATTGGAAAGCTATGAATGCCTGTGCTGAAGCCTTTGCCATTGCCGAAACAGCTCCTAAAGGGCGCTACCTTGGTGGCCCTGTAACCTGGGGTGGTTTTGACGATGAACGGGTAGAAGCTCTCGATCTTGATTTTGAGGTGGTTCATGCGGGAACAGATGCGGCCCTGTTTGCTGAACTCGAATCTGCCTACCAGCGCAAAGCCCCGATCATGCTCTGGGTCTATTCACCCCATTGGGCACCTGCCAAATTTGAGGGCGAATTTGTTGAATTCCCACCTTACACAGAAGATTGTTACAACAAACCTGAATGGGGTTTGAATAAGGATATGGCTTATGACTGTGGTAAGCCTTTTGGCGTAATCAAGAAAGTTGGCTGGAAAGATGGTGAAAAGAAATGGCCGGGTGCTTATAAGGCGGTTCGTGCCATAAAAATGTCTGATTCAGAGATGAACGCCATGGTAGCAGCTGTCGATCTTGAAGGCCGTTCAGTGGACGACGTCGTTGCCGAATGGATGAACACGAACAAAGCACGCTGGTCCGCCTGGATCAAGTAGTGCTGTAACGAAGTGACTAAGGGCGGTCGATTGAACGATCGCCCTTCCTCTACATTCTAAATTACTAATAATCGACTTTATGTAGGGTCGATTGTTTGTCCTCTGTATCAATATAATGTGAACATCATCGTCGGTGAGACATATGGAACAATCCGTTAAATTATCCTGTCGGCATGTGTGGAAGGTTTTTGGAAATAATGCCGATAACTTGTTTGCAAACGGTGCCACACCTTCGCCTGATGACCTGGTCGATGGTAACTATATCGGCGCGGTACGTGACGCCTGCCTGGATGTTCATGAGGGTGAGATATTTATCATCATGGGCCTGTCGGGATCGGGTAAGTCGACACTGGTACGCTGTCTGACCCGATTAATTGATCCCACCGCGGGCGCAGTTCTGTTCGATGGTCAGGACCTGATGAAGGCCAGTGAAGCCGAGCTCATTGATATGCGCCGGCATAAGATGGGTATGGTGTTTCAGCATTTCGCATTGTTACCCCATCGAACGGTATTGGGCAATGTAGCCTTTCCGCTAGAGATTCAGGGTGTCGATCGTAAGACGCGAGAACAACATGCCCTTCAGATTATCGAGCTTGTTGGACTTCAGGGCCGTGAAGCCTATTACCCTCGAGAGCTTTCGGGTGGGCAGCAGCAGCGTGTAGGCATTGCGCGTTCACTAGCTGTAGAGCCCGATGTGTGGTTTTTGGACGAGCCGTTTTCAGCGCTTGATCCGCTTATTCGTCGAGAGATGCAGGATGAATTTCTGCGTCTCCAAAGTGTGCTAGAGAAAACGATAGTTTTTATTACCCATGACTTCGACGAAGCTATCCGACTGGCTGATCGAATTGCGATAATGAAGGATGGTGAGATTATTCAGATCGGCACCCCCGAAGAATTGGTGCTGGACCCAGCCACAGACTATGTGCGTGAGTTTACCCGTGGCATCCCGCGCGCCAAGGTCCTCAGCGCAGCCGCTGTGATGGTACCGAAAACTCA
>JBLIOG010000091.1:0-13675 GCA_047639625.1 Gammaproteobacteria bacterium
ATCCGATATATTTTATTGAGAAAACGCTGTGCTTCAGTCAGGAATGAGAATGGACTGGATATCGGAGATTCGTCGACTGCGAGCGAACTTTAAATACCTACCATAGTTATAAAAACGGCCTTCCTAAACGAGAACATATCACATACCAGTAAATATTTTTTAAGCCTTAAAATTCATGAATCGCGTAATTTTTCAATATTTCTTATTGTCATTATGCGCCGATCTATATCGATTACACCACTTTCCTGAAAATGAGTAAGCGATCGACTGTGGTCTCAATCACAAGACCCAGATACTTGCTTATTTCAAGACGCGACATGCTAAACAAACTTCCCGAAAGGCATACTCATCTAGTTCTGAGCAACGCGACAAATCACAAAAAAACCAGCTACATTCACAGCTACATTTTACTTTATCTACAATATGATCCGATGATTGTCGCTAGCGAATTAGTTCGATAACAACCGCGGATAACCTCAGCAACGACCAGATCCAGACACCGAGAGAATGAGCGTGATAACAGCAGAACCCGCGACTCCGGTAATATTCATGTGTCAGCTAGAAGGAATATTATAGCGTCTATATCGCCGCGTGAGGAATAGAAGCCTGTCCCGTGTTTTATAAGGGCGCCTAACGCCTGAATAAAACAGGCACATAAACGGCGTCGCAAACCTGCAGTTTTCGGCCTCGATTATGTTAAAATCATCATCAACTTTTTAACCCATCTATTTAACATGCACTGCCACATCTACCGAAGCAGCCGAAAACCTGACACTTATTTATATTTGCATGGTAAAGATGATTTTTCCGTCGTTCCTGCGGATCTGCTGGCCATTTTTGGTGATCCGGAATTTAGCTTCAGTTTTGACCTGGATGGAAGCCGCAAACTTGCGAAGGAAGATACATCAGAAGTTATGGAAAACCTGAAGACTCAGGGATACCACCTACAATTACAGAAAGACCTTTTGATTGAACAGATGCTAGGTTTAAAAACCCTCAATTAATTGGGGACATCTCTAAAAGCGATCACGTAACGCATAGTAAGTCATTCCCAACACCAGCCCAGGCCAACGTAACAAACTCCCTCCGGGGAAACTTCGCGTCGGTATTTTTCCGAATAAATCAAACTTCTCAGATTCACCAGCAACAGCCTCTGCCATTAGCTTTCCACTGAGGGTTGCCATAGCAACGCCCTGGCCTGAATAACCCTGGGCAAAATAAATCTGGCGATTCCCTAACCGACCAAAATGCGGCATACGATTCAATGTCACTGCAAGTGTTCCACCCCAGGCAAAATCAATCCCGATCGTTTCCAGTTGCGGATAAATTTGTAGCATCGGTTTACGAACAAAACTGGCAATATCGGTGGGGAAATTCTGGCGGTAGTTTTCGCCACCCCCAAACAACAACCGCTTATCCGCAGACAGGCGAAAATAGTTAACCACAAATCGAGAGTCAGCAATGGCAACATCCTGCGGACTGATGACAGCAAGTTGCTCCTCAGACAGTGGCTCTGTTGCAATAATGAAATTATTGATCGGCATAATTTTGCCCGATAAACGTGAATCAAGATTTCCCAGATAACCATTACAGGCAAGAATTACAGTGTCCGCTTCGACCACACCCGATTGAGTTTTAACACGGTTGGGGGTACCCTCGTCATATCCTTCAACCACGGTTTCCTCATATAAACTGGCACCCGCATTTTTAGCGGCATCAGCCAGTCCCAATGCATAGTTAAGAGGGTGCAAATGTCCGGCACCCCAATCGAGACTACCGCCGTGATATTGCTCAGACCCAATCATCTCGGCCATCTTGGGCTTTTCTAGATAGCTGATTTGATCATAGCCATATTCGTTGTGTAAAAATTCAACGTATTGTTTCGTATCATCAATATAGGACGCTTTATGATCTGCATGCGCTATTCCGGGTTTTAAATCGCATTCGATGCCATGGTGTTGGATCAGGCTCTTTGCCAGCGCCTTCGCATCTTCACCCAGTTGCCAGAACTTTCGTGCATCATCAGCTCCTACCATGTCAACCAATGACATCTGATCTTTTCTTTGTCCACTGCAAAGCTGGCCACCATTCCGGCCGGAAGCACCCCAACCTACTTTACGAGCCTCGAGCAGAACAGTTTTATATCCTCGCTGGGCTAGATGAAGCGCCGCAGACAATCCGGTGTAACCACCACCAACAATGCAAACATCGGCTTTAATATCACCCTCGAGAACAGGCAGATCTAAATGCCTGTTCTGTGTGGCGTGATAATAGGAAGGAGGATAGTTTTCGGTATCACTCCGATCCTGATTTAATCTAAATGCCATGGTGTTATTAAAGTTTGCTCACGGCCGATAAAGTCTGGTCAAGAGCTTGCGACGCGCGATCGAAGAAATGATCAATATCTGAATGTTGCAAAATTAACGGCGGAGAAATAATCATCGAATCGCCAACTGCACGCATGATAATTTGGTTTTCAAGGCAAAAATCCCGACAAATAGAACCGACACCCTGTTTACTATCAAACTTGATAAAATTTTCTTTATCTTTTACCAGCTCGAGCGCCCCTAACATCCCGATACCCCTGATTTCTCCAACCAGAGGATGTTCGCCCAGCTCCTGTAATCGCTTCTGCAAATAAGGTGCCGTTGAAGTTTTGACCTTTTCAACGATATTTTCACTTTGCATTAACTTAATGTTTGCGACCGCTACCGCTGCACAAACTGGATGACCGGAATAGGTATATCCATGATTAAAGTCACCTCCCTGATTAATTAAAACATCGGCGATTCGGTCTGACACCATAACACCGCCAATCGGCAAATAACCCGAAGACAGGCCTTTTGCAATCGGCATTAAATCGGGCTTCAATCCAAAATGATCGCTGCCGAACCATTCACCAGTGCGACCAAATCCACAGATCACTTCGTCGGCAACCAGTAAAATTCCGTAATGTTCGCAGATTTTCTTAACTTCAGGCCAGTAAGAATCTGGCGGCACTATGACGCCTCCAGCACCTTGAACGGGCTCGGCAATAAAAGCAGCCACTTTATCAACACCGATTTCTTCTATTTTGTCAGCAATCGATTGGGCAACCTGCTTACCAAAGGCTTCGCGATCAAGGTCGTCTCCGAGTTCACAGCGCTTTTCAAACCAGTGTGGCTGCTCAACATGCACGATGTCAGGAATGATACCGCCTTGTTTATGCATTTCATCCATACCGCCGAGGCTTGAAGCTGCGATCGTGCTGCCATGATAAGCATTCTTGCGGCTAATAACGACGCGCTTCTCGGGCTTCCCAAGGACATCCCAATAACGCCAAACCATCCGTAAAACAGTGTCGTTGGCTTCAGAACCCGAACTCGTAAAAAATGCATGGTTCATGTGTGAAGGCGTGACTTCAGCCAACAATGCAGATAGTTCTGCCACAGGCGGATGCGAGGTTTTAAAGAATGCGTTGTAGTACGGCAACTTTGAGATTTGCTGACTGGCGGCTTCGATCAACGACTTTTGACCATAGCCCATATTGACGCACCACAGACCGGCCATCATATCGAGAAATTCAACACCATCTGAGTCTTTCAAATAGACGCCATTGGCCGATTCGATAATCTTCGCTGCTTTGTTTTTTAAGTCGTTTGGATCAGTAAAGGGATGGAGATGGTGAGCTCCATCCAGGTTTTGCCATTTTTCAGTATTGCTTATGACGTTAGGGTTCAGAGTCATCCTGGGTCTCCCGAAATTAGGTTGTGGAATTTGAGGGGTTTATCTGGGTCGTTATTGTGGACCCAATCGGCTTCCTGTGGAAGCCATTGGCGGTAAAATTAAAGTCAGGCTCCTAGACTTTGAGCAGTAAATGCTCGCGTTCCCAGGGACTGATTACATTTAGAAAGTTATCAAACTCAACTTCTTTTACTGCAATGTAATTTTCAACGAACCGTTCTCCGAGTACATCGCGTAAAGGCTCACAATCCATCAATTTTTGCAGCGACTGATACCAATGCCGTGAAAGTTGAAATGGCTCATCATAGGAACTTTTTAATAACGGCGCAGACGGTTCAATCGCATTTTTCATACCTAAATATCCACAGGCCAGAGAGGTCGCAATGGCAATATAAGGGTTCACATCCGCTGAAACGATTCGGTTCTCAATACGCATTGACTCAGGATCATTATCCGGAATTCTAAAACCAGTGGTTCGATTGTCAAACCCCCAGTGGAAATTAATCGGGGCTGACATTTCACGAACAATTCGACGATAGGAATTAACGTAGGGAGATACTAGAGCCATGGCCTCAGGCTGAAATTTCTGTAATCCACCTATATGATTTAACAACAATAGAGTATTTCTCCCAACTACTATAGTGCAATTCTAAGAAAGAGAAGGTAATTGACAGTGTGTTTTGATGCCAGAAATCAGGAAATAAAGCACATGAAACCTAATCTTCAGACATTTTCAGTTCGAGCTCTTTTTGCTTCTGCTGTCGGAGTAATATCCAGCCCGCGATCAATACACCAATCGCGACGACAACAATAATGAGTGTCGCTAAAGCGTTGATATCGGGTCTCAATCCAACTTTTACTCGGGAGTAAATCAAAATGGGTAAAGTGACGGCGCCAGGTCCCGAAACAAAACTGGCAATAATCAAATCATCCAGCGAAAGTGTAAATGCTAATAACCAACCCGCCAGCATACCGGGCGCTAGTAATGGCAAGGTAATATCAACCAGTACCCGCAGTGGTTTTGCACCGAGATCTTGAGCGGCTTCCTCAAGATCCTGCGACATCCCGGCCAGGCGTGATTGAATAATAACTGCGACATAGGTCATTGAAAAGGTTATGTGGGCTATCGTAATGGTCGTAAAGCCCCGTTTGTCGGGCCAGCCAATCAGTTCTTTAAGCGTTATAAAAAATAGCAATAATGAAAGACCGGTAATGACTTCGGGCATAACCAACGGAGCAGAAATCATACCGTTAAAAACAGTTCGACCTCTAAATTGACCGAACCGAACCAATGCCAGTCCGGCAAGAGTCCCCAGAATAGTGGCAAAACAGGCATTAACGGTTGCGATTTTCAGGCTTAGTGAAACCGCTTCCCATATCTCTTCACTTTCAAATAAAACACCGTACCATTTGGTAGAAAAGCCACCCCATACCGGAACCAGTTTTGATTTATTAAAAGAATAAACCACCAACAGTATCATCGGTATATAAAGAAAAGCCATTCCGAAGCAGGTTGCCGTCAACAAAAACCGCGAACGCTTTCCATTCATGATTGTTGAACCTCCTTCGACTGCACATGCTGGTACAGCATCATTGGCAGGACCAGTACCAGCAATAACGCTATCGCCACCGCAGACGCTACCGGCCAGTCGATATTGGCGTTGAATTCATTGTAAAGAATCCGACCAATCATCAGGACGTTACCGCCGCCTAATAGATCGGGAATAACATATTCACCCGTTCCGGGAATAAAAACTAGAAGTGATCCGGCAATAATACCCGGAATTGTCAACGGCAGCGTCACCGTCCGGAAAGTAGTAAACGGTTTCGCACCCAGATCAGCGGCCGCTTCAACCAGACTCCAGTCAAGTTTTTCCATATTGGCGTAAAGCGGTAAGATCATGAAAGGCAAATAGGTGTAGACAATTCCTACATAGACCGCAAACTCGGTGTAGAGCAAACGGATTGGCTCATCGATAATTCCAATATATATTAACAAATCATTGATGGTTCCCTGGTCAGCTAACAACCCCATCCAGGCATAAACACGTAGTAAAAATGACGTCCAGAACGGCAGTATGATCATCATTAACAGGATGTGCCTGGTTGTACCGGGTGACCGCGCGATGGCGTAGGCCATTGGATACCCAATTAAAAGACATATCAGGGTAGAAATTCCCGCAATCCTGATTGAATTGAGATAGGTATTTACATACAGGTCGTCTTCCCAGAGATAGGCGAAATTACCAAGCACAATCTTGACATGCATAACGCCTTCATCAACCCACTCAATCATGGGCGTAAAAGGCGGGCTGGCAATGATTGCTTCTGCCAGACTGATTTTCATTACGATGAAAAAAGGCGCCAGAAAAAATATGAACAACCACAAAAACGGAATAGAAATAATCAACCGCTTCCAGTTATTTTGCAGGGCCAGACTCAGTTTGTAGCCAAACCCTCTGTTCATAGTTGTCTGACTTTCAATCATCGCGTCAATACAACAGAGCTTGAGGCTTCCCAACTCAAATATACCTCTTCGTCCCAGTCAATCGGAGGATTACCATCTTTGGGTCGGGATTGATTCGGCGAGGTCACTTCAATCAGGGCGTCTTCGCTAACTTTGACTCGATAAGTGGATATACCACCCAAATATCCTATATCGTGAACCATTCCCTTAATAGTGTTATGACGGCTATCTTCAGGCGCCTGCTTTGAAATGGTTATTTTTTCGGGCCTTAATGCGATCCACACTTTACTACCTTCCTGAATCGATAGACCGTGGTCAATATAAAAAAGGCTTTCGGGTTGTTTGCACTCGACCCTGACATGATCGGGTCCGTTTTCGGTGATACGACCCTCAAACATATTGGCGTTGCCTATGAAGGTTGCAACCTGTCGGGATTGAGGGAATTCGTATATTTCAGTGGGAGTGCCAATTTGCTGAAATCTTCCAGCATCCATGACGGCTATTCGAGTTGAAAGCGTCATGGCTTCTTCCTGATCGTGGGTAACCACAATGAAGGTAACCCCGAGTTGCTCCTGAATATTCATTAACTCGAACTGTGTATGTTCACGTAATCTTTTGTCGAGTGCTCCTAGAGGTTCATCCAGCAATAATACTTTGGGCTGTTTAATGAGTGCCCGTGCTAGCGCGACCCTTTGCTTCTGTCCGCCCGATAACTGGTGAGGTTTTCTTTTTTTGAATTGGCTTAACTCGACCATACTGAGCATTTCATCGACACGTTTCTCGATCTCTGCTTTGGGTATTCCATCACGGTGTAACCCATAGGCTACATTTTTCTCTACCGTCATATGCGGAAAGAGCGCATAGGACTGAAACATCATATTAACCGGCCGTTCATAAGGCGGTACGTCATTCATATTGACGCCATCGATACTGATCGTGCCTGATGTAGGTGTCTCAAAACCCGCTAGCATCCTCAGCAGGGTCGTTTTTCCACAACCCGATCCGCCGAGTAGCGAAAACAATTCACCTTTGTAGATATCGAGATCGACGTTATCGACTGCTGTGAAGTCACCAAAATGTTTACTGACACTTTGAACTTTAATGAATGGCGTTTCCTCCGGATCCATCCAGGGACGATCGGTATAATCTATGTTCTGTGACATTTACTGCTTCCAGATAAAAAAGGCCGAAGCATTTGCTCCGGCCTTTTTAAGTTGACCTAATTACCTGCTTTAAAATTGGTCCAGGTTCTTGTTCTAACCCTTTCCATCTTTTGCGGCAGCGGTGACAGCGTATACATAGTCGCAATTTGAGCCGCACTCGGGAAAGCGGCAGGGCTACTGGTAACTGCTTCATCTATCATTGGAATGGCCGTCTTATTTGCGGTTGCATACCAGCTGTAATTACTATCATTCGCGGCCACTTCAGGACGCATCAAATAATTCATGAAAAGATGGGCGTTTTCGACATTTTCTGCATCGGCAGGAATAACCCAGGCATCAACCCAGAAGTTTGGAATCGCAGGCAAGAAGAAATCCAGCGCTACTCCAGTATCCGCTTCTTCTGCGCCAGACATTGCTAGCAGTCCGTCGGGACCCCAGGTGACAGCAACACAAAACTCTTTCTCAGGCATACGCTGATAAGCGTAGTTATCAAAGGTTTTAATATAGGGCCGCACACTGGCCAGCAACTCCTCAGCTTTCTTGTAGTCAGCCTTTCTGGTGGAATCGGGTGACAACCCTAAATGCGCCAAAGCCATCGGAATAACATCAGTTGGAGAATCCAGAAAAGCGACTCCACATTTAGCGAGTTCCTTCATGTGCTTTGGATCAAAAATCATTTCGATAGAACCAATCGGTGCGTCGGGATAGGTTTCTAAAACCAAAGCTCTGTTATAGGTCACCCCATGAGTGCCCCACATATAAGGAACCATGAAATTATGACCTGGATCCCACTTGCTACCAATCTGAACCATAATATCTGGGCTCATATGCTTGAAATTACCCAGTTTAGTTTTGTCAATTTTACGAAGAATTCCACCTTTGGTGAGTCGAGCGACCTGTGACGCGGCGTGGGATACAACATCATAACCAGAGCTGCCTGCCAACAATTTCGAATCGATTGCTTCTACTGAGTCATAAGGGGTAAAAGTAACGTCGACATCGTATTCCTTGGCGAAATTCGAAATCGTATCTTCAGCCATATATTCGGCCCAGTTACTAACATTCAATTTACCCGCTGCACCGGCCTGTGAGGCAACTGCGAGACAAACTGCAGCTCCAACACCGGTTAGCAGGGATTTTACAGGTTTAGCATACTTCATATTTCCTCCGGAGAAATTCTATGGGTGATGAATTTGTAATATTTTGACTATAATTGATTAACGCCGCATTAACAGCAACTTGTTGATCGTTCCAGCTGACTGACCATATCAAAAGCCATAGCTTTTGTCATGACTACTCATGATTTTGACCTGACAATATCAGGATAGATAATTGAAACCAGGTCGTTCACGGCCCGGATTGCCCGTTTACGATCAAAACTTTGAGCCGCCAGTAACAAGTTCTGCCAAAGCCCATCGATCATACCCTCTATCGCTAAAGCAGCGGTTTCTGTGTCGAGAGTTGCTTTCGATGTATTGCTGATTTCAGAGCAAATAAGCTTCAACTCCGAGGAAAAAGCCAAATCATTTTGTCCACAAACAGCCTGATATTTCGGTCGTGACCTGGCTTCTCCCCAATAGGCATACCAAACGCTTATTTTTTTCCTGGAACAAATGGAATGCGAAAATGACGAATTGATCAAGGCAAATAGCCTTTCTACCGGATTATCCCCGCATGCATCAACGGCTGATCGCCAATTTTCATAATACTCATTCGTCAGGTATTCGAGCGTTTGCTCAAGCAACGCTTCTTTACTCTGAAAATGAAAGACAACATTCCCCTGAGACAGCTTAGCCCGCTCAGCAATTCTGCCCAGGGTCGTCTGCGACAACCCCAGGCTATCAATACAGTCTAATGTTGCTTCTATTAACTGCTGCTTTCGAAATTCAACACGGGTTTTCCGATTTCGACTCGCTAAATTGTTTTGATTAACGGTAATCATAGTTGAACAACCTAACGAAAACTGACCAACCAGTCAACCAAAGTACATATACCATTGAATTAATTGCATTTTAATTAAATTTGGTGATAATGTCATTTCTCAAAATCGCAGAGGTGAGTCATGCCAGCTAATGAACAGGTAAAAATACAGGACAATCAATTCATTCACCCCTGGGATGACATCGTCAAAATTGGCAGCAATGATCGAACCGTTCTAAGCAAAGGCAACGGTATTTATGTAGAAGACAGTGAAGGCAATAAATTACTCGATGCTCCTGCAGGAATGTGGTGCGTTAACGTCGGACATGGCCGACAGGAAATTGCTCAGGCGGTCTATGACCAGATTATGGCGCTCAGCTATATGTCACCCTGGTCATTCGGAACCACACCTGCGGCAGAATTCGCTTCACAAATTGCAGAACAGGCACCCGGCGACATCAATCATGTTTTTTTCACAACTTGCGGGTCAACCGCTGTCGATTCGGCCCTTCGATTCATCCAGTTTTATAATAATGTACGCGGCAAGCCGAATAAAAAACGCATAATTTCTCAGATGAAAGGCTATCACGGCAGTACTTATCTGGGCGGATCAGTTTCAGGGAAAGAGCGCGATAAAAACAATCTTGATTTTGCCTCTGAATTAATTCATCACATTCCAGCACCTCATCCACTTTACAAGCCGGCAGATATGAGCGAGGCCGATTTCCTCGACCAATGCGCTGGAAATCTGCAAAGTGCTATTGACGAAATCGGTGCCGATAATTGTGCCGTTTTCGTTGCAGAGCCGATTCTCGCTTCCGGTGGTGTCATTGTTCCACCCGCTGGATATCACCAGCGCTGTCTTGAAATCTGCCGCCAAAATGACATGCTCTATTTATCAGATGAAGTCGTAACCGCATTCGGAAGGCTCGGTCATTGTTTTGCTTCAGAGGCCGTTTTTGGCATTCAACCCGACATTATTACAACCGCCAAAGGTTTGACTTCAGGCTATATACCCATGGGTGCTTTCCTTATTTCTGACCGTTTACTCGAAGAGATTAAACAAAGCGGTGGAGATTCCGCCATATTTTCAAATGGATTCACCTACTCGGGTCACCCGGTTGCTGCCGCAGCGGGGATCAAGAATCTGGAAATTATGCAGCGTGAAAACCTGTTTGAAAACGCACGCGTTAACGGACAGTACTTGCAGGAAAAATTGGCCGAATTAAAAGACATTCCAATCGTTAGAGATGTACGTGGGATGGGCTTAATGGCCTGCGTCGAATGCGAATTAAAACAGGGTGAAGGCGATCTCGAGATGGACTATGAAATCGGAAACCGGATCGACAAGCACTGCCAGAAACTGGGCCTGATAGTAAGGCCGAGTATCAACATGTGCGTAATGTCACCGCCTTTAACCATCACCCGTGATCAGATTGACGACCTCGTTTCAATGTTACGCAAAGGCATTGAACTCTCAATGCAAGATTGTATTGACGAGGGAATTTGGCAGCTACCCGCTTAAGGGAACCTCTAAATAAATGCACTTAAATTAAATATCGGAGATTACAATGGGACTCGTTGATTCTAAAACCATATTCGGTGCCAACAACGAAAACCGGACGGGGTTACCTCCATGGACTTACAACAATGCCGAGTTGACCGAGCTAGAGACCCGGGAAATCTTTTTAAAAAACTGGACATGGGCGGGTCATATATCTGACCTGCCTGAACCTGGACACTACAAGTGCATTGATATTGCTGGTGAAAAGGCCATCTTGGTTCGAGGCGAAGACAACAAAATTAGAGCTTTCCATAACTATTGCCGTCACCGTGGTGCAAGACTTGTTCGCGATGACCAGGGCAAGTGCGGAAACAGTCTGATCTGCCCGTTCCATGGTTGGTCTTACCATCTGGATGGCCGATTAAAGAATATTCCTCGGCCTGATTCCTTTCCTGACATTGATCAAAACACGATGGGGTTGAAATCACTCGATTGTGAAATCTGGCATGGCATGATTTTTCTTCGTTTTGCGGGTGACGGACCATCCATCCATGAAGTATTTAGCGATGCAGAAGAAGAAATTTCACTCTATAACATCGCCGAGATGAAACCTTATGACGAACCCTGGCATTGGGATTTCGATTTCGACTGGAAACTGGTGGTCGATATCGATAATGAAGGTTACCACCTACCAACAGGCCACCCGGAACTATTTGATTTGGTCGGCAAAACTTATAACGATAAAGTTTATAGTAGCGGTATCGCCCGGGCTTCGGGTAGCTTTGCAAATCGAAAGGTAAAAACACCCGCCAACCGAAACTACATCGCAGCACTACCCGACGATAGTTACCTACCCGATTCGCATGCAAAAGAATGGATATACTGGGGTAGCTTCCCTGGGTTTGTCATAACACTTTTTCCCGACATGATTGAAATTTATCAGGTTTATCCAACTGGTTTTCAGCACAGTAAAATGGCAGGCCGATGTTATGCCCTTCCCGATGACCGCCCTGAAATGGAAAAGGCTCGTGAATTTAATCGAGAAATTAACATGGCTGTGGGTAACGAGGACGTCCAGTTAATACAATGGGCTTCTGAAGCCATGCAGTCATCGGCATTCGACGGATTACTGCTTTCTGATCTTGAGATTGGGGTCGGTGCCTTTCAAAATCAAATGCGCCAAAAACTACCTGTGGTAACGCTGAAAAATCCACCGGCTAGCGGTGAACTGAAAGCCATAAACCAGGAAATGCTAGCTTAAACTCGCACCTTTTTATGGCTGAAAACCCGTACCAACCATTATTTGATCCGATAAAAATTGGCCCGGTGACGGCACCCAATCGATTTTATCAGGTTCCGCATTGCACTGGCATGGGTTACCAACGGCCGCAAACTCTGGCGGCCATGCGTGGAATCAAGGCTGAAGGTGGTTGGGGCGTCGTTTGTACCGAGTATTGCTCGATCCACTCTGATTCCGATGACATGCCTTACCCGCATGCTAGTCTCTGGGATCAGGACGATGTCAATAACCTTCGAATGATGACGGATGCTGTTCATGAGCATGGCTCGCTAGCCGGTGTTGAGCTTTGGTATGGGGGTCGCTCTACGCCAAATATCTATAGCAGAGGCGTTTCGCTTGGTGTTCAAAGTCTGCCTTCCACACCAATAACAGGTATTCCGATTCAAAGTCAGACAATGACCCGGGACGATATTAATCGACTTAGGCAACAACATCGTGATGCTGCCCACCGCGCAATTTCAGCAGGCTTTGACATTGTTTATGTTTATGCCAACCACGAATATTTGCTCAATGAGTTTCTCAGCACCGATTTAAATCAACGCAGGGATGAATATGGGGGCAGCTCATCAAATCGAGTCAGACTAATCTCGGAAATCATTCAGGACACTCTGGAAATTGTTCAGGGTAAAGCAGCCGTTGCGGTGCGTTATTCGATCCCAGCAGACCCAACTATCGATAAAGACAATCTGGTTGGAATGTTTTCTGACATTGCTGAATTACCGGATCTCTGGGACATTACTGTTACTGATTACGAGCTCGAAATGGGCGTCTCTCGATTCGTCAAAGAAGCTGCAAACCAGGTAGCAGTTGCCAAAATAAAGTCGCTCACCAGTAAACCGATTGTTAGCGTAGGTCGCTTTACCTCACCGGACACTATGCTCAAACAAATTAAATCTGGCGTTCAGGATTTTATTGGAGCCGCGCGCCCTTCAATCGCTGATCCGTTCCTCCCACAAAAAATAAAATCCGGCCATGTCGATGATATTAGAGAATGTATTGGCTGTAATATCTGTTACGCACACAATTCCAGAAATGTTCCAATCCGTTGTACACAAAACCCCACCATGGGCGAAGAATGGCGACGGGGTTGGCACCCAGAATCAATTGAACCCCGCACGGAAGACGAGTCAGTCTTAATTATCGGTTCAGGGCCTTCGGGACTGGAAGCCGCCAGGGCGCTCGGCCAGCGTGGTTATGATGTAATTCTGGCCGAAGCTGAAACGCAACCAGGTGGAAGAATAAATAAAGAATGTCGACTACCAGGTCTATCCGAATGGGCTCGAGTACGCGACTGGCGTCTGGGACAACTCGCAAAAATGGCCAATGTCGCAATCTACCCGGATAACAAATTATTAGCGACCGATGCGATTGACCTTGATACCAGTCATATTGTCGTGGCAACTGGTTCAAGTTGGCGCAAAGATGGTATCGGCGGATGGCGTAACACCGCGTTTGAGGGCTGGCAACAGGGCAATGTCTGGTCACCCGACCGACTGTTAGATGGAGATTCTCCTGAGGGACATGTAACCATCTATGACGATGATCACTACTACATGGGTCCGGTTCTGGCCATGAAACTGGTTGAACAAGCGGCGTCA
>JBLIOG010000092.1:0-13603 GCA_047639625.1 Gammaproteobacteria bacterium
CCGGATCAGGATTTTCGTCGTGAACGTAATGCTTTTGTCCCTTTTATGGGAATACAAACTGCCACTATTACCGCGACATCCCGACTGGCTCAATCGTCCGGTGGCGTCATATTGCCTTATTTTCCTGAACGTAAACTCGACGGGTCGGGCTATATTTTATGGATAGAAGCGCCGATCGAAACCATACCTTCAGGAAACGACGAGAATGACGCAGTTGCCATTAACCAATCAATCGAAAAATTTGTCCGGCAACACCCCTCTCAGTACGCCTGGGTTCACCAACGATTTAAAACCCGTCCACCGGGTGAACCTGAATTTTATCTGTAGGGCCGTGTAATGGCTGAATCACCCGGGATGGCCTATCGTTTTTTTTCGACTTTCCTGATTCCGTTCTGGTTTGTCCATGCCATCATTCATAATCGACAGTATCCATCGGTTCGTTATTTAAAATTACGGTTTTTTCCTGATCACCAAAAAGATAGTAGTTCGAGAATCTGGATTCATGGTTCTTCCCTCGGTGAAATCGAAACCATCAGCCCGCTGGTCAGTGAACTACTGGATCGGGGCGAATCACTCTTGTTAACCAGTTTTACAGCAGCCGGTTATCAGGCAATAGAACGGAATTTTGGCAGCCGGGTCGCGGTTGATGTTATTCCCGTTGATCAGATTGCATTCTGCGCGTATTTCCTGCGTCGTTACAACTTAAAACTATTCCTTTTGGCTGAAACCGAACTCTGGCCTGAATTGCTCTTCCAGGCCCGTCGTAAATGTCCAATATTGCAAGTTAATGCTCGGCTGTCAGACAAATCTATAAAGGCACCTATCGCTATTCGGTACCTGCTACGCCGTGCGATCTCAAACATTAATTTTCATCTTACTAGAAATCAAAGTGACCATGAAAATCTCATGGGGTTAGGCGCACCGAAAGAAAATATAAAAGTAATCGGGAATTTAAAAAATGCTTTGAAAAATAAAATGATTGATCCGATTGAACTCCCACGGGACTATTTATTGCTGGCGTCAACACATTCTGGCGAAGAACAAAGCTTTCTAGAAGCAAGGCCTGGTGAATATTCAAATCTACTGTTAGTCATCGCACCGAGGCATCCACACCGACGGGATGAAATAATAAAACTGGCAACCAGGTTAAATCTAAAATTATCGATCAGAAGCCTAAATCAAATCGTTGAATTAGATACTACGATCTATCTTGTTGATACATTGGGTGAATTAAAAGGTTTCATGGCTAATGCCCAAATGGTAATTATGGGTGGGTCGTTCGATCAAACTGGAGGCCATAACCTGATTGAACCTGCAGAATTTAATAAGGCCATCATTACAGGTCCATCGGACAGTAACATTCAGTCGGATCTCAAATTGCTCGAAATTGGGCGCGGTGTGTTCCAGGTAGCAACGGTTGAAGCCTGCTGGAATTCTATTGGTAAATTACTTAATGATCCGGACAAAGCCACTCAAATCGGGAAATATGCGGGCAACCAGGTCAGGCAGTCAGCCAATACCGTTTTAAATAACTATCTTCAGGAAATCGATCGATGGTTACCCAAGGAAAATAAAAAACCACCATAAACCTCTAATAACCGCTTATTTTGCCTGATATCCATCCATCAAAGCCTGCCAATCTTCGTCGGTATATTTTAACTTGGACTGTTGATCAATCTTAACAAGAGAACGCTGCAGCCGATACAAGGTTCGCCACTGCCAATCACCCAGGTTATTGCGTATTTCAGCTTTATCAAAATCGATCACAAAGATATTATGATCGCCGTCTATTAAAATATTATTCGCATTTAAATCATGATGATGAATATGATTCAGTTGAAACTTTCGCAATATTTCACCTAGAGTAAACCAATGCTGTCTTGGCAAGGTTTTGCTGAATAACCATTGGGCTAATGATTTAGAGTCAGGAATCCAATGGGTTAAAATTGCAGCGCGATAGATTAACCCTGAACGAATTGCCAAAGCGCCAGCAGGAATTGGTACGGGTAGCCCCTGCTTTAACGCGAAATCGAGAATGCGCAGCTCCCTCCAGCTCCTGCATCGGGTTTTGCCGGTCCAGAAGTATTTATCACGGCTTATCGACGCAACCAAACCCCCTCTTAAATACTCGCGGAGAACCAACGGCACAGACTCATGTTCAACTCGATAACTACTACCCCGACCACCCTCCAGTACTTCACACTCATTTTGACTTTGCCAATACTCAGGTTCAAAGTGACGAGCTTCGAGCTTTACGGTAGCGTTTTGACCCGGCAACAGGTAGCATCTCGCGAATTGTGACTGCAGGCCCATGTTTTTCCTATGATTGAATTTCAACAGACGCCCGATTCTGTCTGCTTATTCAGGCTGTCGGCGATTGGTGACGTCAGCCACATTCTACCG
This sequence comes from Gammaproteobacteria bacterium, assembly GCA_047639625.1. Classification (GTDB taxonomy): domain Bacteria; phylum Pseudomonadota; class Gammaproteobacteria. The sequence goes on from JBLIOG010000092.1 coordinate 2,404, forward strand.
TTAATTCATCGTCTGAAGAAATACTGGCCGAATACTAAAATTACCTGGATTATTGGTAAACTAGAATACCATCTGGTGAAGTCACTGACAGGCGTCGAGTTCATTGTATTTGATAAATCTCTCGGATGGAAAAGCTATCCGGATTTATTAAAGAAACTACGTGGAAGAAAATTTGATGTTCTGCTAATGATGCAGGCCGCGTTGCGGGCAAGTATCGCGAGCCTGTTAATCAAAGCTCCGATACGGGTTGGTTTTGACCGGTCGAGAGCCATTGACGCACAGTGGTTATTTAGTAACCGCAAGATAGAGGGGCAGAGTCAATGTCATGTACTGGAAGGCTTTAGTCAATTTCTGGACCTGATAAATGTTCCCAGGACTGAGCATTGTTGGGATATTCCGATTGCAGTAGAGAATATTCGATATGCAGACGCTCTGATAGAAAAAAAACCCGCTATCATCATAAACCCCTGCAGTAGTGCCCGACAAAATAACTGGCGTAACTGGAATATAAAAGATTATGCAGCAATCGGCGATCATCTCGTCAAACATGGATATTTGGTATTTTTGACTGGAGGGCCATCTGCCAGTGAACTTGAATTTTGCTCTGGAATTCAACAAGCGGCTCAATCAAGCTTCACAAATTTATCGGGAAAAACGACTCTTGGGCAACTATTGGCACTGATTAAAAAGTCGCGTTTACTAATAGCGCCGGATACTGGCCCAGCTCATATGGCAACCATGGTCGACACCCCCGTCATTGGTCTATATGCAAGCAGTAACCCGCTTCGAACTGGCCCCTATAGAAGTCTCGAAATTGCTATAAATCGTTATCCCGAGGCTTTATTACAATACAGTCAAAAAACTACCGAAGACGCCGCCTGGGGTGAACGGGTTCGGCATCCTGATGTCATGAATTTAATCAGGCTTGATGAGGTGATCAATAAAATCGATCAGGTGCTGAAATTGATCTAATAAATGACTCTGAGGCTTGAGTCACAATATCCGTAATAAAATTTTCGACTGTCATGAAGAATCACACTAGCCCTCAAATCATTCAAGTGCCCTGATTCGCTTTATAATATCGCTACTGGAAAACCCTTTTACCAAATCTATAGTTTCGACCGTTCCACCTGCATTTATGACAGCTTCAGCACCCGCAATGTTTTCTATTTTATAGTCACCACCTTTAGCTAATACATCGGGTAACAGATTTGAAATCAAACGTTCGGGCGTATCTTCTGGAAATGATACGACATAGTCCACCGCACCAAGTCCTGCAATAACCTGCATTCGATGCAGCAAAGGATTTATGGGACGCGAAGGGCCTTTGAGCCGGCTAACAGAATCATCATCATTTACCGCTACGACTAACAGGTCACCCAGCGCTCGGCATTGTTCTAAATTTGCTATATGCCCGGGCTGCAGTAAGTCGAAACAACCATTTGTCATAACAATTCTTTTTGATCCCCGGATTTTATCTAACTTTGGCAATAATCCGTTTTCTGACTCTATTTTTTGTTCGAATGGTAATCCACTGCCATTCAAAGCCAGCTCATCCATATCAATCGTGGCTGCCCCCAGTTTCCCTACAACAATACCTGCTGCATGGTTTGCTGTCCGAGCAGATTGATCATAATCATTACCTGCTGCGATCATCGCCGAAAAAATGGCAATCACCGTGTCACCCGCGCCAGTCACATCAAATACTTCTCGAACCCGCGACGGAATATTAACCACTGTATCGCGCGTAATGAGCATCATGCCTTTTTCACTTCGAGTTAATAAAATGCCTTCAAGGTCCAGAGTATCGATTAATTGTCGGCCTTTACTGCGAATGTCCTCTTCGTTCTCGCAGTCTCCAACCATTTGGCTAAACTCGGCCATGTTCGGCGTCAGTACGCTAGCCGATCGGTATCGATCCTGATGAAAACCTTTCGGGTCAATGATCACTGGTACCGACCGTTTCCGGGCCGCTTCTATAATGGATGGGCATAGCGTCTTTAGACTGCCTTTATTGTAATCAGATAATATGACGACCGATGAGGATTCAACTGCCTGTAAAATACGACTGCTGTAAACCAAAGTATCAACCACACTTAAATCTTGTTCCTGATCGAGTCGAATTAATTGCTGGTGCCGACTTAAGACCCGCATTTTAGATATAGTGGAAACTTCATTACTGGCTAGTAACTGGGCATCAACCCCTGATTTGATCAGGCATTGGGTTAATTCTCTGCCCATATCATCAGTCCCTATAACACCAAATAGTGTTACTGGAATCCCTAGAGCAGCGATATTCAAAGCGACATTTCCTGCACCTCCGGGTCGGGACTCAAGATCTTTGAGATGTACAACAGGGACTGGAGCCTCTGGAGATATTCGTTCGGTCGCACCCTGCCAATAACGATCCAGCATAACATCACCGACCACCACTACTGATATGTCTAAAGTATCGATATCTGGAAAGATCATATTATGGGAAAAACTCTCGAATTTGTTTCCTGCATTAAAATAAATCCTTATTGATGGCGCTTGACATGAGTCCTACCTGCGGCAGAAAATCCATTTCACCCCAATCGGGCTGATCTATGGCCTAAGCTTCTGCATGCCCGCTGGTACGACATAGATCAAGACATATTACCGGTAAGTGCATCGACATAAATCGAATTGGGATGATTGGCAAACCGACTGGTTGTTAAAAACTGGCCATCCTCACTAACCCCATCCAGGGTTACAGAACTGACAGATGCACTAGTGACGGCAGGCTGATAAGAGGATACTTTATGATAATAGCGGGTATAGCCTTGCCACATCGATTGGCTGTCACTCATCGATTGTTCCCAGAGCACATCTTCCTTTTGTCCGATATGCCGCTCTAATTCTTTTCGTTTCATCTCACGGGCAATAACATGCATTTCTGCACTGCGAGCTTTCTTTACTGACTTTTCTAATTGATCTGGCAGGCGCGCGGCTTTAGTCCCGGCACGGGCCGAAAATGGGAAAATATGCATGTGACCAAATCCGATTTGTTCGACAAATTGCAAAGTTTGCCGCCATTCATCTTCGGTCTCACCTGGAAAACCGGTGATAAGATCAGTGGTTATGTTAAATAACGGCACTGCGTCACGCGCTTTATCAACAATTCGAGCAAATTCTGCTGTTTTACAACGACGGGCCATACGCCGTAAAACAGAGTCACAACCACTTTGTATAGGCAAATGCATGTGCGGCATCAAACGTGTATCGCCGAATAGTTCAAAAAATTGATCCGGTAAATCCCAGGGTTCAACAGAAGCGAGTCGAATTCGTGGAATGTCTGTAAATTCTAAAATATCAGCAAGCAATCGATGTAGATCCGACCCTATGTCACTACCGTAACCCCCAACATGAACTCCGGTAATTACAATTTCGTTTATACCCTGGCTATGTATTTGCTTAACTTCGGCCAGGATATCTTCAGGCGATCGACTTTTTTCTTCACCTCGAGCCAAAGTCACGATGCAGTAGGTGCATCGATACCGACAACCATCCTGAACTTTGATAAAAGCTCGATGTCGACCCCGCAGAAACAATGGATTAATAGATTGGTCAGCAACCTGAGTAGATTCAAGATCAAAATACTGTATTGCGTCTTCAACCAAATTATCTTTACGATCATTTGCAACAACCATATCTACGCCAAGGTGGTTTTTAACCGATTCAGGATTAAGGCTGGCATGGCAGCCTGTCACAATCAGGTGCGCTTCCGGATTGTCTCGATGCAATCGATTAATTTGCTGTCGGGATTTTCGATCCGCAGCAGCCGTTACCGAACAGGAGTTGAAAATAACCATATCGGCATCGGTAGGGTCGGTGGTGACCTGATGACCGGACTGAAGAAATTGAGTCGCCCAACTTTCAAGTTCGGCTTCATTCAAGCGACATCCAAGAGCCTGAAAATTGATATTCAAGAAATGAACCTACTGATTAAAAAATTGAACGCGGATCATAACAAAAATAATTCTCTCAGGGGGAGTTGCCACCATTATCTTTTGCTAACAACCATGAAATTAGCTGGCTATTTTAATCTGATAATCATCAATTCGAAATCAGGAAGAAATCTGCCAGCAAAAAAAACCCGGCCTGGGCCGGGTTTTTAAAACGCTTCTTCCTATTTTCGAGTGGCCGGCCCGTTTGCTACCAGCCCATTACTCATATAAGTCAAAAAGTATTCAAGTGCTTTGTACTCGTCACTTTGAGCAGGAAAAGGCTTCGCACGGACCTGCTTGTTACATCCACCAAATCGGCGATGCGCAGTGCCTAGACTGCCCCACTTTGCACGATAAACTGGAAAGTGCGTCAAATGACCCAGTGCTGGACTCAACAAATCAGCTCGAATCTTCATACCCGCATTATGCATATGACAATCCGCACAGGAGAGGTTCAACTGACCGCGCTTCATATAGAAGTGATTTCGACCCCGTTGGTAATGATCAACTGCTCTCGGATCATTAGGTACTTTAATATCGAACACTTCCCCACGCGACTCATAAGCCATATAGGCTGAAATGGCTGCTATATCACCCTTCTTGTATTTCAAAGGTTTTTCACCAGCCGCTTTTCGACAGTCGTTAATAGCTTGTTCGAGCGTTATGATGCTACCCGAGTCACTGTCAAAATGCGGATATTCGTGACGAACCCCAGCCATGCCAAAGCAATCAAAATAACTGGTCCCATTAGCAAAAGGCTTCTTAAATAACTCATCTCCTTTCTCGATATCTATCTCGTATTGGGGGAATTCCTCAATTGCTTCAAAAGTTTCTCTTGAGACGGCATCAATTGAGTAAACACCGTTTCCGAAATCACTGAATGAAGTATCAGGAAATCGTTCTGTATAGAAACTCTGAAAATTGGCCAAATCCTCCGCTGGCGTAGTAGCATTGACAGTTGATCCGAACAGACCTGCCAACAACACCGCCGATACTGTATTTATTATTTTGCGCATTTTTACTCCACCCTCCGGTTAGTTATATTAATAGTCGTGCGAGGTGATTTACTTAACTTCGGCGGTATTTGAATCAGATTTTCCTTTGTTGTCTACCCAGGAAATAGTCAATGTTTCGCCTTTTTTACCATTATATTTAAATGAAAGGTAAGGATTCTTAGAAATTGCACCTCCCCAAAAGGCTTCCATTACCGTGCGGTCGCCGACTTTCGCCACAACTTCCTGAATAAAGTGAGCGGGTATTTTCTTACCTGTTTTACTATTTTTGCGAAGGCCGGTTTCCATGGAATGCTTCATTAATGCTTTAGCCGTTACCAAACCGCCTTTTTCTTTTGCTCTGATTTTAATTGAACTTGCCATTTTTAATTCCTCCTGTTAACCGCCACAACCACCAATGGTGACTTTGACTTCTTTGCTTGTTGCGTGCAATGAACCACCGGCTTTTACAACGGCCAGAACGTTACTGGTTTTACCCATTTTAATACGGGTTGATACAAAGGCATCGGAACCGTGCATCTTAAACGATGCAACAAACGGACTCGCATTACCTTCGACGACTAGAGAAATTGATTCCACGTTAGCTATACTTGAACTAACGGTAACAGGCACAACAGCGCCGTTTTCAGCAATATCTGGTGCCTTAATCTTAATATCACCCGACTGAGTGAAATCACTGCTACCGATAGCGTTGTTAAGTGCGCCAGGTACATCAGTCGCAGTAAATGCGGCTTTGGGATAGGCAGCAAATACGGCCCCCGGGGTTAGAATGCCGGCGGTAACTGCGAAACCCGCCGCACCTGATGCAAGCCCACCTTTTAATAAAGTTCTGCGTTTCATGTGGATGGATCCTCTTATAGAGTGTGAATGTATTCAGTGACAAGACTGATTTGTTCGTCAGTCAGGATATTGTGCTTGCCAAATGGTGGCATCATGGTGTTTGGATTAAGAACCGTAGCGTCATAAATTTGATCTTCAAGAACAAATTTGTTGGGGAAACGCGCCGCCATTGCAACTAGTGGCGGACCGATATTACCGGGTAATGAACCTCCGGCTATCACGTGACAGGCCAGGCAATTACCCAACTTGCGATCGAAAGCAATTTTCTTGCCTTCTTCGACATCGCCTGCAGATGCCAAGGTAGGGAAAATAATGGAACCCATTAGCAGGGTGACTGACGTAATTGATGTTAGCAGGCGATTTTTCATCTGCAGATACCTCCTCCGGTTTGTTTGACTTTATTTCTATAATAAAGACTATTATTTTTAGGTCTTACACTCCGAGCATACTGCAATCCAACGAATTATCAATAGTACCGAGACGACCTATATAATTAGGGATAGATCCTATCTATCTCACACTAGCAGGCCAGCCAGGTATTATTATCCTATTGTGGCTGGAGCTGATTCCTAACCTGATCACGCCTTTCTTCAATTCTTGATCGAGTCGAGAGGTCAATGTTGCTGGATTCAAGTACTTCGTCATACAGCTCAATAGCTCGACGAGGGTTACCTGATAATCGATGATATTCAGCTTCCGACTGTTTCTGGAGGTTTTTATCCTGTAACAATTCGTAAAGTTCGGTCAATCGCGCATAGATAGCTGGAGAATCACTGAACTGATTCTTAATTTCGATTGCGAATTCCAGCGCTAAATTCAGCTGACCCGCTAACTTAAGTGAATCAACTAGTTGCAAGCTGAGGGCATAATTCCGAGGATAGATTCTGAGCAGCCCCCGATAGATCGAAACGGATTCAGAATAATGTCCCATATTTCTAAGGTTCTCCGCGTAACTATGACTAACCCAGATATCTTCAGGATCCTTATTATACAGTTTTACTAAAACCTCATCGGCCTCACGATATTGTCGCTTGCCGGTGAGAGTCAGGGCTTGAGCAAACGCATCTTCAGGCTCTGCTGAGTCAATAATAAATCTAGAACCAAGATAACCAACAAATCGGGAATAAATATTTCCCTTCTGATTAATATCAGCACTAGCATCGATTCGATTACGAATTTCAGCAATCCGGTTGGCATTCACCGGGTGGGTACGAAGATACTCGATGGTGACAGCACCTGCACCACTACTTTCTTTTTCCAGCGTTTCAAAAAATTCGACCATTCCGCCAGGATCAAATCCAGCTGCCTGCAACAGTGAAATACCTAATCGGTCGGCCTCATATTCGAAATCACGCGTGTAATTTACCATCGATTGCTGACTACCCGCGACGCCTCCATACAACAGCGCTGAACCCGCTTCACCACTGACACTGCCCAGCAAAATCGCGGCCAGTATTGACAACATCGCAGTTTCGTTAACTTCTTTAGCCCGTTTCATTAACTGAATGCCATGCATCAATCGAACATGGGCAATTTCATGAGCCAGAACCGAAGCTAGTTGATGCACAGATTTTGATCGCAAAATAAGCCCTACATTTACCCCAATGTACCCACCGGGTAGCGCAAATGCATTAATTTCGGAATCCTTAACGATGAAAAACCGATAATCACGGTTACGGTTTGCTAAGCCGGAAAGAAGTAAAGCACCCAAATCGTTAATATATTGATCAAGAAATTCATTTTCTTCTATCAGATTCAACCGCTTTAATTCCTGGTAAAATTGTTTCCCAAGCTTTTTTTCCTGTTCAAGATTAAACAATGAAGCTTCGCCTAACCGAGGCAATTCCTCGTCCGCAAAAACAGCTAAAGGGAAAAGCAATAAGCACAATAATCCCATCAACCTGATTGGTAGCGAGCATTGTTCGGAATTAAAAGCTATATTCAAAGTTGGTTCCTGTTCATAGATCTGGCTTTTTTAGGTTGATATAACTAATATTGGTTCACCTTTGATGGCTAGCCTTACATACCAGCCCATTATACTACCGGCCGAATACCGACCCAAACTGAATGTCTCGTATAAAAGAAATCACACCCGCCGATTTATCAAGACTCATGGAGCGCGCCGATCATTTTGAACTGGTCGACATTCGCACACCGGCCGAAGTTGAGCGTGGCGTCATTCCTAGTGCAAACGTACTTGCGATGAATCAGATCCCTTTAAACCTGGATTTTTTCTCCATATCCAGGAAACAAATCGTTATTTACTGTCGCACAGGCAGTCGGTCAGCCCAGGTTTGTCGGTTTCTCAATAAGCAGGGCATAAATAATGTAATAAATCTGCGAGGGGGTCTGGTTAAATGGGTTTCAAATGGATTACCATTAGATCCAGAACCAGTTTCAACCATCGCATGAGCAATGATAATCAATTGCAACTATTACCCCGATGATTATCATTGTCTATTATTCTGATCCACCTTAACAAAACAAAATACAGAGGAACTTAAATGTCCGATATCGACCGTGAGCTAGATGCATCCGGCTTAAATTGCCCCCTTCCAATATTGCGTGCAAAAAAAACACTGGGTGAAATGCAGTCGGGTCAAACACTGAAAATCATTTCGACCGATCCAGGCTCGGTAAAGGATTTTGAAGCTTTTTCAAAACAAACAGGCAACCCTTTACTTTCTTCCGCGGAAGAAGCCAGTAAATTCATTTTTGTAATGAAAAAATCCTGAAGCTAAGTAATTGAATTTGAAAGCCGCCGGGTTGATAGAGAATATTACCGCACTATCCATCAGCGCATCTGTCACAGGCTTATCGGGCCGCTCATAGCCAATGATCGGCTAAAATAGTAGGTAGCCTACCGTGTTACAGTGTCCGATTGCGATAAACTCTCGCAATTATCGACCAACCATAATAGAATTTACAGTTGTGTGCAGGGATCTTCCCTGCCTTTTTCTTTTTATAATAAATTGAGGTAATTGTGGAATTATCGGGCTCTGAGATCATCATTCAGTTCTTGAAGGACGAAGGTGTTGACATCATTTTCGGGTATCCTGGCGGAGCTGTGTTGCATATTTACGATGCGCTACATCGGCAACAGGATGTTAAGCACGTATTGGTAAGACATGAGCAGGGAGCCACCCATGCGGCTGACGGCTATGCGCGCGCTACCGGTAAACCCGGCGTGTGCCTGGTAACCTCAGGCCCTGGCGCAACGAATGCGATTACTGGCATTGCTACGGCCTACCTGGACTCGATTCCTCTAATCGTGCTAACTGGACAGGTCCCTAGTCACGCCATCGGTACCGATGCTTTTCAGGAAGTTGATGCCGTCGGTATAACTCGCGCTTGTGTAAAACACAACTTTCTCGTCAAAGATTTAAACAAACTAGCGATCACTCTTAAAAAGGCATTTTATGTCGCGACAACTGGCAGGCCTGGTCCAGTCGTTGTTGACATTCCTAAAGATATCACGGCGCCGCATATCAAGATTCCTTATATCTATCCTGAAAAAGTTGAATTGCGTTCATATAACCCTAATGTCAAGGGCCACCCTCGACAGATAAAAAAAGCAGTAGATTTATTGTTGAGTGCAAAACGCCCCATGATTTATACCGGGGGCGGTGTAGTAACGGATAATGCATCCAGAGAATTACGGCAATTCGTCCGCAAACTTGGATATCCAATTACCCAAACTTTAATGGGATTGGGCGCTTTTCCCGGAACTGATCCCCAGTTTATCGGTATGCTCGGGATGCATGGAACCTATGAAGCTAATATGGCTATGCATGACTGCGATGTGCTGATTGCACTGGGAGCGCGATTCGATGATCGGATTACCGGCGTTATTAGTAAGTTTTGTCCCTATGCCCAGGTTATTCATGTCGATATTGACCCTGCCTCTATTTCAAAAACCATTAACGCTCATGTGCCGATTGTTGGCGGCGTTAAGCAAGTTCTAATTGAAATGAATCGTATTCTGGATAGTCGGGAAGGTTTAGGTATAGATCAATCTGCATTAAAGTCCTGGTGGGATAAAATCAAGGACTGGCAGAGCCAAAATAGTTTCGCCTACGAAAATAAACCTGGACTAATACAACCACAGGCAGCCGTAGAATCACTATATAGAGTCACCAAAGGTGAGGCCTATATCACTTCAGATGTTGGTCAGCATCAAATGTTCGCCGCTCAGTTTTATCCCTTTGACGAGCCGCGTCGCTGGATCAATTCAGGTGGTTTAGGGACCATGGGATTCGGGTTGCCCGCAGCAATGGGTGTCAAGTTTGCGTTCCCTGATAAAGACGTTGCCTGTATTACCGGCGAAGGCAGTATCCAGATGTGTATCCAGGAACTATCTACCTGCCTTCAATACAATACACCGATTAAAATTATCAATTTGAATAACCGTTATCTAGGTATGGTTCGTCAATGGCAGGAGTTTTTCTACGAAAAACGTTATTCGCATGTTTATATGGATTCCTTGCCCGATTTCGTTAAATTGGCTGAGGCCTACGGCCACGTTGGGATCCTTGTCGATAATCCTGATGACCTGGACGATGCTATGAAGGAAGCTTTCGCGCTTAAAGATCGAACAGTTTTCCTGGATATTATGACCGACCAGGAAGCCAATGTTTATCCGATGATTTCAAACGGTAAGGCACACAATGAAATGGATATCTCGCCGTTACAACAGGCCATTCAGTCCGATCTCAGAAAAAATAGAGAGCCGGCATAATGCGACATATTATTTCGCTTCTCGTTGAAAACGAGGCAGGGGCTCTTTCGCGTATTTCCGGTTTGTTCTCCGCACGTGGATACAATATTGAATCATTGACGGTTGCAGCAACTGAGGACAGCACGCTTTCTCGAATGACATTAATTACATCGGGCTCGGACGCAGTGATTGAACAAATCACTAAACAGCTAAATAAACTGGTTGATGTGGTTAAATTACTGGACCTGACCGAAGGTAACTTTATCGAGCGCGAAATGATGTTTGTAAAAGTTAAAGCCAAAGGTGAAAGTCAACGCTCTGAAGTAAAAAGACTTTCTGACATATTCCGCGCCCGAATTATCGACGTCACTGATACCACTTTTTGTATCGAGCTAACAGGTTCAGGCGACAAGCTGGACGCCTACATTCGTTCCATGCATGAAAACAATGTGATTGAAGTTGTCCGTTCTGGATCAATGGGGATTCTACGTGGAGAGAAATCACTTACCATTTAAAGAAGACATAATTTTAGCTTTAATACCTGACTGGCGGGGTTTGCCGACGACGTGGAACCCACCCATTAATTTACCAGCCACGAAAACGTTTTGAACGAGGTAATAATGAGTACTTTTTATGACAAAGGTTGCGATCTCTCCATTATC
>JBLIOG010000093.1:0-13458 GCA_047639625.1 Gammaproteobacteria bacterium
GTGGGTTTAGGAGAAACGGGAGAAAGTTATATTGTCGGGCAAGATTTTACCATGCGAAATCAATCGCGGATTCTTATAGAAGATCCGGATCGCTATCTTGACGCGATACGTAATAACGATATTCCGACATCAACCGTTGATAGAATCACGTCACTTAAAACCTCGATTGGTTTACAACCGGTAAAAACCGATGGTACCGCCGCGGCATTGGACGGTAAGACGGGCACGGCGAGGTTTCCAAATCATCAAGGGGTTCCCGTATTTTCAGCCTATCGCCCGCTATCAATAAAAGACGTAAATTGGGTGATATTAAGCGAAATGGATGAGGCTGAAGCCTTCGCCCCGGTCGAAAAACTGAAAGATAGATTCATATTGGGCGGTTCGATATTAGTCGCGATTGCAATATATCTTGCCTTCTTCTTTAGCCGCTCAATGACTGCGACCCTAAAGAAGTTAACGGGTCAAGCTGAAGCCTTGGCAAAAGGGAGCTTGAATGAGCCAATAGTTGCGGAGTCTAGCGATGAGATTGGATTATTGGCGCACAGCTTTGAAGGTATGCGCTTATCCGTTCGCAAACTCGTAGACGACTTGCAAGCTGAAAAAAATGCACTGGAAAGTCGTGTCACTGATCGTACGGCTGAATTAGATAAAGCCTTCCATAAACAGGAGGAGCAAACAAAAGCACTAGAATTACGAAATACAGAAATGCTTAAAATTCAGACTGAGCTAAAAAAGTCTGAATCGGAGCAAATAGCGGGTAAAGACCGGATAGACTCGATTCTTCAGGCTAGCCCCGACGGAATATGTGTTATTGATGCCTTGGGAATCATTCGCGTCACTAATCACTCACTACAGGCTGTATTCGGTTACAGCGTCGAAGAACTCATCGACACAGATGTCAAGCTATTGGTCCCCGATGATATGGCAGCTCAGCATCAGCAGGGATTAGAGCGGGTTGTCTGGGGTCGTGAGCCAAAGTTGATCGGCAATGGCAGTGTCGAATTAGAAGGTCGTAAAAAAGATGGATCATTATTTCCGATGGAATTGTCTATTTCTCAAATCGGTACGGGAAATGATGCGTTATTTGTCGGCATCATTCGAGACATAACCGAACGTTTGGCTTTACAGGAAAGCATTAAGGCGCAGGCCGCTTTTCAGGCCGAACTACTCGATGCTGTACCCAATCCGATATTCGTAAAAGACAATGATTTAAGGTTTACCGCAATTAATCGAGCTTACGAAGAAGCATTTGGTATACGACGCGAAAACTATATCGGAAAACTGACCAGCGAAGCCGATTACGTTTCTAAAGAAGTGAGGGATATTTGGCAACAAAACGACAACGCATTACTTGAGAAAGGAGGGGCAACCAGAGAAGAGGTGATTGCCAAGTTTGCAGATGACTTAGATCACGATGTGCTCGTCTGGCGTCGTACTTTTGAAATGGCTGATGGTTCAGCCGGTGGAATGTTGGGTATTCTGATCGATATCACCGATCGTAAGGAAATGGAACGAGAAATGGAAAATGCTCGAATTCAGGCCGAAGCAGCGAACGAAACCAAGAGTGCCTTTCTCGCCAATATGAGTCATGAATTGCGCACCCCAATGAATGCGATTATCGGTTACGCAGAGATATTGCAAGAGGATGCCGAAGAAGAGGAGGATAACGAAGAGGTCGTATCTGATCTGGGTAAAATCGTTACCGCTGGCCGGCACTTATTACAACTGATTAACGACGTGCTCGATATTTCGAAGATAGAAGCTGGGCGAATGGATTTATTTCTGGAAAACATCGAAATCGATGTTTTGATTGCCGACGTCGTCTCTACGGTGAATACGTTGGTGCAAAAAAATAACAATACGTTAGAAGTTGAGGTAGCGCCGGATATTGGTGGTATGTTTACCGATGTTACCAAGGTTCGTCAGATACTATTTAATTTGATTTCTAATGCGGCTAAATTCACCACGGAAGGGAAAATAGGTATTGTCGTCACTCCCTTTGATAAGGCGGGGCAGCCGTTTATTCGAATCGACGTGTCAGATAGTGGTATTGGAATTCCGGCAGATAAGCTCGACAAGGTCTTTGAAGAGTTTGTTCAAGCGGATAACTCAACGACACGCAACTACGGTGGCACCGGCCTTGGCTTATCTTTGGTAAAGCGATTTGCAGAGATGATGGGGGGCGATGTGTTGTTGCAAAGCACGGTAGGCGAAGGGTCTATATTTACCCTGGAAGTCCCAAGTACTGTGAAAGATAAGGTGGAATTGGTTAATTCTGGGTCGAAACCCGATCGATCCAATGTTGAAGGTGCCATGGGCACAAGAGGGAAAATACTAGTTATTGACGACGACCATAACGCCCGGCAACTGATCAAGCGTAACCTTGAAGATCAAGGTTACAGCGTGATTACCGCTGAAGACGGCAGCGACGTTCTTGCGCTAGTAAAGAACGAAAAACCGGTATTGATCACCTGCGATATCATGATGCCCAATGTCGATGGCTGGGCAGTATTGCAAATGCTTAAGTCGGATCCGGAAACGGAATCTATCCCTGTCATTATGGTCAGCATGGTCGACGATGGTAGTAAGGGAGTGGCACTAGGTGCGGTTGAACACCTTAGGAAGCCAGTTGATCGGGATCAGTTACGACAGGTTGTCGCCAAGTATATTCATGCAGAGGGCAAGGTGCTCGTTATCGAAGATGACCTGTCGATCCAAGACATCATTCGAAAGTCTCTCGATTGCGGAAATATAGATACACTGATAGCCAATAACGGCAAAGAGGCTCTTGATATTTTGTCCAAGCAATGGCCCGATTTAATCTTATTGGATTTGATGATGCCAGTGATGGATGGGTTTGAATTCCTTAGCCATTTTCGAAAACTTGAAGGTTCTGAAAAAATTCCGGTTATTGTCGTAACAGCAAAAGATCTTAGTAGCCAAGAAAGAGACGAACTTGCGAGTAGTGTCACCGGAATATTCACCAAACAAGAAAATTATGTCGAAGATTTGATCGAAAGTGTGGCTTCAATCATCAACCCGACTTGAGTGCCGAGATACCTATTTCTCAATAGTTAAATCAAATGCGATAAATTATTTACCGCAACAAGGGCACTTACCGTTGTGATTAATTGTTTTTAGTAAGGCTATATTTCGTTCTAAATCGTCGGGTCGCAGCTCTAATTTATCGGCAAGTTCCTGTAACGCGCTGAGTTCGATGGAGTCAATCTTGCCATCTGCCAGTGCGTGTTTTATATGTGCGTTAAGATTACGCTTTCGCTCGCGTAACTCGTCACCAAATCTTGCAGCGAGCATGCCAGCCGGTAGTGCGACAAGGCCAACGCCGATGAGCATTATAATGGTGGCAACCATTTTTCCGGGAGTGGTGATAGGGGTGACGTCGCCATAACCGATAGTTGTCATGGTAACCACAGCCCACCAGAGCGATTGCATCATATTTCCAAATGCCTCAGGTTGCGCTTGATTTTCGAGGCTATACATTAAGCTTGCCGCAATGATAATCAGTATTACCATCATCATCATCGCGGCTGCGATGCTTCGAATTTCTTTGCTAATGACGGTTAAAAATATATTAAAACCTTTGAAATAATGCGATAGCTTCAGTAATCGGAGTACCCTTAATAAACGCAGATAGCGTAGATCTAGCGCGATAAATAATGATAAGAAGAATGGCAATATGGCGATCAAGTCGATTACCGCCATCGGTGAAATCATATATCTCAACCGTGCTTGCAGAGGGGGGTATTTTTTAAACTGCGGCAATTCGGTGCAAATCCAAAGGCGGGTGAGATATTCGATAGAAAATATAATTACCGAAAATATTTCGAAGATGAAAAACTCAGTCGAGAAGCGCTGATTGATAACCTTATCAGACTCAAATATAACGGCGATTACATTGGTTACTATTAGGCAGATAAGAACCGCGTTAATTATTCGAGTAATTAGTGACTGATCGGTTTCCCCTTCGAGCATGGAGAAAACAATTTTCTTTAGTTTTAATGTATTTAACATCAGACACCTGGCCTCTATTTCTTTGTCGCAATGGGGCGAATTTCCCTGAGGCCAGTTAGGATTTTTGTGATCGAAACACTTGTTCGAATTAGGCCCTAGCCTTGAGCTAGTTCGAGCGAGTATAACCCAAGCCACATGTGATCGATAACAGGGCTCAATTTATATATTTTGGGGTGCATATCCATCATCATTATGCCTTGGCGGTCGCTCCCGGTAGCATCAGAATTTGGCTCTTCACGGCACACTGCAGTCACTTCCAGACCGATTCATCACATGGTGAAAGGCCTATTCATAGAGGGCTTGCCATGATTGACAGGGATAGTTGTTCTTACAGTAGCTTATCGTTTACGTACACGCCCAAAAAAGTACAGGTATTGACTTTGGACTAAAAGGAGTCATTAATGGGTTCAGTTCAACAAGTTATTCGAAAAATAGAGGTCAGCTTTTAAGTTGTATAGTTTCCATAATGTAAAGCTGTCGAAGGATCAATGTTATTGAAAATTTGAGGAAATGAAATATGAAATTAAGAGTAGATTATGTTTGGCTAGATGGGGTTCGACCAACGGCAAGCCTTAGAACAAAAGCTCAAATAATTGAACTAGATGGTTTTGATGGCGATACTTCTGAACTCCCTTTATGGGGCTTTGATGGAAGCTCGACCCATCAAGCTGAAGGCCATGACTCCGATTGTGTATTGCAGCCGGTTCGTGCTTATAAAAACCCATTACATAAAAATGCATGGTTAGTTTTATGTGAAGTCTTCAATCGTGATGGAAGCGTTCACCCAACCAACCATAGAGCAAAAATTCTTGATAAAAACAATGATCAATTCTGGTTTGGCTTCGAGCAAGAATATATTTTATTTACTTCAGCAGGAAGACCCCTAGGCTTCCCTGAAGGAGGATTTCCTGAGCCTCAGGGCCCTTACTATTGTTCTGTAGGAACACACAACGCAGTAGGGCGCGAAATTATAGACGAACACTTTACTTTATGTGTTGAGGCAGGCATCGGTGTTTCAGGTATTAACGGGGAAGTTATGCTGGGGCAATGGGAATTTCAGTGTTTTGGTAAAGGCGCTAAAAGGGCTGGTGATGATCTGATTATGGCTCGCTTTATGTTACATCTAGTTGCTGAGAAATATGGTGCAACCGCTAATCTTGAGCCAAAACCAATAAAAGGAGATTGGAATGGTTCAGGTATGCACAGTAACTTTTCTTTTGACTACCTTAGAGATATTGGTGGTGAGCAATATATATCTGATTTGTGTGAAGGCTTTAGACCCTATCATAAAGATCATATTGCTGTTTATGGTGCGCATAACGACCAAAGACTAGATGGAGCACACGAAACAGCGTCTATTGATGATTTTAGCTATGGCCCAAATAACAGGGCTTGCTCTATCCGAGTGCCAATATTCACTACAAATAATGATTGGAAAGGTTACCTTGAGGATAGAAGACCCGCATCGAATGCTGATCCATACAAAATAATAGCGCGGATTATCGAAACTGTTGAAATTTCACATAAGAACGTGACAGGTAGCGACTTATAACGGTAGGTACAGGTACAGGTACAGGTACAGTTCAGCCCTTTTGGTAAGGGCTGACTTGTATCGAAATTTTTGGCTTACTTTTATCTTATCGGGTGCTACCTAGGTTAATTTTTGATTGCTCCTACAAGGCCTTCAATTTCAGCCGGTAGATTCAAAATGGCAGCAATTTGTTCAATCTGCGATCTTTCTGATTCTAACTGTTCACTGTGCAAGCTCGTCATTCCATGAGAAGTACCCATCACAATTCGGGCAAGTCGGGGCTCTTTTGATATGGCGCGAATTTTCGCCTGCGCGGTGTGGGTGCCCAATTCTTCATTGTTACGAATATTCTGTACATCGTGCTCAAATAGTTTGAGACCCTCGTCAATCTCGACGTGCTTGAAGAGGCCAATCGTGCCAAATCTCTCCCGAAGAAAATTCCTATCAGCATCATCGACCTGGCCACGTGCATAGGCAATCAGGGCACATGCGGCCATAATCGCTTCGAGTAAGTCCTTTTCGAGCGTTCTAGGGGAAAGCGCATGAAGAAATCGGTGCAGCAATGGTTTCGAAAATATATCTTCGATGTGTTCCCGAACATGCAGGTTAATCGCAGCGTGATGTTTGGCTTGTTCAGCTTCGTTTCTGGAGGCAGCATGTAACCGAAGGTATTGTTGTTGCTGCTCGTTTCGTTTTTCCATTGCTTTATCGAGTGCAATCCGAACGTTTTCGGAGGCTGATACCATCTCTTTCAAAATGGATAGATCGAGTTTGTAGACTGTACTGTAACGCTCTGCTCGAACCGTGATAGGGTGATTTTCATTACCATCTTCGGTAAGGCATTTCAGCCCGATACATTCGCCAGCCTGGTAGAGTCCAATTGGAGCTTCGTTTCCGTCATCTTGTACCTGGTGAGCAGAAAATTGTCCTTCCGTAATAAAGTAAACCGCATCTGCGGCATCATTCTTATGAAAGATACAATCGGGCGGAGTAAAGTCGAGAAATCGCGCAGAGGATGCTAGCTCCTGCAACTTAGATGGGTCTAACTGGCCTAGGAAACTGTCCCGTGCTAGGTCCTGAAGTAGATGCTCGTCCGGCCCCCTCAAATTATCAAACTTCCAAGGGTTAGTCTGCTGCTCGTCGCCCGACAATAGTTTATGCCGATCAATCGAAAGTCGAATGCCCTTGCGACGTAGTGAGGACCAGATTGCCATAC
Organism: Gammaproteobacteria bacterium; assembly: GCA_047639625.1. Lineage (GTDB taxonomy): Bacteria > Pseudomonadota > Gammaproteobacteria. The sequence goes on from JBLIOG010000093.1 coordinate 6,780, forward strand.
ACACTTCATTTTGTGCGTCCCACCAAGGGTCGTCTCCATCGAAATAAAATCGCACGCGATATTCCATTCCAAGATCGGTAAACCCCATAATATTGAAATCCGGCTTAGGGTCCCGGCGGACATATTTAGAGTTCTCTAGTTCTTCGGCGATAGTACGGATAACCAGGTCGGGGGATGCGCCATATTCAACATGAAACTTTACCCAGTATTTGAACCGCCCAGTTGGCTCACTGAAGTTTAAAATGGTTTTTTCGGCGACAGCGCTGTTGGGGAATATATATAAAGAACTGGTATGCGGATTGAGTAAAGAGACACTGCGCCAGTTAATGTCATGAACTTCGCCATAAATATCATCAATTTCGACGAAGTCGCCGATGCGTAGTGATCGAGTCATGTTCAGCGAGAGTCCGGCAAATACCTCTCGTAGCGTCGATTGTGCCGAGAGCCCTACTATAAATGCGGCGGCCCCCGAAGTAGCCAGAATCGTGGTAATCGATTTATCGTAAACGTAATGCAGCACGACCATCACTGCAAAGCCATAGAGTAGTAATGCAGCACCATCGGTGAGCAGTTTAGGAACTTTTCTCACACCATTTTCGGACAGCACTCCGGCCCATACGAACCGGTTGAGTGATGCGTTAATGGTAAAGGCGAGTGAAATCCACCATAGGAATGCCACCGCTTTCTCGAGAGGCTCGATGGATTGACTTACTCCGACCAATTGCAGTGCAATGTGGGTAAATAAAAATAGTACCGTGAACACCAGTAACATCTCGACTCCGAATCGAACGGCGTGGTGTTTGCCGCGAATTGCCAGCGATACACCGCGCACAAATATCAGCGTGGCGAATGTAAGCACTAGGCCTAATCCCACCACCTGCAACAATTGTGCGGCTTCTTCCAAAACTACTATCTCCATTGGTTCCCTTTTAATTTATGTTGAAATGTGCGTCCGCCTTGCTAGGTTCCCTAACAAGTTTATGGTTCGCTTTAATTTCCCGACGGATGACCGCTTGGGGAAACTATACTAAGGTTATAGATGATACCAAATACGGCGTGATATGGCTGTATGCGCCTTTAAACGTTAGAGGCAGCAAAAAGACACTCTAAAGCGCGGTCCTTGCCACTGTTAGGAACGACCGCTGAGATCCTGCCATTGGACTACAATCGATCAGGAATGACAACAAGGGGCCTTAGTCGAGACTGGGGATTGATCTAAAAATATCCGCTTATCAGTAAGTCAGGAATCGTCGCAATAGTTCAAAGCGGTCTAAGCACAACTTACACATAAAATCGATTATGCGGCGAAGCGGACAGTCAGCTTTATCGACTGCGAATAATCCGGTTTTATGTTGAGTTGGGCGTTGGAACGGAGTGCTCAGTGCCGAGTGCAATGAGAGCTTTACCCTCTTTGTGCGACTGTACTGAGCTGCGTAGTGGCGGCGAAGGGTACGATGGTGAACGGAGGCACTAGCCAGTCTGTGTGGGGTTTTGCAGTCTGGCGGTTCCAAACGGTATATCTGGACCATAATGAAACCCGCGTTCCTGGTTGCGATATGATGGGTGCATGACCTGCGAAGGGCAGTCCGGATTATTATTATATGGCTCAGAAGGTGAGCCCCTCATCGTATACAATATTGGTTGATTTTTGGTAAGTGATACTAGTGAGTTAGCGATGTGTTAAATAATCGAAGTGGTGGCCCTGAAAAGTTTATCGATTCCGCTGTGAGGTTCCCCCAGCCTTACTCGGTTGCAAATTATGCTTCCTTATCCAAGGAAACATCAGAATTATATTTGTCGTCCCCGTTGTTGTTCTGGTTACTGGTTAGGCATTCAATTGAACAAAACTGGGAAGACCCACTCTTCATAAAATACGCAGCGAAAAAGAGAACGGAGATTTTAACCCTGGTATCGAACTCGCCGGAAATAGTTGGGCGATCCGCCGTTAAATTCCTCGAAAAAGTGCAGTATGAAAAGGTGGAGAAAGGGGATAGCAGCAGACTATTAGACGCAATAAGCAGTGGAAGTTTTAGATCATTGTCGCGTCATAAATATCCTTCGATGGTATTACTGGCTATTGCAGAACAGTTCCCAGAGATAATAGACGCTCGATGGATCTTGAAATCTGAAATCATGAAAGATGATCCCGAAATGGCTAATAGCATCGTGAGTGACATTTTGACTATGTCGAATACACTCGAATGCGTTGCGGAATCTGAGGGAATATTGTTACGGAAATCTAATTGGGAGAAAGTACTGGAGTACCATAATGAATTAGTCAGTAAATTCAATGACACTATCGAAGCAGATTTAACAATTACATTTCCTGAACCTCCGATGGAGGGTTCGGTATCTATAATACCAGTGACCGATTCCGTGTTACTCGCTGATGAAGGGATAGAGCAAAATAATTGTGTTTATTGTTATTTAGATCTCATCGCCGAGGGAAGTTATTACGTTTATCAGGTTCATTTCTATGAGTTCAGGTATCAGGCTAGTTCCTATGAAAGAGCGACCCTGGGTTTATCCATATCATTAAATGGAGAAGTATCGATAGACCAACTATTAGGAGAAGGAAACTGTGAAGTTAGGTTTGAAATGAAACAGTTTGTGAAGGAATGGTTTGAAAATCATAATTCCAGGTTACTAGGTCGAAAATTTGTGGCTGACTATAAGGAGCGGCAATTCAATAACATGCTTCAGGAGTACCATAATTACAGTCATTCAAGCCTTTGCTAAAATTCATGGCCAGTACCGATCAATTGGCGAAACTGGAGAACATGTTCATTCAATAATGGTTTTGGTATTTGAAGGCATGGGTTTTGATCGACGGGGCACCCCCCTAAATATCAGGGCGGAGTCCCTGATATAGGTTACTAGTGAGTAACAGCCGGCTGGACATGAAATATTTTTATAAAATTTTACATAAAAATAGGAAGTGTTAAAATGTATTTATTTGTATGTAGTTGTCATGAAAAACATGCTCTCAACTCAGTCTGATCGACCTCTCAGCCATCGTGAAAATAGTTTTGCTGAAAATTTCATAACCTCAAAAACGGCCACAGAAGCTGCTAGAAATGCTGGGTATTTATGTAACCCTGGGAGTCAGGCTTCGCGTCTTCTGAAGCGATCTCGCGTACAGATTGCTATTACGCAGGCTAGGAGAGATCTATCAGTTAGTAATAAGATAGATCAGGATCGGGTTGTTCAAATGTTACTTAAAGCCTTTGAAAATGCGAGTAATAAGGGAAAATCCAGGGATATGACTAGAGCTGCTGCCGAGTTAGGGAAACTGTGTGGTTTGTATCCGTAGAAATGTTATTAGTTAACTGGCGATATTTTAATTTTATTCTAGCCGCAGTTAATTTATCTCCCCATGTAGCTCATCTAGTAAAGAATGAGCCATTTCAGCGAGTTAGGAACACCCATTCCCTCATAATACATACGCCCGATATTAACTTGACCTTGACCTAGCATCGCAGTCTGAAGAAACATTTCAGCGGCTTTTTCAACTATTCAACAGCTTCTTTGGGAGTCCTTTATCATCAGATAATCTACCTAGGTATATACGCAGATTGACCTTGTACAATCTGCTAGGGTTTGTTAAAGTCCCATTATGCCTAAGTAGGTCTCGCACCCCACTCGTCTTTATTTTGAAGACGATTTGCGCACCCTGTAGATTAAGGCTCTACTGTACTGCCGACGGCACCGGATCACCAGATCTGCTAAGAGATAGCACCTCATGTGCTAAGTCACAATCTCACCCACGTCACTGAGAAAGTCATCCAGCTAATTAGCTTACGGATGATTACTTTTTCGGAGACAAATCGTGTCAAGAAAATTAGTCAAGTTGTCGGGCGTTCTCAGTCTTTCTGCCCAAGGCCGATCAACCGTCTACAAAAATATCAAAAAAAACTTATTCCCTCCCCCCATAAAAATCGGTGAAAGAGCGGTGGCGTGGATAGAAGATGAGATTGAGCAACTTATATACGCTCAAATCAGAGGTGATTCAGAATCCGAAATTAAACAGTTGGTCTCTGATCTGATAACTAGTCGCAGCAGCAATGCTATAAATTTGGGGGATGAGTCATGCCCCAAATAACAGTGCTTCAGCCTGCAGATAGATCAATTCCGACCAAGACTTTTAAGGTTGAGAATAACAAATTAATCGTTGAATCCTACCCAAAAATATTGTGCTGGGGTCACACTACAATCGACCCCCCGCACATCGGTGATTATCACGAGGCATACGACCTACTGCAAGGATACATTTTTATTCGGGGTACCCCCGATAATCCACAAGATAAATCCCGCAGGAGTACAAACTTCCCAGATAAAGGCTGTGAATGGCTCACGATTGATGTAGATAACTATGACAATACGTGTAACGAAAATGGGGTTAGAGAGTATATCAAGACTGAGCTTCCTGATGAGTTCCAAAATGTAGCGTGTTCGGTTCAGTTCTCAGCGTCGGCCGGAATTTATTGGAACGGAGAACCATTAAAGCCAGGCTTGAACTGTCACATCACTTTCTTTCTAGATAGGCAATTAACCAACCCAGAAGTTAAGCAGTTACTTAAAAACAGGAAGGTTGACATGGCGTTATACACGCCTGTTCAGCCGCACTATGTAACTGACCCGATTATTGAAGATAGTATTGATCTCAGGTTAGAACAGCGCACTCTTTTCATGGACGGTGATGATGTTGTGCAGGTGCCAGCTATTGAAATTCCACCTAGAGGGCCAAATAAGAAAATTTCCACCAGAATCAGCGACCGAGAACCGACACTTCGGCAACTACTGAAGTGTAATTTTGTGCATCACTTTTTAAATGAAGGTGTACCTGATGGGGATGGGCGATATGCAGCCACTCGTGCCTTTTGCCACAATATTGCACTAGTACAACGTGGTTCTGAGATCATCGAAGAGGTACTAAGTGGTTATGAAAACGCGGATGCGATTAGAAGGTCAATCGAAAGATTTCCACATCCAATCTGCTGCAAGACATTTCTGTCTGATATCGCATTCGAATGCGCTAAGTTCAATGGAGAATGTTGTTCCACTGGCGCAACTGCTCCTATAGCAATAGCGAGGTGGTTGAAATGAATGCTATCCCATCTGTGATAGAAGAGTGTATGGATGGTGATTCAGTTGAACCGTTATTCAAATTAATTGATGCCAGGACTACATCCTTCACGGGCGATCCGCCGAAACGTAAATTCCTCACCGAGGGTACGGCGTCCATTCCGTTGGGAGTCACTGGTGTTTTAGCGGGGCCAGGCGGTTCAAGTAAATCAATGATGGCAATAGGTGTCAGCCTTGCATTAGCCAGCGGTAAAAGTTACTTAGGGTTTAATCCAACAGCAAAATTTAAAGTTCTTTATCTGTCGGGTGAGGATGATCGTGAAGAAATATGGCGCAGGATTCACGCAATGCTGCCAAACATATTACCTGACGATAAAAACCTCAGTAGCTTCGATGGGAAAGCGGCAACAAAGATGTTAGAAAACTTCTATGCACCAGACCTATGTGGGCAGTCCATCCGGTTGAGTGAAAACGTACGCGGTATAGAAAAAACAGAGGCATTTGACCAACTCGCAGGGGCGATTAAACAATTTGAAAAACTAGACTTTATTGTCCTAGATACCGGCTCGCGCTTTCGGGGGGGATCTGAAAATGATGCTGCGGACACTGCTTTCTTCATCAGTATCTGTGAACAAATAGTTAGCATGACAGGTGCTACGGTTCTCCTGATCACTCATACAAACAAAGGAGGAGGAGGCAATCAGAACTCAGTTAGAGGCTCTTCTGCGCTTGTAGATAATGCACGCTTTGTCATGACGATGGAACCTGAAATGAACGGCAAAGACCCTACTAGTGAGATCAAATTCCGGGTTGCAAAAAATAACTATGGGCCAACTGTAGGCTCAGCAACGTTTCAACGACTGGATAACGGTACTCTAAAGCTATTAGAGGACACTGAAGCAAGGGTGATGAAGCACACACAGTCACTGGGCAATCAGTCACAGCCAATAATCGACAAGGTACGTGATCTGGCGCAATTGGGCAAAGCAAAGTCGATCCGAGACTTTTCTCGCGACCTTGGTGGTGTGGACAAGGAGTTTGGTCTAGCCCAGGAGAAGGTAAGTAATGGTCTAAAAGGGTTAGTTGAAATGGGGCGACTCATATTGGTACCCTCTGATTCAGGGCGATCTCAAGTTTTAAATACTACGGTCCAAAAGGTGGAGGTGCAGAAATGAATATCCACCTCGATTTTGAAACCCGATCAAAAGCAAACCTCAAAAAAGAAGGAATGTTTCGTTATTCTGAAGATTCTTCGACATTAGTCTTATGCGCTGCGTATTGTATTGATGATAGTGCCATTCAATTATGGCGACCAGGGCAACCAATTCCATCAGAACTTCGTAATGCGATAGAAAATAGAGCGGTAGTCTATGCACACAATGCGGGGTTTGAACTCCTGATCTGGAACAATGTATTAAGGAGGGATTACCCGAAATTACCCAGGCTTAATATTGATCAGATGCGTGACACCGCAGCGATGGCGGCAGCGATGGGACTGCCTCGAAGTCTGGAACATGCATCCTTAGCGCTTAAATTGAAGACACAAAAGGAGATCTCAGGCAAATCGCTTATCAAACAACTGTGCCAGCTACAG
>JBLIOG010000094.1:0-13372 GCA_047639625.1 Gammaproteobacteria bacterium
TCAAATCGATAGAAGGATGGGTAGGTAACCCCAGCGGTAGCGGTCTATCTGATATTGTAATAAAACTCGAAAGTCTGGGGTTCGATGGAGAAGAACCTGCAATCTGGACCGTTTCAACCGACCATCGTGGTGATTTCACACTTCAAGATTTGGTTCCCCAGCGGCAGTACAAACTCGAAATCGACGCAAGCCAACAACATGCGGGGGCGACTATCAGCTCATTTACTACCGGGACCGCAGACCTCTTGAAATCAATCATCCTTAAAGAGATAACAATGGTCAGAATAGATGGAATGATTGTCGATTCTGATCTGGCACCTATCGCCGATATTGCACTGGAAGTCCGTCATCTTAGTATCGAATTTCCTGATCGAATTATCCGTAGTGATTCCTCCGGATATTTTAACCTGGATTCATACCCTGCCGGAGAGGTCAGGATATACAGCCGATCAACTGATGGTTTTCGAATCAAAGGGCTTGAACTCAATCCCGATGAGTACCGCACTGTGACATTGATACTTGATAAAGGCAGCAATCATTTATCCGGTGTAGTGACCAATAACCTCGGTACACTAATGGCAGGCATACAGGTCATTTTAAAATCGGGGTTTGCTACTGACAATTATCATTCGTATTCATACCGGACGGCAACCACCAATCAGGGTGGAACTTTTGATTTTAGTAATCTTGCCAACCATATGGTAACCGTTGGTGTCTATGCGGCCGGTTATGAGGATCATATCCAACGTCACAATTTTTCTAGCACTTTCGACAGAATCAATATCGTTCTAACAAAAAAATAACTATTTTGAAAGATTAGAAGACGCCTATAAAACTAACGAGTTCGGCTTCAATGCACCTTCCAGTTCAGGGACTAAAACTTTAAGACGTTTAAAATGGCTAACGGACTGCAGCCATTCAAAATACAATGCTTTGACCGAACTAAACACAACACCCGCCCCGTGAATACGCGACAGACCAATTTCTTCATCGGCTTCAGTAGTTGCTATCGCATCTTTAAGCACTACCACCTCAAAACCCTGATTGATCAACCCAAGCGCAGATTGTGAAACACAAACATCAGTTTCCATACCAACCAGGACGGCAGTTTTCCTTCCTGTTTTTATTACCGCATCCAGAATTTGCAGATTGCCCGCCAGACCAAACGCATCCTTATTATGAACAATAGTCCCTACCGGCAAATCCGCTTGAACGACAGAGTTTAGACCACCCATTTCATCGAGGTCTTCGCCCATTGCAATCACCGGAACCTCCAGCGCGTCCGCTACTTTTAATAACCATGCCACTTTAGCGACTAGCTGCTGCGATATAGCTTTGTCATATTTATCCAGAAATCCATCCTGAATATCAATCGCGATTAAAACGGAATCATCGACATCGATTAGTCTGCTTTTTATATTCATACTGACCTCCACTAAAAAATTTATTCCTACTGAAACAAGTCATGAATTCATTAAAGTAGGCAGATATAAGGCAATCGATGGATAAGCCGTAATGAGCACAATGGCTATAGCAATCATGAAAAAGAACGGCAATGCAGCCCGCGCAACGTAAATAATATTTTTACCGGTCAATGATTGAATGACGAAAAGGTTGAAACCAACCGGTGGTGTGATTTGCGACATCTCGACCACCAGCACCAGGAATATCCCGAACCAGATAGGGTCAATCCCGGCCTGAGTCACCATCGGCAAAACCACCGATGTAGTCAAAACAATGACTGATATACCATCAAGAAAACAACCCAACGCGATAAAAAACAGGGTCAGGCACATGATTAACTGAATCGGTGACAGGCCTAAAGTCGCAATCCATTCGGCCAATGCATTTGGTATTCCGATGAAACCCATAGCCAGGGTTAAAAAGTGCGCACCGACTAAAATCAACCCAAGCATGCAGGAATTTTTAACCGCACCCGTTACACTCTCGATAAAACCTTTTACGGTAAAACTCCCCAATAACATCGAGAGTGTTAATGCACCGATCACGCCGAAGGCAGCTGCTTCTGTGGGTGTTGCTACACCCTGATAAATTGAACCTAGAACGCCGCCAATTAAAAATATAATGGGAATGAGTTTTTTGAGCGCAACCAATTTTTCTTTAAAGGTGTAGGTAACATCATCAACCACTGCACTCGCTTTACCTTTCAAGATCGACCAGACAACGGTGTAACCCATAAATAGAAGAATCAGAATCAAGCCCGGTAGCGCACCCGCGAGAAATAACCTGGCAATTGAAACTTCTGCCGCGACGCCATAAATAATTAAAATGATCGACGGCGGTATTAGCAAACCCAAAGTTCCCGAACCCGCTAAAGTCCCTATCGCCATTGAATCATCGTAACCACGCTTCGATAACTCCGGTAAGGTCATGCGCCCAATCGTCGCAGCAGTGGCTGCAGAAGAGCCCGAGACTGCTGCGAATATGCCGCAGCTTAGGATATTAACGTGTAACAGTTTACCGGGCAGCTTTGAAAGTGAAGGCGCCAAACCTTCAAACAAATCTTGCGATAAACGCGTTCGAAACAGAATTTCACCCATCCAGATAAACAAGGGCAAAGCCGTTAATGACCACCCGGTAGTAGCACTCCACGATGAGGTCCCAAGTAACAAACCGATGCTGCTATTTTCGATCAAACTAAGGCCGATAATCGCCAGACCAGTTAAAGTTAAAGCAACCCAGATACCGCTGGTTAACATCAGGAACATACAGATTACGAGAATACTGCCAACTATTGTCATATCCATGTCTTAGCCCTCACTACTCAGTTCGTCTTCATTTCTGATATAACTCGGCGTCTGGCCCAGTAGCATTTGCGAAAAGCTATCGAGCATTGCAATGAGTAGAAATAAAGAACCGACTGCCATCGGCATTTGCACCATCCATAACGGCACGACCAGATAGGTATCGGTTACATCGCCAAAATCATAGGATTCATAAACGGTAAAAGCACTGTAATAGGCGATATAAGCGCTGATGAACAAACCAACCAGTAGATTAATAAATTCTAGAATTCGGCGCTTAGCTGCACCTAACCGGACCAACAACATAGTGACCCGAATATGCCCGCCTTCATTGAAGGTATAAGCCAGGCCGAAAAAGATAGTGGCCGATAACAGCCAACCGGCGAAATCTTCCGAAGAAGGTATAACCGCCCCCATAAAGCGCGCAATGATCTGAGCCGTTATTAGTAAAGTCATTAACACCAGACATGCGCCTGAGAGAGAAACTGATAATAAGTAAAAGTATTTCCTAAGACGGTTCATAGCAGATCACTTTTTTTGGGGTCTAAAAGAAAAATTCCCAGCATATCATTCGATGTACCGGGAATTATTCGAGTTTTTGCATTCAAATATTGATCAACCGATCCAGATAACAAAATCTGGATCGGCCAATCATTAAAGATTACATTGCGTTATAAGCATCAATGATTGCTTTACCGCTAGCGCCAGACTCTGCCAACCACTCTTTAACCATAGTCTTGCCGATCTTACGTAATTCACCATCCAGCTGAGCAGAAGGTGGTGAAACGATCATGCCGTTTTCTTTCAAAACGTTGGTATGTTCAACAGCAAGCTTTCGACCCAATGCCCAACCCTTTTTCTCTGCATTGGCTGCGGCGGTTAAAATAACGTTTTTTGTAGCATCATCAAGACGGCTGAAAATTTTAGTATTGACAAACACCATGTTCTTGGGAATCCAGGCATTGATGGTTGTGAAGTGGCTGATGTAATCCCAGCTTTGGCTGTTAACACCGGTACTCGGTGACGTCACCATCGCATCGATCGCATTAGTTGTGAATGCCTGAGCAACATCGCTGAAGGGGATATTAACCGGAGTCGTACCCATCAAATCGGCAAGCCGTGAAGTTGTCGGGCTGTAGGCACGCATCTTAAGGCCCGTTAAATCTGCAAGGCTGTTGACCGGCTTATTGGAATACAAGTCCTGTGCGGGCCATGGCGAGGTATACAACAACATTAAATTGTCTGCACCCAGCTGCTTGTTGATCTCGGCTTTTGACGCTTTGTATAATTTTTCGGCACTATCAAAATCTGTCGCTAAAAATGGAATATTATCGAGTTTAAAGACCGGACTGTTGTTACCCAGACGACCGATAAACACTTCTCCAATTTGAACCTGACGCGATTTAACCGCACGATGAATTTCAGGATGCTTGATTAACGAACCGCCGGAGTGGACTTTAATTGTTAATTTGCCATTTGAATTGGCATTCACTTCTTCGGCAAAACTTCGCGCTACCTGAGTTTGGTGCGTTCCATCACCGTACGGCGTTGGCATATCCCACTTATCAGCGGCTAAAGCGGCTGAGGTACCGAAAGAAAGTAATAAGGCGGCCAAAAAATTGGTCTTCTTCATAGTGTTGTTAACTCCATTGGTTATTATCAATTTATTATCTATTAACATTGGGTTTTGCCAAGCTGCTCACGCGCGACGAATTAAAAACGTGGCGGAGCCATATGGAAGGTGGCATCTTAACATCAATAAATTTTCAGACCAAAAGTATCGGCCTAACAGGTTTAGCCGCCAACACACCCAGAAACTAGCACACCGATACAGCTTTCAATTCGAGAAATCCAACCACCTTATTGATCACGTCTTTGTCTTTTAATATTCCGTTATGCCCCAACCCGCTGGTCTCGACAGATTGACAATCTACCCAAAGTTTTTCTATTGCTTTAAATTGCTCTAGCGATACTTCTTCATCCTGTTGATCAAACACCAACATGCCTTTAATCCCCAGGTCTGCCAGCAATTGCTCAGGGGTAAAATGCAACCAGGGATCAGAACCGCCCATGAGGTCTTTCATTCTTAACCCAATGTTATGAAAAAATGCACCTGACAATTTTGAATTTAAATTAAGTAACCCGGTATAGGTCTCAAACATTTCCGCCACACTTAGATGCGGGCCAAACAGCACCAACCGATCAGCCTTAAGACCGCGTTGTATCGCGTAAATCGATGCCATCGCGCCGAGTGAGTGCGCAATCAAAGTATCAATGGCACCTAGTTTCTGCTCAATCACCAGAAGCGACTCAGTGAACTGGATAAGATCGCTTTGATTGCCGGGGTTAATGCCATGGGCCGGCGCATCAAAACTGGCCACCTGATATCCGCTTTCTACCAACGCTGGAATCAACCAACTAAATTGTGTGCCTGATCCACTCCAACCATGCATGACAACAATGAGTGGGCCCCTGCCCCAGCTATACACTGGAATTTGCTGATGGTTGACTTCAATCTCAACACGCTGATCCGCCGATTGCCAAAAATTAACAACCCAGGGTTTGGGCTTCGACTTGAAAACCGTAAACCATAAATTGGACGCAATTTTGGCCGTGAATGCCCGGTGAACATAAGACATTACATTCAGCACAATGCCGAATATTTGATACTGCAGCGGAATAACTCTTTTTCTTTGCGAACCCGAATAGGCCATGACGATAGTCTCTTAATTTCGACCAGTATGCATCTTGCGTTGTTGGCAGAGGAGTGTCATATTTGACATACCAATGGTGAATTCAGACATATCATGCGAATAGCAATCCTTTTAATGGATCATTGTTTTGGAAGCGGCATTCACGGCATTCTCGATTCAGTCATGGCAGCCAATTACACCTTGATCAAATCAGGCATGGAACCCTTGTTCGAGTGGGATACCGTTTCTCTCGACGGCCAGGCTGTCACACCCATCAACGGATTAAAAATAACACCGGACTATAGTCTCGAAGCCTATCGAAAGAAGAAAACCAAACCCGACATCTGGATATTCCCTTCAGTCTTTCACTCATCAACCGGATATGCCCGTATCGAGCAAACCCTCAAAAAGTCCGAACCTATGATTGAAGTCGTCAAAGCGCATCATGCCCGAGGCGGGTTATTGGTGAGTATTTGTAGCGGATCATTTCTGCTCGCCAAATCAGGTTTGATGGATAACCACCCCGCCTTGATGCACTGGAAAAGCGAACCCCACTTTCACCGGATGTTTCCCCAAATAAAAATCGACACCCACCAGGCAATCGCAGACTACGGCCAGATCATCAGCACGATTGGCGGCAGCATGGCATGCGAACATCTGGTTATGCATCTGGTAAAGCGATTTGCCGGGCACCGAATTGCCGTCGATACCGCTAAACTCTTAATGATGGATTTAAACATCGGAGCACCCCAGGCTTTTCGCGATCCCTTCGATAATGTCGACCACAGCGATGAACTGGTATCACGCGCTCAACGCGATATCGAAAAAAACTGTAGCTCCGAGTTTAGTTTTGCGCGATTATCAAACCAGCTGAATATCAGTGATCGGCAACTCAACCGACGATTTAAACAAAGTCTTCGTTGTTCGCCATTGCAATATTTACAGAAAATAAGACTCAAACGCGCCTGTCATTATCTTGAGTTAACGCAACTGCCCTCTTCCAAGATTGTCTATGAAGTGGGCTATCAGGATGAAAGCAGCTTCCGACGGTTTTTTAAAAAGCAAATGGATATGACCATGGAAGATTATCGTAAACAGTTTGGTAGCCGACCACAGGCTAGACATTAGATAGAGGTTTTATGTCCAACCAACCAGATATACAGACCCGACTCGCCGAAATGTTAACGAGCGAGCAGCAATTACCAGCGGCCTGTTATACCGACACTGATTATCACGACCTTGAAAGCAAACAAATATTCGAAGCAGGCTGGATGGCTATCGGGTATGAATCGGGCTACTCGAAAAGCAATCATTCCTGGTCAGAAGATGTCCTTGGCAAACCACTCTTAATCACCAGGGATGACCAGAACGTTTTACATGTGTTTAATAATGTTTGCCGACACCGCGGGCATCTACTCCAGGAAAACGATTCGCGCTCAGGGAAACTACTAACCTGCCCTTATCACGCCTGGTGTTATGCGCTTGATGGGAAATTTATTAAAGCGCCTTTCTGGGATGGATCAAAACATTCGGAACCTGACCCCGAACAAAAATCCACCATGGGTTTAATCCCCGTTCGATTCGCCGTCTGGTACGACTTGCTATTCGTCAACCTGTCCGGCGATGCCGAATCTATTGAAACCTTTGTAGAGCCCCTCGAATCACGCTGGGCCAAACATCGACCTGCCGACCAACTCAGAAAATTCAGCACAAAAGACTTTTCACTACCCGGCAACTGGAAACTGGCATCCGAAAATTTTCTTGATAACTATCACCTGCCCTGGATTCACCCCGAACTGGCTAGCTCGCCTGAAACAGCGCTTGGGCTAAACGTCGAGAACCTACAATTATCTGATAACATCATCGGCTTCTGTCATCCCACCGCGGGTAAAGATAAAGGTAAAACAACCCGACCCCTACCACCCTGGCCCGCACTAAAAGACAGCGAAGAGCAACCACAGGAATTGTTTGTCATGCTTCCTAACGTCTGTTTTGTCATGGAAGGCTATTACCTCTGGTCGATGATCTTATTCCCAACAAAAGTTGATCAATGCGACGAAAAAATCGCGTTGTATGTCGTGAGTGATGAAGCCATGGAAACCGAATTTGATGAATCACGCGAACAACTAAGGAAAGTCATCCACAAAGTAAACACCCAGGATGAAAACGTCGTAAAAAACCTGCAAAAAGGACGACAAACCGATGCCGCATCAAACGGCATCTATACCGACCGACACGATCAACTCGGTAAATGGTTTCACCAATCAATCGCGCGAAAAATCCTAAACAACAATCAATAAATTAAATGAGATCGATATGACCCAACGCCTCGAAGTATTCCAGTCCATCTGGTCCATGGAACAGATTCGCCCCGATGGATTCACATGGGCACATGAAGAAAAATTCGAAATGATCGCGGAAGCCGGTTATGACGGTGTCGGCATCGACTTCGCCTGGAGCGACATCGACGATGCCAGAAAACATCTACCCATGATGAAAAAATACAACCTCGGTTGCGCCCTCATTGCATTTCCTACAACCCAGGAAGACCTTCAAGGCGTCATCAACTTAGCCAGCGAATTTGATACCCGTTACATCGCAGTCAATGCCCGCTATTTCCCCTGGACACCCGAAGAAGCCGTACCCCGCGTCGAAGCCTGGCTAGAAATGGGGGACAAAGCCGGTATCCCCGTCTATCTTGAAACCCATCGATTAACAGTAACAAACGATATCGTTTTTACATTGAACCTGATGGACCTAATCCCAGAAATGGAAATGGTCACTGATTTATCTCATATTGTTGTAGCTCGTGAATTCCCCGTACCCGTTGATGATTTGCATAACAAACTGATCGATCGACTGCTACAACGTACAGCATCAATGCAAGGGCGTATTAGCTCCAGAGAACAGATTCAAATACCACTTGGTTTTCCGCAACATGAATATTGGGAGACACAATATGCGGAATGGTGGAAGAAAGGGTTTCAGTATTGGCGAGCAAGGAATGATGACAATGCTGTTATGAACTTCCTTTGTGAACTGGGGCCAGCGCCTTATGCGATTACTGGCAAAGATGGGTATGAATTGTCTGATCGTTGGGAGGAAGGGTTGTTGATTAAGGATCGGGTTAAGGGGATATGGGATGATCTGGAATCTCGAAAGTTAAATACAGATTGAAGTGTCACCATTCAACAGGAGCATCTATAATAGCAATGCAATTTGAGTTAAATACACACAGCAATTTCTTATCAACGGTCACGATCTTTGTATTTAATGCCCGCGCTATGTTACGAACTCGCAATCACAAGCAGAACAGCTGTCGCGATTTGCAAGGCTTAAAATAGAATTTTATTTAACTTCAAATTCATGACCAAATAAAACTGCCTCTGCCTGACGTGGAATTTCTTATGCGGTTTCGAATTCGATTACGCCTGTCGTTAAATACAGGGAAAGGACATTTCTTCACTCACAAAGCCAGAGAAAAGGGGCTGCCCATTCAGAATATTTTTTTAGCAATGCTTCAGAAAGTTTGGTGTACTCGATTGGTTAGCACAGATAAGCCATAACATTATTATCAACTACAAGCACTAAAGTCTTCCCTGGATTTTCAGTTCTTGGATTTGATTTATATCAACCCTGTCTAACCTTAACATGATCTCTGAGCGATTTCACGTATGCAAGGCGTTGGTCAGGCGTCAAACGAGTTGGTTTAAAAAATCTTATCTAAACATGAATATTTTTAAGTGTTAAATTAGCCATAGTTCAATTATGGTTGAAGTAAATACATGGCATCATTGTGGTGTCGAAATAGTTTCTGATCAATGTGACCGTGGTAGTAATTACGAATCCCTATCACGCGCACCCTACCATCAGTCATCGAAACGAGTTGATTTCGAAGCTCGTTTCGAGCTCGACGGATAAAACATCAGCTATAATCAAAGTTCAAAGACACCACTCCAATATAGTTACGGTCATTGCAAATACGTTAGTTCTCCAGAGTATCGAATGGGCTGATAACAGCGTTCCCTCCTCGGCCGATAACATGGGTATATATTTCAGTAGTTTTTACATCACTATGGCCGGGTTGTTCCTGGACTGTACGAATGTTATCTACAGGACGTAGTGATGTTTGATAGATTTATAATTGCACATAATTAAGCTGTTATAACGTCAAAGGATTAAAGGCATAGTTACAGCGGTTTCAAAATAAGTAACGAAGGTGTTATTCTTTAACAGCTTCGTTAAATTATAAGGCATTTAGGAAACGGATAGTCTGAAAATGGAAACACACAACAAAAAGTCGTCAACGCTTTCGGAAAATATTGTCAGCGCGAAACTATTCAGTCCAAACAAAAGCAAAACCTCAGTTTCAATGTTCGGCGTCAATACCAATAATCGCCGTTATAACAAGAACCTCAACCAGACCGCGGCACTATCGAGCCGCTCCGTTAATATTTGCGGCGCGGTCTGGTTAGGTGAGCGTTATACCATCACGAAGATTAGCATTCAAAAACGAGGAGGGAATGATGACTATGAAGTACACACGCATCTATTGCGACGTCGATGGTGAGTCTCACTTTGATGATGTTCATGTCAAACTTACGAGTATTAACTTTGCACCACCAGCCTCCCCGTTGAACATGGCAGACCCTCAAGAGACCGAACGTGCAATTCTTAGCGAATTCCCTGCAAATTGGTTCGGTGACTGGCATCATGCGCCCCGACCCCAGTTCTATTTTCAGATGTCGGGTGAGTTAGAAATTCAGGTCAGTGATGGCGAGACTCGAAGGTTTTCTGCAGGAAGCCTTATTCTTGTGGAAGACACTTCGGGAAAAGGTCATTTAACACGTGTTGTAGGTAATTCGGAGGTAGCTGGTGTCTTTGTCCAGCTTTCAGCAATGGCAGGAAAGACGGTATAATCGGGTAGCCGGGGGTCTCTAACCCTCAGCCCCCACAACACCCTGCGCCGAAGCGTCGGACCGACAAATCCGCACAGGGCGTTTCATCCGGAATGATGAAGCTTAATCCACCCATCACGTAGCGCATATAACCCTTCAGATTTAAGATAAGCATTCGAAAGAGCCTGCTGTATCCCCGGAGTCTTAGCACTACGCCATGGACCTTTGCTGGTAATGCCGCACGCAACCGCTGATCGAACATGAACACCTAATCTCATCAAGCTTCTCACCTTAGTTCGTGGCCTGCGCCACTGCCGCCAATAAGCCATCCTGATACGACGCCGAATCCAGTGATCCAGATCGACACAGAGTTGATAGCAGTTGGCGATACCAAAATAATTAATCCAGCCTCGAACAAACTGACTGGTTTTGAAGAGCTGATATCGCATCGATACACCCCAGTTGCGGTTCGTTAATCGCCGAACTTGCTGCTTAAACTTTTGCAGCGTTTGCGAATGCCATTGAATGCATCATGAATCCCGTCAAGGCCGGTATGGTCGATAGCCCGAGTGACTATCGATGGTCTAGTTATTTTCATAATGCTCAAGGTAAGTCTGATCGATTGATTACTAGTCATCCCATCTATGAGTCACCAGGAACGACTATAATCGATAAGTGTTTTTCCTACCGGGAGTTATTTCGGAATCACCTGGAAGATAAACAGGTACATGATATTCGAGCGGCGCTGAACAAAGAGCGGGGACTTGGTCGAGCCAATTTTAAAGACAAGATTGAACAGATGTCAAAAGGCCAAACCCGTCCAGCTCAACTGGGACGACCGCGGATTGAAGAACCTATGAAGGTATACTATGTGTTGTAGTATATTAGCAAATACTGTGATCTGACCCGAGTTACATGCAAGTATTGTTCCCATGGGTAGCATAAAATTATCCTCCAAATCAGTGCTATTCGATCATTTCACGCCTAATGTGAACCCTAGTCTGCTGTTGGTTCAGCTCTGATGGCGACAAGGCCTCGCGAAACGTTTAGTATTCAGACGAATACTCTAATTGTTACTGTCATCATGAGCGAGTCAAAAGCGCTACCACCGAATACCTATTTCATTGAGGTCTCGGGTGCCGGTCTACCTGAATGCGATGGTCTGTACGTACCATCAACAGCACCTCCGGCAGAATCCGAATCTGGAACGATCTCTAGCATCGGTTATTGGAACGGCAGGATGGCATGGGACCGAGCTGATGGAAAAAGTGAGAGAAGCCCTGCTCTATCCTATTCAAACAGCTATACGTCTTGGAGAATCTGCAGGCTCGACGGGCATCTAGCCTATGACGATACCAGCGAAGACGAACTCCCACCCACCACACGAGAATGGCACGTATACCACAAGGGCGTAGCACCAGCTCCAAAGGTTGTTCTCCACCACTATGATCCTAGGGAACCTTGCCCCTCACCTAATGTTGTATTTGTGATCGGCGGACCTGGAAGCGGCAAAGGAACCATGTGCGAAGTGGCTGAAGAACAACTTGGCTGGGCGCATCTATCTACCGGTAATCTACTAAGAGCAGAACTTGATGCCAAAGGGCCGCAAGCTGCCACCATCGAACAGTTTATTACTGCCGGAGAACTCGTACCCAACGAGATCGTGGTGACGTTGCTAAAAGAGGCGATGGAAAATCTTACTCGCACCACTGGCAATCAAAACTTCCTACTGGACGGCTTCCCACGTTCATTAAACAACATGGAAGCCTGGTATGAGATTTTTGGACGTGATTCAGAACTACCAACAATGTTGTACTTCGAATGCCCTTACGATGTGCTTGAAAAGCGCATATTAGGTAGAGCCAAATACTCTGGGCGTAGTGATGATAACGTCGACAGCTTGAAGCTACGTTTTGACACCTATAAAGAAGAAACTTTACCGACTGTAGAACTATTCAAACAGCGTAACAAGTGCTTAGAGATTGACACAAGTGATAAGCAAGAGATTGTGTATGCACGCGTTGTAGAGAGTCTTTCTGAATACACGGATGCCACTTTAATAAAAATGCATCTATCAAATAAGTCTGAAATACTACTTGGCTTACGCCCATATCCTCCAAGGAGCTAAAACAAAACTCCAATGTTCCTTCTAGGCGTTGTCCGCCTATTTTAGGGCTTCTTTTAGTATGCCATTGCGCTACAAATTGGCGATATTCATCCGGTGGTGTCTATTGCGCGTTTACCGTTATGCCTTCAATTTCTCTGTCCCCCAAACTCCAATTATTGACATAGGTTTGTGTTTTACGACAAGTCTAATAAACCATGAGGAGCGACTACAATGACGTTGACAATACACCCACAGATTGACGCTGGCAGTAAACCAGCCAAAGAGGGCTTTTCAGGAGGAACACTTTCATGCAGGTGATCGAGTAATCCCGTAATCGTAAAAGTTGGAGCTCAGACCGCGCACAATCATGCTTGTGGCTGCACACAATGCTGGAAACCCGAGGGTGCGACGTTTTCGCAAGTAGCTGTCGTATCGCGGGACAAGCTAAGCGTTAGCGATAACCAGGATAAGCTAGAGATCGTTGATCCAAATGTCGGTATTTAGCGCCATGCCTGTAAGGAATGTGGTACCCACATGTTTGGTCGCATCGAAGATGATTCTCATCGGTTTTTCGGACTGGATTTCATCCATACTGAATTGTCTGGTGATGAAGGATGGTCCCCACCAGAATTCGCCGCGTTTGTATCCTCAATTATTGAATCGGGTGAGAGCCCCGATAATATGGATGCAGTACGGGCCAGACTGCACGAATTGGGACTGGAGCCTTATGACTGCCTGTCACCGGCTTTGATGGATGCCTTAGCCACGCACACGGTTAAAGCGAGTTATAACCAAAAGTAGTGTTTAGAGATTGAAAACAAGCGGCGTATCTGGTTGATTAGATGTTGACTAAAACATTTACCAATAACCGAGGAGTACGCCACTCATGAAACAGAATAATATTTTTGA
>JBLIOG010000095.1:0-13286 GCA_047639625.1 Gammaproteobacteria bacterium
AGCAGAACTCGCCGAAGTCTCAGAAGGTAAACGCTTGCTGTTACAGGGCGGTGATTGCGCCGAATCTTTTAACGAATTCGGCGCTAACAAAATTCGCGACACGTTCAAGGTTTTACTGCAGATGGCGGTTGTACTCACATTTGGTGGACTTAAACCGGTCACAAAAGTAGCCCGTATGGCGGGTCAATTCGCTAAACCTCGATCTGCTGATGAAGAAACCATTGATGGTGTTTCGTTACCGAGCTATCGGGGCGATATTATCAATGGCCCAGATTTCACCAGTGACGCTCGTATTCCGGATCCTGACCGAATGTTGCAGGCCTATCACCAAAGTGCCTCAACTTTGAATTTACTTCGAGCATTTGCACAAGGAGGACTGGCGGATTTGCATCAAGTTCACGAGTGGAATATGAGCTATATACGTTCCAATCCTGCCGTGGCCCGTTATGAAACCATGTCCCATCGAATACAGGATGCCCTGAATTTCATGGAGGTTTGCGGTATTAATTCGCAAACAGCGCCGACGCTGCGTGAAACCCAGCTATTTACCTCCCACGAAGCGCTGTTATTGAATTACGAAGAAGCACTCTCACGTACCGACTCTTTAACGGGAAAAGTTTATAACTGTTCTGCCCACTTTGTCTGGATTGGTGAACGAACCCGTCAGCTCGACCATGCTCATATTGAATTTTTCAAGCAAATCAGAAATCCTATCGGTGTCAAGATCGGCCCGTCTATCAGCAGCGACGAATTACTCAAATTGATTGACGCGTTAAATCCTGACAATACCCCAGGACGTCTAACATTGATCACACGCATGGGTGCCGACGTGCTACTCGAGAAGCTCCCTGAACTGGTAAGATCGGTTAAAAATGGGGGGCGCAGTGTAGTCTGGTCTTCTGACCCGATGCATGGCAATACGGTAAAATCAAACAGCGGTTACAAAACTCGCAAATTTGATGACATCATCCGTGAGCTTCGTCAATTTTTTGAGGTTCATCATGCCGAGGGGAGCCACCCCGGTGGGATACATCTGGAGATGACTGGCGAGCACGTGACGGAATGTACCGGTGGATCGTTTGAAATTACCGATTCGGACCTTTCCAGTCGATATCAAACCAGCTGTGATCCCCGATTAAATGCCGATCAGGTTGTAGAGCTGGCTTATTTAATGGCCGATTCGCTCAATCAGGTTAAACAAAACTTAAACACTTAAATTACGAGAATTTACTTATGTCAAATCAAGCTACTGGGCAAGGAAAGCTGCAACAGGTTCTTGCCGCCGGCCACTTTGCAATGACCGCAGAAACATCACCACCTGATGCCGCTTCGGCGCAAGTGGTACTCGATCGAGTTAACTGTTTGAAAGATATTGCCGATGCCGTTAATGTTACTGATGGTGCAAGCGCCCGCGTTCACATGTCAGCTCTGGCTGCAGCGGCCATAATGGCGCGTGAAGGCATTGACCCAGTCCTACAACTTACCACTAGAGATCGTAATCGGCTTGCCTTACAGGGTGACGTCATTGGTGCATCGGCGCTCGGTATCCATAGTTTTCTATGTTTAACCGGGGATAAAATGGCCGCCGGTGACCAACCCGACGCTGCCGAAGTATTTGAACTGGATAGCGGCGATTTAATGCGCCAGATGCGCGATATGCGCGATAAAGGTCAGTATCCATCGGGCAGAGAAATCATACCTCCCCCCTCATTATTTTTAGGTGCAGCCGAAATGCCAGCCGAGCCGGGTGATAAATGGCCAGCGGGTCGGTTACAGGCGAAAATTGATAACGGTACCCAATTTTTCCAAACCCAGTATTGCTTTGATCTCGAAAAAGTTAAACGTTATTGCCAGGGACTGGTTGATGGTGGTTTTACCGAAAAAGCTTATTTTCTCATTGGCATCGGCCCGCTTGCTTCGGCTAAATCCGCACGTTGGATGAATGAGAATCTGTTTGGTGTTCATGTACCTGACGCCATTATTAATCGACTAGACGGTGCACAGGATCAACGCGCCGAAGGGCGCGCCATTTGTGCAGAACTTCTGCAGGGGTTTTCAGAAATTGAAGGTTGTGCCGGTGCCCATCTGATGGCACCCCACCAGGAAGCAGCCTGCGCACAGGTTATTCAGGAATCTGGGTTACTGGAAGCGAGGAATACCTGGGTTACTGGAAGCAAGGAATAGTTGATTGATTCGAGAAGTTTTTGAAATACCTTCCCCGCGGGAAATTCGAGATTCGATTTTCAGCGGGGAGATTCTCTGGATCCGGCAACAGCCGGATCTGATTAAATTTTGCGATCGCGTTCAAAAAATTTGCATAGATCATTTAAACGACTCAGACCCATCGTCAACACTAGATCGACTAAACTACGATGACTGGGCCAAACTCATCTTTAAATATCAAACTATCGCGCAACTAGATTCTCAATGTATAAATCTGTTTAAACAATTTTTGATCTCTCTCGATTACCCTCAAAACAAAACCTACGCTGATCGTTTCATTTTTCGAGTGGTTCCACCTGAAAGCTCAAATCCCAATCCCACCCATGGTTCTGTGACGGTTCATCGAGATACCTGGGGCGCTGGAATTTATCAGCAAATAAACTGGTGGGGGCCGATATTTCCATACCCAGAAAAAACCGGCATCAAGTTCTATATCGACTACTTCAACCAACCCATTAAAAATACTACGACCGACTGGCGATACAACCGGTATGCAACAGCCAAAGAGAAACAGATTGAACATTATCGACCAACCGATTATCAGGCCGTCCCTGTCCCTCTCGAAGAACCCGGTGGTCAGGTTTTACAACCCACACTTGAGCCTGGTGATATTTTGTGTTTTTCGGCGGCGCATCTGCATGGCTCCAGTCAGAATTTATCATCACGCTGCCGACTCAGCTTTGAAACTCGAACGGTTTCTCTGGTCGATATCCAATCTGGTAAAAAAGCTCCAAATCAAGACAATGTTTCAACGTCACGAATGACTCGGCTTTTTCGTAACCTCGCCGATGGCTCAGCACTAATGCCCAACCATTTCAAACAGGTGGTGGCTCCAAAATAATTCGGTGTTTGCCGTCATCTGTGTCGAATATCTCGCCAATGATACTGGCATGCAGAACGCCAGCCTGATTCAGGGCCGTTACACAGTCCTCAGCCTTGCCAGCCTCGATTGAGGCCAGTAAACCACCACAGGTTTGTGGGTCAAACAGCACCTTAACACGCCATTTCAGGGCGTCGTCTCCAGTCATATTAATTAAACCCGCAGATCGGTTTGGTTCATATAACGAGCTCTGGTACCCTGCCTTAATCAGACGTTCTACACCTTCATACAACGGAATAGCGTCTATATCGAGACGTGCAGAAACAAACGACGAATCTAGCATTTCCGACAAGTGCCCTGCCAATCCAAAACCGGTAACGTCGGTGCAGGCATTAATGCCAATCGCTCTAAAAACCTGCATAGCCGCCTGATTGGAAATGAGCATTTCGATAATAGCTGACTTAATCCATCGCCCTTTAGCCTGATGTCGCATATCTGCCGCAAATAAAACACCGCTGCCAAGCGGTTTGGTCAATATTAAGTTATCACCTACCTGCATTCCCGATTTTTTCCAGAGCATCTGCTCGTCAGTAAGCGCATTAACTGAAAACCCAAGCCCAAATTCGTGACTTTCAAAGCTGTGCCCTCCAACTAAAGCAGCGTCCATTTTATCGAGGGCTGCCAAAGCACCTGACATCAATTGATACAAGTCCTGGCTTTGTTTCTGCGGATCTCCGAAAGGCACGGATGCAATTGCCTGAACATGCGAAGGTTCAACCCCCATCGCATATAAATCGCTAACAGCATGGATTGCCGCAAGCTCACCAAAGCAATAAGGGTCATTGATAAATTGACGAAGATAATCTACTGATTGAATCAAATTACCCGAAGCGGATATCGGAACCACGTAAGCGTCTTCAACCTCGCTCGACAACATCTGCTGATTTGGTCTGGATTGTTTTGATAACTGAGTTAATACAGTTTGTAGCAAACCACTCGCGACCTTTGAACCACATCCGCCACAGCGCATTGCATTATCCGATTCAGAGTCTGAATCAGCCATGACCGGTAGCTTTGAAAATTTATTGATAAATCGTCGATCGATTCTATCTTTGACCCACCACAGCCATCGGCCACTCGCGACCCAGTCTCCTCGACTGGCGACTGCAACTCGATCACCCGTAGAAATTAGCGACAAAAACCTGCGTTGGGGCCTAAAAGGCTTGAGCCGTTGTTTTTTTAAAAATCGTTTTAAATTAGCGGCAAGTGGCAACCCCTGACGAACAGCAAAAACACCAGATCGAGGTCTGGCTTGATTTTGTTGGCTCGCCACATCACCCGCTGAAAATATATTGACATGTGAAATCGACTGCAGATATTCGTTCACTTGAATGAAGCCATTATCATCGAGTTTAATGCCGCTATCCTCCAACCAGACGGGTGCCGTCGCATTCGTTGCCCAAATAACAGCTTCAGTTTCCAGTTGGTTTCCATCGTTGGCAATTAGTAGGCCATCTTCAAATCGCACCGCTTCAAACTGATTGATTATTCGAATTTTTTTATCGCGAAGAACCTCATAGAAGCGGCGCTGAACGCCTGTATTATGTGACCTGAGCAATTCATCATCCTGATAAACCAGTGTTAATTCAGGGAGGTTTTCTTTTACCAATAAACTTATCCGATAATGCAGCGATAGAATTAATTCGACACCACCTGCCCCGCCTCCGACTACCGTTAATTGATTCAGCTTGCCCTGCTTTATTCTGGATTCGAGCTGGTTCCAGGTATTTAAAAATCGACCAACCGGTTTGATAGCAAACTGCAAAACATCAAAATCATCGCTTTGGCCAAAAGCCGGCGTTGATCCAGTATTGATCGATAACAAATCGTATGAAATAGATGGACGGTCTTCGAGCTGAATGGAATGGGCCTGACCATCAATTCCCACAACATTCGCATGAATCAAATGAGCATTGGCAAAACGACAAAGCGGCTGTAAATCTATATGAGCTTCATCGTATTGATAATGACCGGCAATCAGTCCGGGCAGCATTCCTGAATAGGCGGTTTCAATATCTCGCGTAATGAGAGTAACCCGAACTGAATCAATGGGGTTCATCGCAAAATAACGCAATACAAATAGATGACTATGGCCGCCGCCGAGGAGCACCAAATCTTGTTTAACGGGAACTATGGCAGTTTGCATTCAGGTAAATCAGGTCCAACTGGGCAGGTATTTACATTATATCCGAGCAGCGCTTGCGACAGTTAGTTGAGATCGAATATTATCCGTCTTTATGACTAACCTAATCACGAAATACCTGAACCGACTAGCATGGATCCGCTCCGGCCTATTTGCTTTGACGATAACCATATGCCAGTTTGCCGTTGCTGCGCCCACCATTTCAAAACCTGTATCCCTGCCGGATAATTTGTTCACGCTAGAGAAAGTCAGTTCCAGACATCAATCGATATGGTCTCTGGCCTTTATCAGTGAAAACACCATTGTATATACTGAACGTACCGGTCGAATCGGAACCCTGAATATTCAAACGGGGAAATGGAACTATCTGACCTTTCGACCTCGAATTGAAGTTATCGGTCAAGGAGGATTGCTCGACGTCAAGCCTTCACCCGATTTTAACAACGATCGGCATCTCTATTTCACTTACAGTAAACCGACGTCTTCAGGGCCCGCTACAACGCTTTCCAGAGCTGTTTTCAAGAACAATCAACTGCAACAATGGGAAGATTTATTGATAACCCGTTCGGCATCGAATTCCGGTCAACATTTTGGAAGCCGTATTGCTTTTGATAAGCAGGGACATATTTTTTTCAGTGTTGGCGATCGCGGCAAACGCGAGAATGCTCAGGATTTAACCAATCATGCAGGCAGTATCATTCGCCTGCATCTCGATGGTCGGATTCCTCAGGATAATCCATTCAATTCTATTAAAGGTGCAGCACCCGGCATCTGGAGTTATGGGCACAGAAACCCCCAGGGTCTCGCTTACGACGACACAACCGGACAACTCTGGGCGATAGAACATGGGCCACGCGGTGGTGATGAAATTAACCTGATTAAACGTGGTGGAAATTATGGCTGGCCAATTGCCAGTCACGGTCGCGAATATTGGGCGCCTCTTGCTGTCGGGGAATCAACATCGGTACCGGGAATGATCGATCCTGTTCAGGTATACATACCGTCTATAGCGCCGAGTTCATTACTACTCTATAAGGGTCGTAAATTTGAAAAATTCAACAACCGCCTGGTTGCAGGCGCTTTGAAATTGCAGCATTTAAATTTGATTGAGCTGAATGAAGATCAACAGGCCATAGGCGAATGGAGAATCCTGGAGTCGTTGCAGCAACGTGTTCGAGCACTAACCCAGGGGCCAGACGATTTAATTTATTTCGCTACCGATAGCGGAAATATCTATCGCTTGAGATCAACACAATAATGAACCAGGCATTACTCGAAAAACTGGTGCAATGCCCTTATTGTTGGGAACGGTTTACGATTCTAATTGATGGATCTGAAGCCTCGCAGGAATATATCGAAGACTGTTATGTTTGCTGCCGACCGATTAATTTCATCGTCAATATTGATGATGAAGGAGACGTTGATGTACAAGCCCGGTCTGGTGATGATTAACCTATTTTAGCAAAAGGTCGTGATTATGGACTATCAGATTAGTAAAAGTGATTAGCAAGAACACTCAATTCAAGCTTTCGATTAAATATCGAAGTATAGAATTCAAATAAGTTGTATTGCCATTTTGCTAAACATTTTTCCGCACCCAAATGATTACGGGGTTCCATAGTGACTCCCTCTATGGGGTACGCCTCACTTTTGAAGCCCCAAAAGTAAGCAAAAGGGCGCACCCTCCGAGAGTGGCCTGCGGCGGCACTCTCTAATGGGCATTTAAAGTCAAAAGAAAACACAACTATCTCGAAAGCTGCGAGGTTTTTTTAATTCCCTTTCAAGCACGCGGGTAAATAGCGTTTTAATCGGGGTCAATTGGCACGCTTACATGGATGTAGCGGTCCGGCGGTCCGGCGGTCCGGCGGTCCGGTGGTAGAGCAATGCAGGAGCAATTGCCGAGGGACGCCAATTGAGGCGTACCCTGTAGAGAGATTTACTATGAAATGGGGTAGCATTAAGGGTGCGAAACCATTGCACATTATTACCACGGGTGACAATTAATTGTATCCTGTTGAACACTGTTGCTAATCACCTAAAGAAATTAACTCGACCTTCATCCGTGTTCCTGCAATAGCCTGTTAACTTGTGCAATGTTGCCAGTTGCAACAGATAGTAGCGGAATCCCACGCCCTGAACCTTCCCATTGACCAAGCCCTGCACTGTCTGCACGCTTATTCCGGACGATTAGCGATAAAGGTCTTGAGGGAATCAACAATTGCCGAAAGTTGCTCCGGCTGGATCTCGGTGAAAAAAGATCCGCCCGGCGCTATTCTCATGATAGCGCCTTCGATACAGCGGCCCAGGCAAACTTGCTCAATAATTTCGATCGACGCCATTCCTTCGCTATCCATCATGACGCGAAGCTTTGCTATCAGCTCCCGGCTCCCACCGGTGCCAGCACAGGACTTTTGACTCATTGCGAGCCGTTCATTAATACAGGCAATAATTCTAACGGGTCGCGCCATGACTGAGATCCTCGAGTGTTTTTATTATGTCATCCCGATTTTTCTGCCAGTAGCTTGTCCACTGCTGCAAAAGTAATAATCCATTTTTTTGAGTCGTCTCGTCGCCTGCTTCGATACCAATTCGATACTCTTCAACACCTTTAATAAATTGACGATTAAAACGTTTTGCCAGATCATTGTGTAATAAATCAAGGGTTGCGGCTTCTACCTGGTAAGCCAACCCTAATCCTTCATCCATTTTCTTCAATATGGATTCGAA
Source organism: Gammaproteobacteria bacterium (assembly GCA_047639625.1). GTDB lineage: Bacteria > Pseudomonadota > Gammaproteobacteria. The sequence goes on from JBLIOG010000095.1 coordinate 7,974, forward strand.
AGCCAGGGAATCAGCCAAGGGTTGCTGCAATTGTCGCCCGGCATCGCTGACTTGTTGAAGTGAATCGGTGAAAAGGCGGGCCTGGATTTGACTAATTGAACCTTTATTTGGGGTTGTATCACAGGCTGATAGCAAGGCTATCAGCCCGATGATATTGATCAGAAAAATTTGTTTCAACGTTTACCAGCAATGCGCAATCGCAACGCATTTAATTTGATAAAACCTTCCGCATCTTTTTGATCGTAAGCACCACGATCATCTTCGAATGTGACTATAGCTTGATCAAACAAACTATCAGTTTCTGACTTCCTACCGACCGTTGAAATAGACCCTTTGTACAACTTAACCCGAACTTCGCCATTTACAGTAACCTGCGACGCGTCAATCATTTGCTGCATCATCAATCGCTCAGGGCTCCACCAGTAACCGTTATAAATCATAGAAGCGTACTTCGGCATAAGTTCATCTTTCAAATGTGCAACTTCGCGATCAAGCGTGATTGACTCAATCGCCCGGTGAGCTTTCATCATAATCGTGCCACCGGGTGTTTCATAACAACCGCGAGATTTCATACCGACATATCGATTTTCAACGATATCGAGCCGGCCTATTCCGTTAGCACCACCGACCTGATTCAATTTGGTTAAAACCTGCGCGGGTGATAGACGCTCCCCATCAATTGAAACGATATCGCCTTTTTCATAACCTATTTCTAAATAAGTAGGACTATCAGGTGCAGATTCAGGAGACACCGACCAGCGCCACATTGACTCTTCAGCTTCGGCCCAGGGATCTTCGAGATCTCCGCCTTCATAAGAAATATGCAGCAAATTAGCATCCATCGAATAAGGTGACTTAGTACCTTGCTTCTGTTCGATAGCAATGCCAGCAGCATCGGCATAGGCCAACAATTTTTCTCGGGAGTTTAAATCCCATTCGCGCCAGGGCGCGATAATTCGAATGTCAGGGTTAAGCGCATAAGCCCCGAGTTCGAATCGGACCTGGTCATTGCCCTTGCCGGTTGCGCCATGCGAAACTGCGTCGGCGCCGGTTTCAGCGGCAATTTCAACCAGCCGTTTGGAAATCAAAGGTCGGGCTATCGACGTCCCCAGAAGATACTCGCCTTCGTAGATGGCATTGGCCCGGAACATCGGAAAGACGAAATCACGAACAAACTCTTCCTGAAGGTCCTCTATGTAAATTTCCTTGACGCCATACTTCTCTGCTTTTGCACGCGCTGGCTCAACTTCTTCGCCTTGCCCGATATCTGCGGTAAAAGTGACGACTTCGCAATCGTATTCATCTTCAAGCCACTTGAGAATTACCGATGTATCAAGGCCACCTGAATAAGCCAGAACTACCTTTTTAGCTGATATTTTGCTCATTTATTTGCTCGTATGATTTGGCCTCAAATACGATTATTCGATGCCACTGAAAAAAGAAAGCTATTGTCGTAAGAAACGACCAAAAAATCCAGCGTCAGAAGGCTGGATTGGTATAATTCATACTTTTAATAACGAGAGTCAAACGATGTCTGATAGTGGATTCAAAGTGCATGCACTCGAACTCGGCCCAATGCTGAATTTTGTCTATTTGATTGAAGATTGCAAAACAGGCAAAACCGCTGTCGTCGATCCAGCCTGGGAAGTCGATGAAATCTTCAAAAAAGCTGACAGTCTAGACCTAACTATCACAGACATATTGCTAACCCATAGCCACCACGACCATATCAATGGAATAGAAGGCATTCTTGAGCGTGAAAACGCCGAAGTTCATCTACTAAAGCCAGAATATGAATTCTGGAAGCATGACCTGGATAAACCATCATTGCATCACGGCGGTGATGAACTGGTTGTTGGTGATACCAACATAAAAATGCTACATACCCCCGGACATACGCCCGGATCTGCCTGTTATCAACTCGGTAATGAAATCATAACCGGCGATACCCTGTTTGTTTTTGGTTGTGGCCGATGTGACATGAGTGGTGGCAGTCCCGAACAAATGTTCGAAACCTTGAACACCATGAAAGACCGCTTACCGCAGGACATGATTATTCATCCCGGGCACAATTATTCGGTGAAAAAAACCTGTACCCTGTCTGAACAGATCGAGGGTAACCCCTTCATGCATTATGATGATGAAGAGTCCTTTGTTCACTACCGAATGGGCGTCCACGATAAAACCCGAGACGAACCTTACGACAGTGTTAGCAAACAGCAATTACGCATTTCGAACCTCCTGTAATAGAACAATATTTAGAGAAAAACTGATGACAGTTGCAGTTAATGGCATAGCCCACATTCACCTGACGATTAACACAGCGGAAACCGGTCTGCCTTTCTGGGAAGGGCTGTGCCATTTTCTCGAAATGAAAACGCTTCTTCGGAATGAAGAATCGCTTTACTGCATCGGCAGCCGCACTGGGATTTTGATTCGAGTTGCCCCGCCTGAAAAACAACATAAAAAGTTCGACCAGGACACTGTCGGGCTCCATCACATCTGCTTTCGCGCAAGAAGCGCGGAAGACATCGACGCAATCGCAAAGTATGTAAACGAGGAACTCGGCGCAAAAATCATTCATGCTCCAGAAGATGGCACACAGTATGCACCGGGATATTATTCATTTTTGTTTGAAGATCCGGATGGTCTAAGAGTTGAATTCAATTATGTTCCCGGCCAGGGCCATCTTGGCGAAGGCGGCAGACTGGGACCTGGCGGGAAAGGGCCTGCGAGCGAGTATGGGAGTCAAGGTTTCGTCGATGAGTCATTAAAAGAATAGATACTTACCTAATATTCAGTAAATATAGGGCACTTAAAAGACATAAAAATCTCGTCCCTTCGCAACCCTTAATTCCGGGTCATGTTGTACTTTGATCTAAAAATCTGTTCCAAAGTACAATATGAGATTAAAAACTAATAGCTACGGATCTTAAGATTATTGTGATTACTTAATTCTCGTAAATATAAAACTACCAATAGCCTGTAATGTGCCACTTTGGAGACCCTTTATAAAATCAGTATCGCTGGTTTGAGAAGATAACAGGGCAACAATTTCACGCGGTTCTGTTTGATTGTTGGCTGATCTAAATGTTAAACCTGAATCAGTTCCCGCGTCATATACCTCTAATTCAATGGTAAAAGATGAAACCCAGTCATCTTGGTTTGGATCAAATAAATCAAGGCCATGGACACCGACAAACCAGTCAGGGCTCGGGGCAACCATAGACACGAGAGTCACCAGCGAATGGCTTCTATTGATACTGAATTCATAACTGACGTTACCAGGAGAGGTTCCAATACTACCGCCATTCAGTATCAGATCGACATCGCCATTATTGAAGGCAGTATTAATTTCAGAAAGAAAGAGAGTTTTCCTTCCCGTTTCAGCAACCTGTTTAATACCGCTACTGGCTAAATCACCAGGGCTCCAGAAACTGATTATTTCACTGTGGGTTGCACCAACTAATCCAGAAAAGTGAGCATTTGAAGGAAACTGGGTTGGAAAATCAATGTCATCCCAAACTGATACAAATCTGACCTGATATTGAGCGTCCGAAGAGTCGTCCAGATTGGATCGACCACCTTCCCCATTTCCGCACGCAGATAAGACAATTGTTGATAAAACCAATATTGTTAGCTTTTTAAAAATCACACTAATTTCTCTTCAAGTTTAAGGAAAGGATGTTCATCTTTATAATTCAGAAAAAATCTTCGACCTTGTCTAGAGACCAAAATTAATGCTCAAGGTTTCACATCAAATCTAACAAATCGTTAGCTTTTAATACCTGCGAGGGAATGCGTGGAAATATAGTTTCGAAAAGGAAAAAAACGACTGATGCTATTGTTCGAATACAGCTTGTATCTGGCCAAGGTTAGAAATACCAAAATCTGTGAATTCTGGCCAGGCATAATCTCCTCGAGGGTTGATATGTATCGTAGTCACACCCGCATCTCTGCCCGCCTTTAGATCATATAGAAAATCCCCAACCATTACGCTATCGGAAGCATCGGCTTGCCAGTTCGATAATAATTTTAGAATTCCATCCGGTGATGGCTTAGGCGCACAGGCATCTCGATCGAGGATGTCATCTGGATGAAAAAAATCAGCGAGATTACAGGCTCTAAGTGTTTGTTCGACTACTGGCATAGTGTTTCGGGTCAGAATGCCGGGCCGAATGCCCCGCTGGTAAAGGCTTTCCAATAACTCAGCTGCACCCGCCATAACACTCGCCAAGCCGGCGAAATGAAATTCGAGATCATTTAACTTTTCCCAGAGAGGGGCCGCTACTGTCTGATCCATTGATTGCAGTGCTTCCAGAATAGGAGCCTCGGCAGCAAGACCTAATTCACGGCGCATCATTTCAAAATCATGAGCACTGTTTGTTAAGGTGCCGTCCATGTCGAATATCCAATGAGTCTTGAATCTTAAATGAGGTGAAGGCAAGATTGTATCCGTTGTAATTAGAATCAAATTGAATAAGAAATATTACAGGTTTATCCAAAAAAAATCAGCGTTAAAAAAATCGCTTACATTTATAAAATTGAATGTTTCCAAAACCTGATTCAGCCTATAATTATTAACTTAATAATTAGATGAGAAATTCAATGTCCATTCAAGTTGGCGACAAGCTACCTTCAGTTACCTTACATCAAATGCTAGACAATAAAGTGACACCATGTCCGAGTGATGAGTTGTTTGCTGGTAAGAAAGTTATATTATTTGCGCTACCTGGCGCTTTCACACCGACCTGTTCGGCACATCATGTACCTGGGTTTTTGGTGCGATCGGATGAAATCTTCGCAGCTGGCATTGATCAGATTGTTTGTCTATCCGTTAATGATGCTTTTGTCATGCATGCCTGGGGTGTTTCGCAAAATGTTGAAGATAAAATTCTCATGGTGGCTGACGGAAGTGCTGAATTCACCAGCGCAATTGGTCTTACTCTGGATCTGGTGGCTGCTGGAATGGGGGTAAGGTCACAGCGATATGCCATGATTATTAACGACGGCGTCGTTGAGACACTCAATGTTGAAGAGGGTGGTGAGTTTAAAGTAAGCGATGCAGACAGTATGTTGGCGGCATTGAAAGGTTGAGAGTTTTATTTTAATGGTCAGTTTCAGATCTGATTCGTATTAATAAAATGATCTAACAATGTAGTCATGTAACAGCCGGACGAAAGTTCGGCTTTTACAGTTAAACAAGTCTGTTCGGCATCATAGTCAATTTCCAGCCAATCAATCGGCATTCTGATTGCTCGTAATTGAGTCTCTATGTCCTGTTCGAGCAGGCACGCTCGAACTTCAGAAAAC
>JBLIOG010000096.1:0-13176 GCA_047639625.1 Gammaproteobacteria bacterium
CTATCCAAAACTTCCGAGGCACTTGAGTACATCGAAGAAGGCCATACGCATGGCAAGGTTATTGTTTCACTGCCTAATTAGTGGTTAAGGAATTGAAACGGGGTAGAAACATTTCCTTAAAGATTGCTATATCGGAATATGTAGTAAAAATTTTCCCCGAGTTAAAACTAGCTACGATATTTTCAGCGCGATTGGTGACCCCAAACACATAATGCCAATTGAGCACCTGGCGCTGAAAGAAATGATCGTGAACGAAATCGCTTCTAAAGTAGAATGGCCGTCAGCCGACAGTGTCCAAATACTTAAGTGAATTAAAAAGGCACATATCGTTTCTGAGCAAGAGGAAGGTCGATACAGAGTCTAACTGGAAGAACTTAGACCCATCTGTTACGTCCCCCTATATATAAGGTGGTTTGTACCGTGCACAGGTAAAGAGAACAGAGTATTGATTCATGACTAGCTAAAACTGTAGCGCAAGGAGGGTCAAGGAGGAGTTCTGAGGAACGAAGAAAGCTCCTTGAGGCTCCTGGGAGTGAAAGTTACCTTTAAATCCTGAATCAATGCTCTACAGGCGTTTATAGCGACCCCAATCTCCGACCTGATCGCGGTATGAATGCCCTAGAATATCCTAGGACGGCACACCATCCAGGAATGGATGGAGCAGTTCGGCAATATTGGGGGGCAGCATGTTAGGCCAATTAGGCAATTACATAACTCAGATCCAGTTTAAAGGAGATAACAGTGAGCACTGCTAAAACTACTCTTTCAGAAATAAACCGAGAATTTGGCGCGACAGGATAATGGGTCTTTGACGCATGGACCACAGCCAAACATCTAAAAAACTGGGTTCATTAATGAAGCATGAAATCGAAAGGTTTGATTACATATAACGTAGCTGTTATTCGTACATTAAGCCCCATCTTGCTTTTTTCGAAAATAGCAAAGAAAGGCACCTTTTTCCATGGAATGAAACGAGCTTGTTAACCCGAGTTCCTTCTCCCAAAGCGCAACTGTTTTAGTTTCTTCTACCCGTGCACCATCATCTAGTAAAACGATCGAACCTTCATGCAATTTGTCTTTGAGAAGTGGTAGGGCAGGATATCGCGCTAACTCCGACACGCCTTTAGGGGGGCCATCAACGATAAGTAGATCAATCGAATCGACGGGTTTCAGCACAGAGTCGTCATACCACAATAGGCTAGCGCCATCTTTCTCATAGGTTTTTAATGGGGAGTAAACAACTTCCGCAAAATTATCAAGGTCATGAGATTTGATAGTTTGTTGGGTAATCGAGGCATATTTTTCCAAATGGTCGAGCGATATTATTTTCCCCTGGCCTATTTTTTTCAAACAGTAAGCGGCAACCAACGTAGAGGTTCCACTTCCCACCTCTACAATTAGTAAGGGGCGGAGTCTGAATATTTCGTTGGCTAGCAAATGCAAAAAATCAGGGGAGGCCGCAGTATGTCTGGTCAAAGGCAACGGGTGCTGAATATCGAGCGTATTATAAAGCCCAGATAAGGTTTCCAGCTGGCGGAAATTCTGAAACTGTTGGTCACCAATCTGTCGCTGTAGTGCGCGAAATAACCGCCAGATGAAACCCATGACCGTTAAAGTCCCCACTACCAAAACTATTGTCACGGGCTTTAAACCAAAGACGATAATGACCGATATGAGGAATAATAATGTAAGCAGTGTGGTCTGTGTTTTAAGTGTTTTATAATGTTTCATGAATATCTAAATTGAGGAGTTTTAAGTATTACAGACGATGTAATGCTGCGCGATAATAAACCTTACAGCAAGTCTTAGCAATTTCTCACTGATAAATGAAACATTACATGGGTATCGTGCGCGGATATATACAAACCCATGACAGTTAAGTCTCAGTATTTGTTGCACTAAACTTATTTATTGAAATAATCTTGCCCAACAGTACGGCTAGCGAAAATACAAAAAAGCAAGCGTGATTTTTCTTTCCATAGCCGCACTGGTCAAGCCCAGTATAAAATAGGGACAATAGTTTGGCAGCCCGCCAGGGCCAGCCCGTTATTTTATAAGGGCAGTCATCCTTTAAATATTTCAGAAACACATAAAAATGCGAACTGAATATAAACAACAACACTAAGGCTCTTACAATACCTTTAGTCATTAACGTATTAAGAATTTGATATGGTATGTTTTAAATCAGGAAGTCGCCGTAAACTATTGTTAGCCTTCAAATGCTTTTTCATTTCAGGCTTATAGTTCGACGGACCTATACCAAAAATCATACTTTCGCTAAATATCGCAAATGCTGATCGCCACATCTCAACTCTGTATCCAACACTAGATTTTCTCTCCTCTAGACTATGTTCTTTGGTAACGATATCTATGGGCTGTGAAGTTGCTAGATCAATTCGTTTACCGACAAATGGGATTTGTAATTATAAGTCTCTAAAAAAATCTGCGGACCGCGATCTGGTCTTTCATTGACTAAATAGGATATCAATGCCGAAACAAAGTAAAATACAATCGGATAGCAAAATATTTTTTGGTCCCGAGTCAATACTGGTGAGGACTTGGCGAAAAAAAATAGACTAAAAATCCACCATCGCAAAACAAACTCTACTCGTTCCCCGGGAGAAAGATATTTTCAATAGCAGGATGATTCCAATGCAGCCAGTAAAACCTGTAGTCCCTGTGTAAAGGCTTTTGTCCATCATATTATAATCATGAGCATTGCAAGTTTTGTAAATTCTAATTTAATCATTGATCCAGGTTTTCATATCCGACAAGATTCGCTGACAGGTATTTCCATCCGGCTTATGAATCCTGTTTTGGATAAATTGATCGGCGTTATTTTTTCCGTAGTTTGGGTCGACTAAAGATCTTTGAAGGTCTTGAATCAACGTATTGCCATTATCCGGTACCAGACCACCGTTTTCTGAAAATGGGTACATCCATAAATTATCGTTATTCCTACGCCATAAGTGGGTGATCTGTTTTTTCTTAATCGCGGGCATACTGACAAAAGCTTTCTTGTCGTCTACTGGCAATATATGAATGCTTGGTTTACCAGTGAAATAATGAAATACAATAAATGAAGAAAAGCTACAAATCATTACGTCAGAGGCAATCAGATCGGCCAGATTATCAACGTGCTCACTCTTGTATTTTATGAATGATTGGTTGCACTGACTCGCATACTTTTCAATTTTGTTAATGAGTACGGGGTTGTAACGATATCTATCATGCATGCTGAAAACTAGATTAGCATCCATGTCATTTACCACTTTTACAATAGCCCCAAAGATTTCGTCATCATCACCTAAAACACCAAAAACCTTGTCGCCAAAATGCCAGGTAATACTCAGCAATAGAGTTTTTCTAGATGTCAGGTCTAAATTAAAATATCCCTCAAGATCTTTCTTTTGATAGGGCGGTGACAATAGCAAATCGCTAAAAGCACTGCCCCATATCCGGCAATTTTCTTTCGCTAATTGCCACTTATTGATCCTATGTTCGTAATCAACATCTCCGTAACATTGGGCTATAAACCGGGAATTTGGTTTTTTAGTCTGCCCGATCAAACGACTCGCGTGACGATGAAAAGCTCTAAGATCTTTTGCCGGTCGAATCTTTAAAGGCAAGCCATGCCAATGATAAAGAAACTTATCTGGCACCGAAAATGGTGGAATGTGATTATCGGCATAAACAATATCCGGGCTAAAGTTTTTAATAATCAGTTCGTAATGATCAAGATCTCGATCAAGTATCTGACAGTTGAGCGGATTAAATTTAAAAATTGGTTCGGAAACAATGGCATCTTTACCCTTGGTCACGATGATTAGCTCAATTTCAGGGTCCTCATCCATTGCAATCGCTAATGCAAGTGTGTCGGCCTGCAAAGAAGTCGTCCAAATGCAGACTTTCATTCAATAAACTCAAAGGTCATTAGTTATAGAACATTAGATTAGCGAATAAAGCCTTGTACCGATTAGGTTTAAAGAACAGACACTTGTAGCCCATCCGCGTAGAAACCCTAGTATCTTGCTGGTGAAGTTATTAGTCAAATCTATTAGTTATGTATCGGGCTCACCCTATTGATAGGACAACTGAATCAATCTGTTTCATTCCGGAGTCGAAGCCTTATAAACCCATGCCATCGATCAAGCTTGCTTTCCGTCCACACTGCATTGCAATCATTGCATTCAATAGTGTTACTCGGCCAGGTGAAATAGTAACGATAGTAAAGCCTGTGCTACCAACGCTAGAGAAGTCAATTCAATCATCTTGCCACTTACCCTGGTTATTATGGTTTTCAAATAGGCTCATTACACAGATTCGATGTAAAGCTAAATTGAGTTCTAATTTTCGTCACTTTCTATCAAAATTAGCAAATTAAGGCAGGAGCATTTAGCCGGTATGGATTATTCGATAATAAAATACTATTGCCATTATTTATTAACACTGCATCATCAAGTTGAATACCCGTGCGGTCAGGGTTATTGTTCACGTCAAGCATTACCGACCTTTAACCCGCAAATACAGATCTGGAAAAATCCATGTTCAACCCAAGTGAAAAGTCATCTGCTCTGCTATCCCGACTGGAGAGATTCATGGCAGATCATATTTATCCGCATGAACGCGACTACCTCGAACAGCGGGATACGGCGGTTGAGCGATTTGCTCCCTTGCCATTGGTTGAAGACCTGAAAAAAAAGGCGCAGGCCGAAGGTCTCTGGAATCTGTTCATTCCACCTGAATTAGCCGACTACAGTTCGATCGGTGGATTGAGTAATCTTGACTACGCCCCGCTGGCCGAAACAATGGGGCGAGTACTCTGGTCTGCCGAGGTATTTAATTGTAGCGCACCCGATACCGGCAACATGGAAGTCTTTATGAAATTCGCAACCAAAGCGCAGCAAGACACCTGGCTTACACCATTACTCAGTGGAGAGATTCGATCGAGCTACGCGATGACAGAACCGCAGGTCGCATCCAGCGACGCTACTAATATAGAACTGCAAATAAAACGTGACGGAAACGAATGGGTTTTGAACGGACGCAAATGGTTTATTACCGGCGCTATGAATACCCATACCCGAATATTCATTGTGATGGGTAAATCTGACCCGGATAATCCGAATCGGCATAAGCAACAAACTCAGGTATTAGTGCCACGCGATACACCCGGCATCGCCATTATCAGACCACTCACCACGCTCGGATACGATGACGCGCCACTTGGGCATGCAGAGATGAATTTTGAGGATGTTCGCGTTCCCCTCGATCATGTTTTACTCGGCGAAGGCCGAGGTTTTGAAATTGCCCAGGGTCGACTCGGACCCGGTCGCATGCATCATTGTATGCGCTTAATCGGCGCGGCCCAGCGTTCTATAGAACTCGCCTGCCAACGTGCTGAAAACCGATCGACCTTTGGCAGAAAACTTAGTCAACACCAATCTATTCGTGAAGACATAGCACGATCTTTTTCTGAAGTTGAAATGGCACGTTTGATTGTTTTGAAAACCTCTCAAAAAATGGATGAAGTGGGTGCCCAGGCTTCTCGCGATATGATTGCCGCCTGCAAAACCAGTGTCCCGATCATGGCACAAACTATTATCGACCGGTGCATGCAAATCCATGGGGCTGGCGGTCTGACCAGTGATTACTTCATGGCCGAAGCGTTCAACTATGCACGTTGGTGCCGGCAGGCAGATGGTTCCGACCAGGTACATTTAATGGCGCTGGGAAAACAGATTATTTCCAGATTCTCAAACGGCGAAGTCTAATGAATTCCCTCGAACTCAATGATCAGCTCTTAACCCAATATTTACAAACTAAAATCTCCGATTTCACCGGCCCCGCAATATCGAAAAAATTTTCCGGTGGCCAATCAAATCCAACTTACCTGTTAACGGCAAAGTCTGGGGATTATGTTCTACGTCGAAAACCTCGCGGAATTTTATTAAAATCGGCGCATGCGGTTGATCGTGAATTCCGAGTTATGCAGGCGCTCGAAAAAACTGAAGTCCCTGTGCCACGAATGCTTCATCTCTGTGAGGATGAATCGGTCATAGGCAGTATTTTTTTTGTTATGGAATGTGTTCGGGGTGAAATCTACTGGGATGCGACCTTACCCGATTTCGATGCCGCCCAAAGGAAAACGATGTACCAGGCCATGGGCAAAGTCCTCTCAAATCTGCATCGAGTTAATATCGGCGATATCGGTTTAAGTGATTTCGGTAGACCCGGTAATTATTTTTCACGGCAAATCTCACGTTGGACACAACAATACGAAGCGACAGAAACTGAAACAATCGAAGCAATGAATAAAGTCATCGAATGGTTACCCGCTAACTTGCCCGAAGATGATGGTCGGGTTTCGCTGGTACATGGTGATTTCCGGCTCGATAATATGATGTTCAATCCCGACCAACTGACTGTCACCGCTTTACTCGACTGGGAACTATCAACTCTAGGGCACCCCTTTGCTGACCTTGCCTATCAATGCATGCAACTTCGCATGGACCCAGGCGAACATCTTCCCGGCCTTAACGGAATTGATCGGTCGAAACTGGGCATTCCAGGCGAACAGGAATATGTTGATCAGTACTGTCAATACAGTGGCATTGAAAAAATCGACAACTGGCCGTTTTATCTGATATTCAGCTTCTTTCGTATGGCAGCTATTCTCCAGGGTGTTAAAAAAAGGGCCATAGACGGAAACGCATCGAGCGCAACTGCTTTGGGTTATGCCACACTGGTCAAACCGCTTGCGGAAAAGGCACTTCTCATAATCCAGCAGGAACTGTAAATACCTGGCCAGTAAGCCTGATAGCTGTAAATCGGATTATTTTCGTTATAATAACTATTCACACTACCCAGAGTAAATTCGATGCCGACGATTTGTGATATCAATGACCTGAAAAATTTGGCTCGTAAACGCGTCCCTCGTATGTTTTTCCAATATGCCGATTCCGGATCCTGGACGCAATCTACCTACCAGGCCAACGAGGCTGATTTCCAGAATATTAAACTGCGTCAGCGAGTAGCAATCGATATTACTAATCGAAGTTTGAAATCAGAAATGATCGGCCAACCGGTTGATATGCCCTTTGCACTCGCACCCGTGGGTTTAACCGGTATGCAACATGCCGATGGAGAGATAAAAGCAGCGCGTGCGGCCGAAAGAGCCGGCATTCCTTTTACTCTGTCGACCATGAGTATCTGTTCTATCGAAGATGTCGCCGAGCACACCAGCCAGCCTTTCTGGTTCCAGCTTTACGTGATGAAAGATCGTGAATTTATCGGACGACTAATTGACCGAGCTCACGCCGCCAACTGCAGCGCCCTGGTACTAACTTTCGATCTACAAATTCTCGGTCAACGTCATAACGATATTCGTAACGGATTAAGCGCACCCCCAAAACCTAGCTTTAATAGCGCATTACAAATAATCTCCCGCCCGCGGTGGTGCATGAACATGCTCACCACAAAACGCCACAGTTTCCGTAACATTGTCGGCCATGCAAATGGTGTTGGCGATCTATCCTCACTATCATCCTGGACTGCAGAACAGTTCGATCCAAAATTATCCTGGGAAGATATCGACTGGGTTCGTGAACGCTGGGGTGGCAAGTTAATTTTGAAAGGTATTCTTGATATTGAAGACGCCAAAATGGCTGCCAAGGTTGGGGCTGATGCGATTATTGTTTCCAATCACGGTGGACGCCAGCTCGATGGCGCGCCCTCGTCTATCAGCGTATTGCCGCATATTGTTGATGAAGTCGGTAAAGATGTGGAGATTCATTTCGATGGTGGGATCCGTTCCGGACAGGATGTGTTGAAAGCGTTATGTCTTGGTGCAAAGGCGACTTATCTTGGTAGGGCTTATATTTATGGGCTTGGTGCAAATGGTGAAGCGGGGGTTGATCAGGCCTTGGATATTATTCGGAAGGAGCTAGATATTACGATGGCGCTCTGTGGGGAACGGGATGTTAAGAATTTGGGTAGGCATAATCTTTATACGCCGCCAGCGGCATGATCGGTTTTGCTCTTTAGTGAACCTTCAGGATTACGCTAAAGATTAAACGAGCCCATTTATCCGACTTTTAAGCTCGCGACGAAAAGGTGCTTCTATTTCGGGAAAACGGCATGAATGTCGTTTTAGCTCTGCCGCGCTGGGAGCGCGTGTGGAGCGACCGTGATAGAAGCACCTTTTTGACGGAATTCAAGCTTAACGGAGGCGGTTCTTTTGCCGACATGGATGTCGGTAAGGGGCGAGAGCAGGATGCGGTAAGCTTTGGTTACTTTTCCAGCTGTAGGGAAAAGTGACTTACTCACAGGGATGTGAGTAACTTTTTTAGCCCAAAAATTACCCAGGTCATTCCTGCGCAGAGCCTGCCCCTTGAGCACAGCGAATGCCTTGGGTATCCATGCGCCCACGACATACCGTTCATCCTGAACATAAAAACTGACACATATATTTGGAATCTCCGTTTTGCTTTTTTAAATACTGGATATCAAATACCTTTTAAACTAAAAACTAAGCACTATTCTTGATCCCATAAACCGTCTCATTAACAACTGGATCCCCAATAACCCCCGCTTCAGTCTCATACACCATGACGCACATCAGCCGAAGTCGACCCCCCGATACAGGCGTCACTCGATGCGCCGAATGGCATCCACGAAAAATAACCAATTCTCCTTCACCCCGCGACACTCGAACGGCATCACTCTCATCCCCGAGCAATAGTTTTTTCAAACCGTCATAGTTGGGATCTTCATCGGTACGGGTATTGGGGGCCATTTCAAAATGCCCCCCTGACTCGGGAGCCTGTACCATTAAGGTCATAGTAAACGCATTGCTGGAATCAAAATGCCAGGCTGACCGATCGCCATCACTTTGACATAAAACATTAACCGGCTGATAAGGGTCGTCGCTTGGATAAAGCTTTTTTTCACCCACAATATCAGCAATAAACTGCTGCATCGCAGGCCAGTAATACAGAGTTTTTAGTGGGGAATCATCTGCCAGTAAATGCGCACCCATCATATTGTAACTACCCCGTGACAGGATATTTTTGGGATGATCCTCGGGCAGAGATTCGGTCTTTGCCCGTTCGAGATAAATATTACGCAGGTTATCGGCCCGGTTCGTATTCTGTTGTTGTGATTCAACGGCAGCTGCAATTTCCTGTCGAATCGGTTCAAGCAAGAACCCCGGCATCGAACAGAATTGCTGTTGATCAAGCAATTGACGTTTGCTCGACACTAACTGTTGATATTCATTCCCCAGGGGCTGATTCAACGGGTAGCGGGTTAAATCAATTATCTGACTAATATCGGCCTGACTCATCGCAATTCTTCCAGTTATAAAATCAGCAATAACAATATCATGAATTATCAAAAACCCCGATCTAGAAATACAATAAATGGGATTTCCAGCCCGAAAGTTGTGTATTATATTCGACAACAATATTGATAGAGATTGATGGATATGTGGCTAAAAGGCGGGCAGGTTTATGACATTCAGACTGCAGAGTTTAATGCAGTTGATATTCTTGTTGAAGATGGAGAAATCAAACAACTAGGAAAAGCACCGGATTCGGTCAGTGATGTAGTCGATATGAGCGGTCAGTATTTATTGCCTGGGTTTATAGATTGCCACGTCCATATCTGCGTTGATACCGGAGCCGGTGACCCCAATAACCCCTGGAAAGATGCTCTTCCCGGAACTATTACGTTATGGGCAGCGGGTGCGGCAAAACGGATGCTCTACTGCGGGATCACTACTGCGCGTGAAGTCGGTGGTTGGGACTATCATGAAATTGCAGTCCGTGAAGCCATCAACGCTGGCTGGATTGAAGGACCGCGATTATTTTGTGCCGGACGCATACTCACTCAAACCACCAGCACAACAGCTTACTTTTCCGGCATGTATGAGGAATGCGATGGTGCTGACGCAGTTCGACAAGGCGCTCGAAAACAACTCGCAAAAGGCGCAGATCTCATTAAAATAATGGCATCCGGCGCCATGACTTCAACCAAATATGAACGCGCCGATGCCATCCAGTTTCGCCCCGATGAAATTCGCGCAGCGGTAGAAATTGCCAAGGACAACTATACCCATGTCGCTGCACATGCCCACGCAACCGAAGCCATAAAAAATGCTGCCGAATGTGGTTGCAGATCGGTCGAGCACGGCAGCTACGGTACCGAAGAAGTTTACAACCTGATGAGAAAACACGGCACCTTTCTGGTACCCACTGTTTGCGTCAGCTCCGCGATGTTAAATGATGAAGCGGTTTCCGCGACTATGCCAAAACATATTCATGATCGATACACCGGCTTACGTGATATGCGCGTCGCCAACATCAGCCTCGCCCACAAAATGGGAGTCAAGATTGCAATGGGCACCGACGTTGGTACACCCGGAAATCATGCCGGCGACAACATGCAGGAACCGATCATGATGGCCACACATTGTGGAATGTCACCGGCTGAATCCATTTACGCCTCTACCATTAATCCCGCTCGTTTACTCGGCCGTGAAGATTCTTTAGGTAGTATCGAACTAGGTAAATTTGCCGATATTATTGCGGTTAAAGAAAACCCGCTCGATAACATAGAGATCTTACGTGACGTTAACTTCGTGATGAAAGAAGGGATTATTTATAAACATCGGTAAGTGATTCCCATCTAAATTTAATATCTCTGCGAGGGCCAACGTCATGCAAAATACAAAACGACTACTAACCGGGGGACGAATCTTCACCGCGGATTCAAATCGACCTTGGGCGGAAGCAATTCTAGTGGATGGTGACAGAATCGTGAGTGTCGGCGGTAGCGAGTTAATCGACGAATATGAAGGTTCAGATATCGAACAAATTGACGTTGCCGGTGGGCTGATTGTTCCTGGATTTGTTGATGGACATGTTCATGTCGCCATGACGGGCTCATCGATGCTCAAGGCGCAATTGCAGGGCGCAGGTAGCCTTGAAGAAATCAAACGCCGTATAAGTGCATGGGCAGAGTCCAACCCTGAAGCCCCACGTGTGCTCGGTACTAATTGGGTTCATAGTGATATCCCTAATGCTACACCTACCCGGGAAATGCTCGACGAGATTGTTCCAGACCGGCCGGTCTATCTCGAAGCTTTCGATTTTCATTCTTCGTGGGTTAACTCTGCTGCGCTCAAAGAGCTCGGCATCACTCGCGACACACCCGATCCAATTGGTGGTCGATTTGTACGCGATCCAGAGACCGGGGAAGCGACAGGACACCTGCTCGAAAATGCCAGCGTTAACTATGTTTGGGCTCTTCTTGGAAAGATCGGAGATGATGAACTGGAACAACGTATCACAACAGCCATAGAAGCCTTTAGTCGGGCGGGTATCACCAGCGTAGTAGAAATGGCGATGGAGGAACCTGCACTAGAAGCTATGGCCCGACTCCTCAAGCGGGGAGAGCTCAAGATTCGAGTCGTCGCGCATATGATCATCTGGCGCACGGGTGATCCGAAAGAAGAACTGGCAATAGTAGAGCGCGCTATTGAGCTTGCGGAACAATATCAGGGCGATTTACTGCGGGTTACCGGCATCAAGATCATTGGCGACGGCACGATCGATAATTGCACGGCTGCACTTAGTAAACCCTACAGCAACGGTGAAGACTCAGGCCCGATCTGGTCTGCCGATGCATTGAATCCGGTTGTGGCAGCAGCGGATGCTGCTCACTTGCAGGTTGCGATTCATGCCATTGGCGATGCAGCTGTCTGCATGGCGGTAGATGCTATCGAAAACGCGATGAAGATTAATGGTAGTTCCGCAATGCGACACCGAATTGAACACCTCGAATATGCTCAACAAAAAGACATCGATCGAATGGGCGAGCTGGGTATTACGGCATCCATGCAACCCGTACATGTAGATCCGGAATATCTGGACAACTGGATCGATATGCTAGGCCCTGAACGATCCAGTCAGGGTTGGGCGTGGCCTCTGTACCAGGCAGCAGGCTCTACTCTTGCCTTTGGTACTGATACACCTACCGCACCCTATTTACCGCTGATTAATATGTATCTGGCGACGACGCGTAAATCCCCTCGTTATCCCGATAAACCGGCCTTAAGACCCGACTGGGCATTGTCGATAAATCAGGCGATCCTGGCGGGTACTACCGATTCCGCCTGGGCCGCTAAACTCGAACATATCACTGGTCAACTCAAACCAGGTCTGGCTGCGGATCTGGTGGTACTGGACCGCGACGTACTCTCTGAGGGCCCGGAAGCTCTGCTGGAAACAAATGTAATGCTGACGATGAAAGACGGCGAGATTGTCTTTAATGCATAATGCCGCCATGACTCATCGTGGTTTACCCTGATAAGCCGTTTTGACATCCCTGACAGTTATATTAAATTGTGTCGTTGTAAATGACAGGCATTTGTTGCTTCCACTGTTCCCAGAGGTTTTGGTCCAGGATCAGCTCTGACATGAAGTGCGCGACGTTTATTCGGCTTGTTTTTCCCGCATCAAAAATAGCACTTCGAATTGGAGACCGATAGGCTTTATATTCGGTGGCTGATTCCTCATCGATGAGGCTATCGGGTCTAACCGCTATCCATTCGATAGCCTTTTGATGTGCTCCATAACTTTTTTGTAAGGAGGCCGCAGCCTCTTCGTTGTCTGCATGAGGGGGCAACAAATGCCTTATCAGTCCGATGACACAGGACTGCGATATCGAGATCGTCTCACCTGCCAGCTTATTCTGATTTCCAGTCGTATTCATTAAAACAAATTTTACAGGGGCATCGGGTCTGGACTCCTCGATGGCACGGCATAGGCGCTGGACTCCATTGGTTACCAGCCGCCTCGGATGACCAAACAACCCTTTAAACGTTAAGTTGTGACCAAGACACGAGGCAACCGCGCGACACCCCTGAACTTGCTCTAACAACTCAACATCGGTCATATCTGAAAGGTTGGCTTCAGTAATCATTAGCTGATTATGTCGCTTTAATAAACCGCGCAATTTATCCATTGTGCGAACGATAACTTTCACCTGTTCCCCCTGATCTAGCAGTTGCTCAACTAATAAGCGACCCGTTGCTCCACTTGCTACAACTACGAGAGTAGTCATAATGCTCTTTCCCAGGGTTTAAATAACTGGCCTCCACTATAATGATGC
>JBLIOG010000097.1:0-13070 GCA_047639625.1 Gammaproteobacteria bacterium
TCGAGGTACCACTCATCCTCGACATAGACGGTAGCGAAGTTAACTTTTTCTGATTCATCGAGCTGAAAACGTGGGGCATCAACCGTTGAACAATCCGGATTAAAATAACTGCAAGGTTCAATCTTGGCGTCGAGCTTGTAGATTAATTTGCTCTGGTTCAGGGAACCGCCTGTGATTAACCAGTGATCCTGATTGAGTGGCCGGCTGTATTCTGACTTGATCGTAACAGCATCGAGTGTTGTTCTAATAAACTGGTTAGTGCCGTAACTAAAGTCTGTGTCTTCTCTACTGTGACTAATAGCGGTTTTCAGACTTGATCCGGTATCGGGAAATTGTTTATCCCAGATAACGCCCTGGCTATTAAAACGTTGAGTAATATCTAATGGCCCAATGAGATCAGGATCTTCAGCCGCGATCTCCGATGTATCGTCTAAATCGGCCCCGACCTGATCGCTGGCACCTGCGAGTACCAATGAAATTTTACTGGTATTGCTATTCTTCCAGAGATATTTCAGTTGATAGTCGTCGGAGACTGGTAAATTTGTAATCGTCACACCGTCTTCGGTGGTGCCCGTATCAATATAGAGATCAATTAGACTTCGGCGGTAAGAAAAATAAACTGCCTGGTCATCAGATACTCCTGCTTCCATGAAAATGCCAGTTCGAAGAAGGCTGTAATCTATCGAAGTTTCAAGCGGTTGATTCCTGGGTTCGCGCAATCGGACATCAATCACCGCCCCATTCGCGTTACCGTAGCGACTGCTATAGGCCGCAGGGTAAAGGTCGAATGACTGAATGATGTTTTCGTTAAATATGCTATCGCCAAAGATGTGAAATACATAGGCGGCGGGAATGAAGTCAATCAGATAGGAATTGTCTTCCGGAGCAGAACCTCGAACTGCGGGCTGGGCATCATCGTCACTGCCAAATGTAACACCCGGTAATGATTGCAATGCTGACAATGGATCACCTGCTGCGCCAGCCACGCTCAACAGTTTTCGGGTTTCAGTTGTCATTTGTGTGGCCCCCGCTTTTTGCGAGCTACCGACAACCTCGACTTCTTCGATTTCGTCATTAACCTGCTGGGCTATCAATGATGTACTGGTCATTATCAATACGCAACATAATAGAACCCCAGTACTTCGAATAAATGCAATCTTATTCAGTATCATTTTTCCCCTGATTATTTTTAGCCCGAAACTAATTTTCTCAAATATCTATTAATGTTAATGTAACAAATTGTACAAGTTGTTGAGAAGATCTAAACGAGCTATTACAGCATATTGTCACTAGTAAGTTTTGTTATAGACGGGACAAAATTTTGCAACAAATCATGCAGCATAACTGAGCAATACAATTGAAATTACCGCTGTAAAAATGGCCACTAACTTTCGAGTTGTGATTTGTTCAAGTTTTAAAATAATTGAAAACAAAAAGGCAGCAACAAACCCCATATTGGCCAATGGAATAACGACACTGGCATCACCGAGTGTTAGCGCGGTGGTTAGTAGCCAAACTATTGCGAAAACCAATATACCCGCGATAGGAATATACTTCAATTTATCGGCGGTGAGCACGACTCTGTGTTCTCGAAAATGGGCATACAACAATCCGCCCAGGCACCATCCAATCGCAGCAAACAACATCATTGTATTGGCGTCACCGTTATTGCTAATCCCTGCTTTGGTAACCGCACCGTATAGTGCCCGAATACAGCTTGCGAGAATGATCAGAATTAAGAAAAGGGTGGTCTTATTTCCCGGGTTGATCGATTTTTCATCGGGTTGATAAAGCAGTATTACTGTCAGTAGGCCTGCTCCGATTCCGAAGCCTTTTATCAAACCGATATTCTCATCGAGGAAAAAAAAGGCAATTATCACCAGTGGGATTGTATTCAACCGGTAAATGGTCGAGCCCGAACTTATCGGCAATTGCCCCAGGCATTCGAGTAGCAAAATATTAGAGGTGGTAACAAAAATTGCAGCCAAAACGCCGTAAATAAGCGTCGGCTGATTAAATTGTAATACAGCTTCGGTGTAGCCTATGTAGGTCAATTGAAGTATGGCCCAGACGCAGCCAATTCCAAATATCAGCATTCCTCTCGAACGCTGACGATTTGCATAATATTTGAACACCAGATCGAGTAATCCAGATGCTAGCAGACACAGGAAAGCAAGCGTTGCGGCAGAGGCCATGTAGAGTTAACTCAAACTCGGAATTCTATTCATCATAAACAATGGGGCGATTGGGTTAAATATGAGTGGGTATGCACAACGACAGTATCGTTTGATATAAAAACGACGTTGTATTCTGGTGGTTCGTCGACATAGGTAATTTCTTCCGCGTCAAAATCCAGTTCAATTTGATGGTTGGTACCACGCAAGGAAGAAAATGGAATTCCGTTCCAACTACCGCTTAATGGGCGATGAGCATGTCCGAAAAATAGATGCCTGACATTACTATATTCGGTGACAATTGCTGCAAACGCCTGCTTGTCGATTAATCCAATCTTGTCGAGGCAAGGCAGGTGTAAATCAAAGGGTGGGTGATGCATAAAAAAATATACAGGGTAGTCGCGGCAATCATCGAGAGTTTGTTTTAGCCAGCTCTGGCGCGCTGCACAATAATGTCCGCTGTCCGATCCTTCGAGAATCGTATCAAGAAACACGAATACACCTGCCGGAGTTTTCACGGTGTATTGAACGAATCCATTTTCGTCCAGGGGCGTATTTGGGAAAAGGTCTAATAAATTTTCACGATGATCATGATTGCCCATTGTCAGGTAGCAGGGAATCAGACTGCGATTGATTTGCTCGGATAAAAATTGGTACGCAGCTGTTTCTCCAGCATCCGAGAGATCACCCGAAATAACACAACACTCTGCATCAGAGTGCAAAGCATTGATGCTATCGATGCAGGGTGCAAATCGGGCCGCGGGGTCGAGCCCATGTAATTTATGATTAGGGTCAACTAAATGCGTGTCGGTTAAATGAATAAATTTCACTGGATTTCATCTCCTTCTAAATTACAGATTATGCTGATTTTCAATTAAGGGCACCTCTAAAAATGCACTTTTTGCGCGATTGCGGCGTCAGCTTCGTGCTGGTACGCCAGCCCGGTCGATCCTCATGTACTTTATGTACAACTGCGGGTCTCCGCGCGGAGCTTCCTTGCACTTACTGCCATGGATGGCACGTATGCCTGTTTTGCAGGAGCAAAAACAGGTCACAAAAAAATTACTATTTTTAGAAGTGCCTTTAAATCGTCAACATTCGAGCATTATCAGAATATTACTCGGATAGTCCCGCTTTACGTAGTCCATCTTCAAAGCTTGAAATGTGTGAAGTCTCCCGAAAGGAAAGATTGGCAATATAGGACTGTATGGAAAAATGCGGATTAAGTCGACGTACGTTGGTCGCGGATTTTTGGGCTGTTTCGATCTGATCTGACTCGCCTAATATTTCGGTTAAACCAATACGCCCTTCGAGTGAATCAGGGTTTCGTTTAATAACCTCGGAATATGCCTGTAAACATTCTTCAAGTATGACCCAGTATTCTTGTTACCTGACCCAGGTTAGTCAAATACCACATTGGATAAACAGGACACAATCGCATTGCCTTTCGAATTTGTTCTAGAGCAATTTCTGGATGCCCGCATTTATTTAATATGACAGCTGATATTCGTAGGGTAGAAGCAAAATCAGGCGTTAGCTCTACCGCTTTGTTGACATTTAAAAATGCCTTTTCGTAGTCTTTCAAGGCGAGATAGTACAAGCCCAGGTCGGCATACGTCGCTGCGCAATCAGGATCACATTTGAGTGCTTGTTCGGAACATGCGAGCGTTAACATCAAGGCTTCCTTTCGAATCTCAACTGAATTTCTTGCATCTTCCTCTACATGAAAATGAACACCTGCAAGAATACTCCAGGCAGTTGCATAACCTGGGTCTAGTTCGAGCGCTTTATTTATCAAGCGTTTAACTTCGGGAACGTCTTCCGAACGATAGGCATCGAGAAGGTTCCTGGCCTGACGGAAATATTCCCATGCCTCAACATTGTTCGTGCTGCTTGACCAGAACCTGCCTTGCTCGCCCACTAACAAATGAATATCAAGTGCAGATACTATATTTTTTGTTATCTCATCCTGTAGTTCAAAGATATCGGACAACTCACGATCGTAACGTTCGACCCACAGGTGGCCACCTGTGGTACATCAATGATCAAACTTATATATCATGTGATGTTTTACCTCGCCACAATGCCCTGAATATATTACAGGATGATTCGCCATTCAGTTAATAAACTGTAATTTTGCTAAACCTTCATGAAATTTTGATAAATTCTCCATGTTTGAAACTTTGTCTTCATTCAGACTTTACGCATCCTAAATAGAAAGCAGAAGGCTAATAAAATGAATCCATTTATCTCTGATTTCTTGATCTCAAAGCTTAAAACTTATCTTTCAAAATTAGTAAAGAAGTCTTTACCCAGGGTAAATAGTGCGCCAAATGGGGATGAAAAGAAGGCCAGTCAGTACAAAAATAACTCGCCTTGTGAATTTGGTGGGTATAACGAAGCATTTATTGTCCATTACTGGACCGGTTTTAATCCACATCATTAATGTTTCTTTAGTGAACAACAGAAATTAATTGAGGCATTAAATATGAATATGGCGATTAATTTTGAACAGATAGAGTATTCCATTGGGAAATTGGTCAATGACCTGTCGGGTCAGGTCGGAGTCTGTGCCGAAACCTTAGATGGGAGTCAACGGAGCCAAATTAATAGTGATGATGTTTTCCCGACCGCGAGCAGCATCAAAATGTATGTTTTGTTTACCTTGTTGAAAAAAGTTCAGACTAAGCATCTATCTCTCGATGATCGAATCGATTATGAAGACTCCAACAGGAAGCCCGGTTCGGGCGTTTTGTCTCACCTCAGTGCGGGACTACGACCTACCTTAAAAGACCTGGCAACATTAATGATGATGATCAGTGACAACACCGCGTTAGTTATGCTGACCAGTTTTCTGGGGTTGGATACTATTAATCGTGAAATTAGTCATCTCGGACTCGAAAAAACCAGGATGGGCGATTGGAGTAATTTCGAAACGAATTATGCGGATACCCTGTCATTTGGCGTTAGTACTCCAGATGAATTTGTGTCTTTTCTACTCCGAATGCGAAAAGGAAAGCTCCTTCCGAAAAAACTCAAGGTAATCTTCTGGGGCATCTTTCGAATTCAGAAATATATAGAACCATTGCGCAAGTTTTTACCGGCCAGTCCCTGGTAGCGTGAATTTAACATGGCAGAACCAATCTGGGTGGCCAGTAAAGGCGGGTCGCTCGACGATTACTCCAGCGAAAGTGGTTTTATTAAAGTCCATTCCGGTGGTTGGGCAATTAGTATTATGAGCAGAGATAACGTCAGTAATTGTTCCGATGCCAGTAATGCGAGCGAACAGCTTATATCTGATATTAGTTTACTGATCTACAACCATTGGTCACCTCTTTATCTGCCCGAGACTAGGATAGATGGCTAATTCATTCCAATTTAACAAAGCCATTGTAGTCGGAGCTACAGGTGGATAGGTAGAGTAGTGTCAATCGAATTAGCGAAGCTGAAAATTGATCTCGCGTTATTTGGCAGAAATGAATCAGCACTTTCAGATGTGGTAAATGAGTGCGAAGCACAGGGAGGAATTGCGATTCCGATAGTGTGTGATATTGCCCAAAACGACCGGATACAACCAGCGGTCTCACACGCGATTCAAAGTCTTGGTGGTCTGAATTATCTGATCAATTGTGCCGATATTTCGACATCAGCAAAACACATACGGCGGATATTAATCTCGGCGAAGCGATCATCAATACTAATTTAAATGCTCATTTACATCTGGCGCGATATTGCTTAGGTGAAATTAATAAGCAACCTGGCGGTGCTGTTATTAAAATTGGTGCTGTTAATCATCCCTATTCAGGGGTGAATACTTATCTTACTGCTAAGCGTGGTGCTGAAGGATTGGCCGAAGCGCTATTTGAGGATGTCCGGGAGTTTGGAACGAAAATCTGCACAATAAAACCTGGGTATGCTAATACGCCGCTAGCTCAGTCGGTAGACCTTGATTCCAGATTGATGATTCAACCGGTAGACATTGCCCAGACGATAATTCACGTTATATCTACCTCAGCGACTGTTTGTCCGACTGAAATTGTTTTGTTACTACAAAGGTCACCATATCTGTAGCTAATTTATTTAATATATACAGGGCTAATTATATGGCGGTAGCGTTAGGGTCGTAACATTATTCCTGACATGGCCAGCTTTCAGGTTGGGTTAAACCTTCAGCTAGAACTGTTGAATCGTTACCACAGGATAAATTTAGTTGTTCCTGCATCAATCCTGATACTGAACTAAGGTCGACCCCCTCGAAATGGGTTAAAAATAAATAGGCACCAGTCATATCAATATTGGTAAGACTAACCCCGCGAAAGTCAGCGCGAGAGAGGTTTGAGTATTGAAAATCCACCTGATTGAGCTCGGCTTTACTTAGATTAATGCGGCCAAGCTCGGATTTTGACCAATCGATCTTTATCAGAACAACTGACTGGAAGCTGGCGCGAGACATTTCGGATTTTGCCATAATTGAGCTGAAAAATTGACTATGATCGAAGTTCGCACGGTACGCCACCGTTTTAGATAAATCCGAGCCTGAAAACTGACTGTGGGTAAGGCTTGCGCGGGTGAGTTCAGTTTTGATAAAGCTGGCACCGCTAAAATTGCTTCGATCCAGTCGGCTTTTACTTAAATCGGCATCATCAAATCGCCCACCGGTATAATCTTCGTCGTCGAGTAACTTGCCAGATTTCATACAGCCCGACCAGTCTAATCCAGGTTCTCTTTTGGAAAAGCAATCGGCAGACTGACTCTGGAATGGAAATGAAATCAGTACCAGCAGGCAAATCAGTTTTGCAGGTCGATATAAAAGCATAGTTTTTATCCTGATAATTCCATAATGTTATAGATGATAGGACTCCTTACTGCCATTTAAATTCCCGGTTTTAGGTCTATCTGAAACATTAACGGCGGCCAGTTTAGCGATTTGTTCGCCCGCGACCTTCGGGTAGATGATCCGCAGCCTGTATTGCCGCTGATTTCAAGAGTTCGGGGTTTTCCAGGTAGTCAATCATAAAGTCCATCGAGTCAAACCCCCAGAAGGTTTCATTATCGACCACAAACCCAGGGACGCCAAAGAGATTATTTTTCACTGCTTTTTCAGTATTGCTACGAAGGCTATCTTTTACCATGGGATCGCCGATTAATGCCTCGTAATTCTCAATTTTTAGTTCAGATATTAAGGCTTGCCAGGCTGAGGTATTCGAGATTGTTCCCCCTTCGCCCCATATAAATCTAAAAAGTCGACGAACTATGGTTAGATCGTTGTTCATAGCTAGGCTGAGCCTTAGATAGGGCAAGGGATTGAAAGGATGTTCTGGGGGCAGATTTAGGGGGATTCCATTTTTTTTTGCCAACCAGCTGATATGTCGAAAGGTGAATTTTCGCATCGGATCAATTTCGGCAGGACCTTTGGTTTGCCAGTGTTGTAACAGACCGGCAAACAGTATCGGTTGCGGTCTGATTTCACAGGATTCCGATATACGATCGAGTTTTTCGCTCGACAGGTAAGCGAAAGGCGATATGAAGTCAAAATACCAGTCGACCACTTTTTTAGTCATAGTCAGGTGATTCCGTGGGTTCTATCATAGCCGCTGCGTTTGGCTGGTTTCCATCCGGTTAAATTGGTGGGGTCTGGTTTGAAAATGGTAACTCGAAGAGGATAGCAGGGTGTGTCATCGTCTGAATGGGATGATCCACAGTTCCCGCCAGGGCAGGCAGATAAAGCACCGAGCAAATCAATTTCGGCAAAATATTCGATATAATCTCCAGGACGAACCGGGCTGGCTTTCATAAAATACTGTTTCGTATCATGAGTAAAACCCGTGCACATGAAGACATTCATAACGTCATGGATGTGGGGTTCAGCTCGGCTCGCGGGAACATCCAGATATCTGGCCAGTGCGCGAGTTAGATTAGAGTGGCAACAATAATGATAATCGACGCCTTTAAGCATGTGATTGGTATATGGATCGCAGCGAGTTCCGATAACATCATGAACACCAGCTCCGTCAGCATCCCAGCCGTACCATTCAAGCGTGTCATCAGTGATCGTTGCCATAGGGCGTAAGCCGGGTAGATTGGACCAGAGTCGATCACCTCGAGTCAGATGACTGGCATGAAGCTGACGGGTTTTACCGCTAAAAAACTGTTCATTGATATTCTGAGAATTCCACAGGTTTAAATCACCCACCTGAGACCCTTCGATAGATTCAATCCGAAAAAAATGGCCTGCTGGTACTTCAAAGACTGAAGCGTCCCGAGGTGCAACAATAGTTTCGGATATCTGTTCCATGCCTTGTCGGGCCTTCTGATAAAAAGCATCATCATAAGCGGGCAGTTGATCGACTTCGTAACAAGCGATAGGTTTTTCTGCCCGACGCTGGTCGGCGTCGGCTGGTTGTGGATGATGCATAGTGATATTTAATCTCAAAAGTTGAGAGAGACAGAAGACGGCTATTTTAAAATTAATCGTTTTTTGCCCAGTGTACTGCTTTATAATTGACGGCTTGATGACTGTCAATTGGATCACCGGCGCCAAGATGCCTAGCGAGATAATTTTAACAACCCTGAATGCGCGATATATCCATTCGTCGTTTGCTTTGCGCTATCTGTACGCCAATTTGGGCGATTTACAGACAACCACCGAAATTCAGGAATTCACGATCAACCAGCTGGCCATGGAAATTGCGGGACAGCTGCTCTCTGCGACCCCTAAAATAATCGGGTTTAGCGTTTACATCTGGAACGTGGTAGAGACGAAAGCTGTGATTGCGATTATCCGTCAGGTCGCACCGGGTATTTGTATTGTGCTGGGTGGGCCAGAAGTTAGCTTTAAGCAGGATCAACCTGATATATGTTCCTTAGCCGATTATGTTGTCGGCGGGCCGGGTGAAATAAGTTTCCCTCAGTTGTGTAACGATTATTTGAAGGGCTTAAAACCCCTCGAGTGTTTTGTACCCGGTATCGCCGTAAATCTCGACAATTTGAAGCTACCTTATGATCTCTATACCGATCAGGATATCGCCAGTCGAATTGTATATGTTGAAGCCTCTCGGGGCTGCCCCTTTAAATGTGAATTCTGTTTATCGTCACTGGATAAAACAGCGGTACCCTTTGAACTCGAACGTTTTCTCGATGAGATGGATCGATTGCATCGACGTGGCGCTCGAAATTTTAAATTTATAGATCGAACTTTTAATTTAAAAGTGGCTACCAGCGTGGCTATTCTGGAGTTTTTCCTCGAACGAATGAGCGATGACCTTTATCTCCATTTCGAAGTGATTCCCGACAACTTACCTGAAAAACTAAAAGTTGTATTGCCACGGTTTCCAGCCGGAAGATTGCAATTTGAAATTGGTGTGCAAACCTTTGATCCCGCGATTCAGAAAACCATTAACCGTCGCCAGGATAATGTCAAAACGGTCGAAAATATTCGTTGGCTACGAGAGAATACCGGTGCCCACATTCACACCGATTTGATTTTCGGCCTGCCCGGAGACAGTCTGGATAATTTCGCCGCGAGTTTTGACCAGCTGATTGAAATTAATCCGCAGGAGATTCAGATGGGCATTTTAAAACGATTGAGAGGTGCGCCGCTTAATCGGCATACCGAAGAATTCGATATGCGTTACAACCCATTACCGCCATATAGTATTCTCAGTAATCGTGATGTCAGTTTTGATGACTTGCAGCGCGTCACACGGTTTGCCCGCTACTGGGATATGATCGGGAATTCAGGGCGATTTTCATCCAGTCTGCCCCTATTGATGGGCGAAAATCCCTTTGTCCGATTTATGGCTTTATCAGATGCTTTATATAATGTCGAGGGCCGTACCTGGAAAATTGCATTGCGGCGTTTATTTGGCTTAATCGCAAAGATTGCGAGCGATGATTCTGATATTGATTCAAATGCGATTCTGGCTAGTTTAAAAGAAGATTTTGAGCGTAGTGGTGAAAAAGGGCGGTTTGAGACGGTTCTTATTCAGCCGTCGACTTCACGATTGGGTGTTGCGAACCGTCGTCAGAAACAGCATAAAGTACTTGAATTGACCGGTTCTTAATGCCGGGATCTCAGATCGGTGCTAGCTAAAATCTGTTTGCAATGTTTATAACAGTCTATTCAATAACACCCATCTTATTTTCAACTATAAACTATCATAATCGGTCATCTGAACGCCCGTAGTATAGATAAAGCCGCCATCACATTCATAGGTTTAAATGGCGAGTGAGTGGTCTTGTATCGATTCTGAGGACTGCTTTATAAAGACTGGTTGTCCAGTGTTCGAACTCAGCTGGACTCATATTACTAAGAAAAAAATGCCGTCGTTTACGGTTGTAAAATACCTCGATGTATTCGAAAACATCAGCACGAGCTTCTTCCCGAGTTCGATATCGAACCCGGTTAACCTGTGCGCGTTTCGGCAGCCACGATCAGAGTGATGGATGAGTTTTTCTATTGGTTGTTGTGCATCGATGGCCATGCACAAAGCATCAACAACGATGCGCCGCTCATCCAGTGGCTCATCGCCCGTCCCTCCTATCCAATTCACTTCGTATACACCGAATCAAATCGTTGATCGGGAACAGGTAAGCTTTATTTGCTAATACGATTAGGTGGCGGCTGAGTATACCGATTGGCTTATGGCAGTTCCTGCTTGAATATAAGGAAAAAATTCGCGAGAAACTGCTGGCCTACAAGAAGCGAAATTATGGGATATGGGAGGGGGTTTCGAAAATTGACATCTGTGGGTAGGGCTCTTATGCTTTCCGCACCTTATACCTTAAGATGACACGTTAAGGACAAAAATTCCCAGTGCTCGTAAAGAAAGCATACAAGGTCAATTAAGGAAGAGGCATCATTCATATAAAAAATAGGAGGATTTTATGAGTAATAATACTGAAGAAGATTATGAAATTGGGCGGGACAATATTACGCCGTTCGGGTTTGATATACACAACCCAGTTTTTATCATATCGGGTATAGCTATCGTTGCTTTTGTTATCATTACATTAATGTTTCAACAGGGGGCAGCTGAATTTTTTGCCGTGCTACGCTCTACAATCACTAGTAATTTTTCCTGGCTTTTTCTTTCGGCGGGTAACATTTTTGTCATCTTTGCTCTGGTTGTCTGCGTTTCTCCGTTAGGCAGGGTTCGATTAGGCGGACAGGAAGCAAAAACTGATTATAGCTATGTCGGTTGGTTTGCGATGTTGTTTGCCGCCGGAATGGGTATAGGACTTATGTTTTTCGGCGTCTCAGAGCCAATGTCACATTTCGGTTCCTCGATGGGCGGCATTGCAGTCGGTGAGGATGGTATTCGTACCGACTGGGCGCCACTGGGTGCCGCTGCTGGAGATATCGGAGCAGCTAAAGATTTGGCAATGGCTGCGACTATTTACCACTGGGGATTACACCCGTGGTCAATGTATGCGGTTGTTGGTTTGGCGTTAGCCTTCTTCTCCTTTAACTGCAATTTACCCCTGACTTTACGTTCTGCTTTTTACCCATTACTAAAAGAAAGGGTATGGGGTTGGCCGGGTCATTTGATCGATATAATAGCGGTATTTGCGACATTATTTGGTCTGGCGACATCACTCGGATTCGGTACTCAGCAGGCGCTGGCAGGATTCAGTTATTTGTATGGCTGGGGTACTGGGAGTGTGGCAATGGTGATACTCATAGCCATTATTTCCGCCCTCGCAATTATATCGGTGGTACGAGGTTTGGATGGTGGTGTGAAAATCCTGTCTGAAATTAATATGGGCCTTGCACTATTGCTACTGCTGGTCATTCTTGTTCTAGGACCTACCGCCGAGATCCTCTCGACGTTGATGTCTGGTGCAGGTGCTTACGTGGCAGAGTTTATCCCACTATCCATGCCATTTGGGCGTGAAGACGTTAACTTTTCTCAAGGTTGGACTTCATTCTACTGGGCCTGGTGGATTTCATGGTCACCTTTTGTCGGTATGTTTATCGCTAGAGTATCGCGTGGTCGTACAGTAAGAGAATTCTTGATTTGCGTTATTTTGGTACCAACCGCACTCTGTATCCTTTGGATGGCAACTTTTGGTGGAACCGCTGTTACACAGGTTATTGCAAATGCCGCTGCACCAGTTGCTTCAGCAGCACAGGAAATAAAACTATTCCACATGCTTGCCGATTTTCCATTTTCAGGAGTCTTATCTTTAATCGGTATTATTCTGGTCCTGGTTTTCTTCGTAACGTCGTCTGATTCTGGGTCACTGGTTATTGACACTATTACTGCTGGTGGTAAAACAGATGCACCCGTTTCACAGCGAGTTTTCTGGTGTGTATTCGAAGGGCTGGTTGCCGCTGTACTGTTGTTGGTCGGTGGTGCTGAAGCTTTGAGTGCTCTACAGGCTATGGCTGTATCAACCGGGTTGCCATTCACCATAGTGTTACTTGTCATGTGTGTCAGTCTTTGGATTGGACTTAGCAAAGCCAGTAAGGAAATTTCCAGTTAAATTACTTTTATTGTTGTAAGTTTAAACCCCGCTCCTTGTAGCGGGGTTTTTTTTATCGAAACAGGTAACCCCGTCTCTTCGGAATGTCATCCGAATAGGATATATAAATGAGGGGTCGAAGCCGTTTAAGCTTCCTATACCGCGCTTTGGTTGATGCCATGACAGCTCATTCCGGAATTCTTGCCGGCAAGTGGGTAAAGATATATTTTTGCAGAAGGAAGTGGCGCAGACGTTGGAGGTAGACGGACATAAGCTTTAAGGTCTGGTCGAATTCCTTACTATGAGTTCGATGTCGATTTAAGAAAAGGTATTGAAAAGTAACACTACATGACAGTTAAACGGGTGACACTTGATCAGATTTTGGATCGTACTTACGACGTTGTTATTGTCGGTGCAGGCATAAATGGC
>JBLIOG010000098.1:0-12853 GCA_047639625.1 Gammaproteobacteria bacterium
AATAACTATTGGCTTTTACTTTAGCTTGAATCATTTAAAATCCTCTCACTTCTTTCCGGTTACTTTAATTTATGTGTCCGGTTTAGTGTAGCCACATCATTCGACACTGGCGAGGTCATATAACGCAGCAAACCGAAAGTTATATTGAGTTACTGGGGGCAGCCAGAGTTCAAAATTGATTTGATGCCCAGAATCACCGGTCACCGAACGCTCTTCAAATCCACGCAGCGACGATACGCCACCAACACCAAACTGCTCACCCGATATCAAGAAATCGCTCGAACTCTGACCCGCGAAGCCCAGGTGGAATAACCATTCGTTTGATATCAGTTGATCATATCCAAGATTAAAGCGAATAACAGACCCGTCATTTTTCGCACCGGCTCTCGACGCCGCGTAATTATCGTCAGCGCCATCGCATCCACCTGGGATATTTATTGCAAAACGAATCCCACCTGAAAAACTGTGCCCCTGTTTTTGCTTCTGAAACCCGTAACCCACTTCAACCGGTAAACTCAGGACGTCAGCCTGGTCGTCTGCAGCACCGATACTGATAGTATTTTCAAACAACTTGTATTGAACACCCGCCGACCACTGGTGAGTGAAACCACCGGTAGTTGGGATCGGATTATTATACACAAACCCAAGCGCCGACCCTTTACCACTCACAGAAATACCCTCTCCGACGGTACCTGAATTGATCTCGGAATCAGAAAATAATATGGAAAGGCTGGTGCCTTTATCGTACATCGGTATTAGGTAGTTGAGACCAATTTGAGTGGTCGAGCTGGGATCCTGTGGTGCGGTTGTGAGCGTGGCTGTCAGCGCGTGATCCCGATTAAACAAATTGCCATGTTGATAGCCCAGCGAGGTGCGCAATTCTTCGGTTTGCTCGGTTCCAGTATTATCGAGGGTTGCGAAAAACACATGGGGCTTTTGATCTCTAACCGTTAAAACGGCGTCAATCGTGTCCGATTCTTCTCCTTCGGTAAATTTCAAACTCACTTTTTTGAAGCATACTGGTTGGCAAGTTTGATCGCTTGCGATAATTTTAGAGTATTCGGAGTCTCTCCTGCTTTTAATTCAGGGATGGAATTTCGAATATTCTCGTCATCAAAATGCTTATCGCCTTCGATAACAACTTTACCCATCGAAAATTTGGATAATTTTAGTTTAACGGTGCCAGACAATAATTCCTGAGGCGGTAATGAGACGCGATGGAAACTATACCCCGCTTTAATAACAGCGCGCTCCAGCTCATCGGCAGCGGCAGACAACCCTTCTAATCCGTATTGCTCACCAAGAAATGGCTCGAGGGCTTTGTAGGCGTCATCACCTATTGGGTTATTCCCAATCACCTCATATTGATTAACGCTAAAACGAATATCACTTAACGTATCTTACGCGTGACTCGGAAAGGCCACCATTAATCCCAACAGCTCAATAAAAGCGCTGTAGTTCTTAACTTTTGACCAACAGTTCGATCCTTTACGCATCGTTATTATTTTATTATTAGAGGACAATCAGAATAAGTGATAAACAGCTAGGGATCAGAAAAATAATCGCACTCTTGACTCAGCCCTCAAATTTAGTACTTCTCTACGGATTTCAAGCGTCAATCAAACCATGTTTTGCAGCGCTTTTTGCATCAAGAATCGCTTTACCAGTGAACTTTTTTGCAATTGATCCATGCCAAAGTTTCGCAGACCCGATTGGACAGAGCTTTGGTTAGCGTAAAGCCATTTCAGAGCCGAAAAGGAATGCATTGCTATCACCGTTTCACTTTTTCTCTGACGCTCATAACGCCGCAGTAATGATTGTTTTCCCAGGTATTTTGGCTCAGGAATACAGTCCAGTAGCAGCTCTATATCGCCAAAACCCAGATTGACGCCCTGTCCGGCTAAAGGATGAACGCCGTGCGCAGCGTCGCCTATTAAGACAACTCGGCCGTTAATCCAATGCTCACAACTATGCGATACCAACGGAAAGCTTGCTCGCCGACCCATTGATGTAACAACTCCCAGCTTCGATTCGCTGGCTTCAGTCAGCCTTTCACAAAAACCTTCGTCATCTAAATCTAGTAATTCATCGGCGACCGGTTGATCTGCAGACCAAACTATCGATGTTTGCCCATTCCCGAGCGGTAATAACGCCAGAGGGCCTGTTGTTAAAAATCGTTGCCAGGCGGTAAATTGATGCGCACGTTGAGTACAAATATTGGTAACGATTGCTGATTGATTATATTGATTAGTTTGAATCTTAAAGCCGGCGAGATCACGACTAGGGGATTGCCGTCCTTCTGCAATAAGTAATAATGACGCCTTCAGTTTTAAGCCAGAACCCAATTGGACCTCAATTGCGCCTTTTGCAGATTGATCCAGAGTTTCAATTTGATCATTTTTATAAACCCGGATGTTATGAGTCCGCAAGCAAGCTTGTTGCAACAACGCCACCAATTGTCGATTTTCAACGATGGTTCCCAGGTGACTATGACCTATATCTGAACTATCCATCGAGACATTCGCCTGACCGCCCTCATGCCAGATAAACAT
This sequence comes from Gammaproteobacteria bacterium, assembly GCA_047639625.1. GTDB lineage: Bacteria > Pseudomonadota > Gammaproteobacteria. The sequence continues at coordinate 2,553 of JBLIOG010000098.1, forward strand.
CTTTTCGTACGCACAAGTTCGACTCTCAGGAAGCTGCGACCAGACACCAAGTCTGTCGAGCAATTTTTCAGACTGCGGGCTAATCGCAGATACTCTTAAATCAAAAACATCGTCGGCAGAAGGCACCTCGGCCAGGCAGGCGGGTTCAAGTAACGCAACTCGAGCACCTTGCTGGGCTAAACCAAGTGCAGCTGCACTTCCGACCATTCCCGCACCCGAGACAACAATATCAAAATCTTCACTCAACAGGATCGCCCTCGCAGCAATCGATTACCGCCAAAACCAAAGCCCATGCCGGTTAGACCAATAGCCGCTTTAACGGCAGGTAATAAATCAAGCGCCGCCAGCGCCCCAGCCCGGGCATGATTCAACAGAGGTAGATTATTTGAAAACAAACTGACCAAAGAGTCGCCATTATTAATGACTTTTGCATGTTCAAGCTGGCGAATAGATTCATATGTTTTTAACGCCTCACCAAGGCCTAACGCTGAATCAACAGATGCAGTCAGATCACTACATGCATCATGCAAACAGGCGATATCACGTAAGGCCAGATTAAAACCCTGCCCGGCAACCGGGTGCAGCGCATTGGCCGCATTGCCCAGTACAACCGCCGACGGTGTCACCAGAGATTCAGCCTGAGTTCGAACAATGGGCAAACCAAATCGATCTCCAAGCGTCTCAATACGCCCAAGTCGATATCCAAATAGAAACTGTAGTTTTTCAATAAATTCAGAATCCGACAAACTCAGTAAGGTTTGTTGCTGGTCATTCTTGACCGTCCAGACGACCGAATACTGACTGCCCCCAAGGGGTAGGAGTGCTAATGGACCAGATTCAGTAAACCGTTCAAAGGCCCAGTGATTTAGTGGCTTCGAGGTTGTAATATTTCCAATCACAACGGATTGTCCATAATCCACTTGATGATGTTCAATACCAACAAATTGTCGGGAACTGGACTGGGATCCGTCAGCGATTACTATTAGATCAGCTTTATATTCCTGCGACTGATCATTTTGGCTCTCAACGATTAACCTGCAACCTTCATCAGTTTGCAGCAGCTGCTTAACGTTTGTTGATTCATTCAATTGCAGGTGCTTGATTTTTTTTGTTGCCAGTAATAGCGTTTTTAACAACGCATTATATTCAATAACATGTCCCATCGAATCTCGGCCATTGTCGTTGGCATGCAACCGGGTTATCCCAAAATACCCAGCCGAAGAGACATGAATATGCTGAATTGGATTGGCATTTGCAGACAGGTCAGACCAGACGCCAAGCGATTTGAATATCTCTTCGGATGAAGCAGATAACGCAATCGAACGAACATTCAGTCCCTGCTCGGGTTGGACTAAGAGCTGGCCTGGCTCGAGGATTACGAGCCGCTCTGCAAAACGATTCAATGCCAATGCGGAGCAAAGCCCTACCAGACCACCTCCAACAATAACAATGCGCTTAAATTTCATCGACAGCCTACAAAAATTACTCGACTAATGATTGGCAACCATCATGGCTTCAATCTGATCGATTTCAGAGGGTAATTTAGCCGTTAGGACTTCACAGCCATCCTTTGTAACCAAAACATCATCTTCGATTCGAATTCCGATATCCCACCACTTCCGATGTACACCGCTAGTTTGTGCTGGGATATATATTCCAGGTTCAACGGTCAACACCATTCCTGCTTCGAGCAACCGCCACTGATCACCGACTTTGTAGTCACCGACATCATGAACATCCAGTCCAAGCCAGTGACCGGTGCGGTGCATGTAAAATTTCCGGTAGGCCTGTTCTTTGATCAGAGTATTCAACTTTCCTTTCAAAAGTTTCATTTCCAGTAAGCCTCGAGTGATAACCTTTACTGCGGCCTGATGGGGCTCATTCCAGTGATTCCCGGGGCTGACTTTCATTATCGCCGCCTTCTGCGCCTCAAGAACAATGCTATAAACTTCTCGCTGAGCCGCACTGAATCGTCCATTTACCGGAAAAGTTCGAGTAATATCTGAGGCATATCCTTCGACTTCACAACCTGCATCGATCAACAATAGATCACCATCATTCAACTCATCCGAATTTTCGTTATAGTGCAGGATACAACCATTAGCACCGCCTCCAACGATTGAAGGGTAGGCAAAACCAGCATTATTCTGCCCAAAGATATAGTCATACTCAGCCGCAATCTGATATTCAAACTTACCCGGCTTACAGCTAGCAATCGCGCGCTTATGCGCTTCGATGTTGATCGCTGCAGATTTCTTCATCAATTTAATTTCTTCACGACTTTTAAACAACCGCATATCGTGCAGAAGATATTCAAGAGAAACGAATTCGGAAGGTACATGCGCTCCAGCAGGAGACTGACGCTTTAAATGATTAACCCAACCTATCAACCTTTGATCAAAATCAGAGTTAATGCCCATAATATTGTAAATACTATCGGTACCTTCGAGCAGGCCGGGAAGAATATCGTCAATGTCATCGATCGGAAATGAATCGTCAGCACCAAAGTCCTGCATAACACCTTCCTGACCCGCTCGACGGCCGTGCCAGGTTTCCTGCATCGGGTCTTTCTCTCGACAAAACAAGATAAACTCACCGTGTTTGCGGCCCGGTATCAAAACCAGCACTGCTCCAGGTTCACTGAATCCGGTGAGATATAAAAAATCACTTTCCTGACGAAAAGGAAAATCCACTGAACGGTTCCGCGTTAACTGTGATGCTGAGGGTAGAATAGCAATGCTGTTCTTACCCGTCATTTTCATTAACTGCGTACGTCGACGTTTAAATTCTGCTTGTTTCATTCCACACTCTCACTGCAATTCAGGTGCCGGCATCACCGGATTCATCGACTCATTTATAAGTATTATTGACATGCGTACATGTTCGCTAATTTCAACCAATTGCTGTTCACCCTCATCACTATCAACTTCCCGATGATCTAGCTTACTGATTTCCAGCAAGTCAGACAAACACTCCTGAGACTGTTGATCGAGAACTGCCGTTTTGGCTTCACCAAGAACCCCGATTCCATAGAGAAAACCCTGGCACCAACGAGATAAAGCCAGAAGGCGGATTGCGAAATCATCACTATCATCGGGTAAAAGTAATTCAAAGCCCAAATCATCGGTATTAATCTGTTCACGACTCTCCTCAAAAAATTGTTTTAAAATGGACAGCCTTTCCTGGGCTAATACATCGGATGGATCGGGCAAATCATCCAGTGTAAGGCCAAGCCAGTCCGCCATGCTGCAGTTATCGGTGAGTAAGGCGCATAATGTACCGTGGCTTTCGGCTGCGTCACAATCAGACATAAGTTGTTCGAGCGCCGTTTGTACGACGTCAAAATCGATCATTGTAGAAAACCTGTAGTCTTGTATAATTTTTCGATTCTAACACTCGTCTGTTCAGGTAAAAACAAAGCAGACCCGTTTATGTAACATTCTGACAGTTGGATCCATGGAAAACCAAAACGTTTACACCGAAAATGATCTGCAACAACTGGAACAACGAATCGATGAACTTATCGATACGGTTGGTTCATTGCAAAATGAAAATACCAACCTCCGGCTTCAGAAAGACAAACTGGCTACGGAGCGCTCCCAGTTACTTGAAAAAACCGAGCTGGCACGCAGCCGTGTCGAAGCCATGATTTCACGCCTCAGATCTCTCGAGTTAAATACATGAGCGACACTCAACCGATTAGCATTACAATTCTTGACAAGGAATACAAAATTGCCTGCCCACCGGGAGAGCAATCTGCCCTTCTCGCGTCAGCAAAATATCTCGATGTTAAAATGCGGGAAATTCGAGACAGCGGCAGCATCATAGGTTCTGAAAGAATTGCGGTCATTACCGCACTCAATATTGCCAACGAACTGTTAGCTCATAGCACCATTGACAAAAGCTTGACCGAAAAAATGTCACCTCGGTTAAAAAATATCGAAACCAAAATTATGCACGCTCTAGAGCAAACCCGCCAATTAAAAATTTAAATTTTCCTTTTAGGAATAACGAGACTATAGTAGTTGAATACTAACTGCGATGTTCGTTAGCGACCTACATAATCCTTGAGCCTATTTATCAATCTCGGGGCCTTTCGTATAACGCTGGTGTGCATGCCCGATTCGTCGGGAAGCCTGATGTGAAGTCAATATCCCCACCTGAACCACTTGGTTCAAGGTTGATAGATCTGCGACGGCATTGCGGTTGGTATTCTCCCAAACTTTCGCCTGTAAAAACCTGCACTTAATAACCACTCTTAAACTAAATTCACGTACCTCGTCGAATAAATAGTTTTATTCGTTACTTAAGAAATAGCTGGTAAGCAGCATTATCGGTTTCATCTGCAAAAGGAATATCAAGACTCGACAAAAATTTCTCAAATGCTTTTTTATCGACCTGATCAACCTGGAAACCGATCAGAATACGGCCAAAATTCGAACCGTGATTTCGATAATGAAACAAACTAATATTCCATTGCTTCCCAACCTTCATCAAAAAATTTAATAACGCGCCGGGTTTTTCAGGAAATTCGAAACGATACAACAATTCATTTTTAACCTGCCCGCCGGGATGCCCGCCAACCATGTAACGGGCATGCAGTTTGGCAACTTCATTGTCGGTCATATCAACAACCGGGTAGGCTTTTGCGTTAAAGGCATCTATTAACTGATTTTTTTCTTCAAGGCCTTCCGTTAACTGAATACCTGCAAACACACAGGCAACATCTTCATTCGCATAACGATAATTAAATTCGGTAATAGAACGTTTACCAATCAATTGGCAAAACTGTTTAAAGCTACCGGGTCGTTCGGGGATTTTCACAGCCAACAAGGCTTCTCGCTGTTCACCCAGTTCAGCCCGCTCCGCAACATGTCGGAGACGATCAAAATTCATATTCGCACCGCTATTAATTGCCACGAGGTTTTTTCCGATTAACTGGTTCAACTCAACATATTTTTTGAGCCCAGCAAGCGATACAGCACCCGCTGGCTCACAAACCGCCCGCGTATCTTCAAACGTGTCTTTAATGGCTGCACAAATCTGATCCGTCGACACTGTAATAACGTCATCGACACATTCTTTAAGGATTGGCCAGGTTAGCTTCCCGACCTGTCTGACAGCGACTCCATCGGCAAATATGCCGACCTCTTTCAATTTCACCCTGCGCTTCGCATGCCAGGCTTCATAAAAACAGGCCGCATCTTCTGGTTCGACTGCTATTATTTTTATCTCAGGTTTAACCGCCTTAATAAAACATGCGATGCCTGCCGCTAGACCTCCACCACCCACTGGAATAAATATGGCGTCAAGTGACTCGGGATGCTGTCGGATAATTTCAAGTGCGATCGTGCCTTGCCCAGCCATCACATCGTAATCGTCGAAAGGGGGGATGTAAGGCAGCCCATCTCGTTCTGCGAGGAAATCCGAATGTAATTTGGCAGCATCAAAATTTTCGCCATGCAAAATCACTTTCGCCCCGAAAGATCGTACCGAGGACACTTTGATGCCAGGCGTTGTCGTTGGCATCACAATGGTTGCCTTCAATCCAAGTTTTAACGCAGCCAGTGCTACCCCCTGCGCATGGTTTCCTGCAGATGCCGTAATAACACCTTTCATATCGGGATCGGACTTTAGCGACTGATAAATTTTATTAAACGCACCTCGCAACTTAAAAGAAAAGACCGACTGCAGGTCTTCGCGTTTAAGCAAAACGCGATTATTTAAACGTCTGGAAATTCGCTGCATATTATCAAGCGGGGTTTCACGCGCCACGTCATATACGCGTGCAGTAAGCACTTTTTCGAGAAATTTTCCAGGCTTCATAGGTAGAGATATCTGTCGTAGTTAATTATTCGGTTGGCAGAAGGATTATCAAGCCAGACCAGGGAGGATGCAACGATGACTTTCCCTGGTTCCCGTGTAAAATCCATACTCGCTCATTTTCACAATAAAAACATGCCCGCTGACCAACAAAAAAGAAATGCTGCCGCCGCCGCCATGGAATATGTAAAACCAGGAAGCATCATCGGAGTCGGCACAGGTTCTACCGTTAATCATTTTATTGATTTTCTCGGCGAATCTATGGCAAATGAAATTCAGGCGGCGGTGTCGAGCTCCGAAGCTTCAACTGAAAGACTGATAGAACATGGCATTAAAGTACTCGACATGAATGATTGTGGAAGGCTCGATGTTTATGTAGACGGCGCGGATGAATCGAACCATCAACTTCATTTAATCAAGGGCGGTGGTGGCGCCTTAACCCGTGAAAAAATCGTTGCGGCCGCCAGTGAGATATTTGTCTGCATCGCCGATGAAAGTAAACTGGTCGATACGCTGGGTACCTTTCCCTTGCCAGTCGAAGTTATACCTATGGCGAGGAGAATGGTTTCACGCATCCTGAACGAGTTGGGCGGCAACGCTGAATGGCGTGAAGGCTTTGTTACTGATAATGGCAATCATATACTCGACGTTTCAGGGCTCTCAATTTCAGACCCTATACAATTCGAAACCACCATCAATCAAATTGCCGGAGTAGTAACCTGTGGCTTATTTGCGCATCGACCCGCAGATGTATTGATTCTTGGTCTCGATCAGGGGCACCGAAGTATCTTAGCCAGGTAACTCTGCAGGCATAAAAAAGCCTGCACAAGGCAGGCTTTTTTATCATATTGACAATTCTCTTTAACGCTTTGAGAACTGAACACCTCGACGTGCTTTTCGCAGGCCGATTTTCTTTCGTTCTACTTCGCGAGCATCACGAGTTACAAAACCTTCTTTACGCAAAGCTTCACGATAGGTTTCATCGTATTGTAATAACGCGCGAGTTAGACCTAATCGAATAGCACCCGCCTGCCCACTAGGGCCGCCTCCACTAACGCTGACATTGATGTCGAATTTACCGTGCATATCAACAGTATCAAGTGGCTGACGTACAACCATTCGTGATGTTTCCCGACCGAAGTATTCTTCGATGCTGCGTTTATTAATAGTAATAGCGCCATTACCAGATCGCAGGTAGACACGCGCAGCCGAGCTTTTTCGACGTCCAGTACCGTAATATTGTTCAACTGACATAAATAATTCTCTTAGAGTTCGAGGGTCTGTGGTTGCTGGGCGGAGTGCTGATGAGTATCACCGGCATAAATTTTAAGCTTCTTAAACATCGCTCGTCCCAAAGAATTCTTCGGCAACATACCTTTGACCGAATGCTGCAAAATCCTTTCTGGATGACTAGCGCGTAATTTAGCCAGGTTTGTTGATTTCAAACTTCCGATGTAACCCGTGTGGTGGTGATACATCTTATCCTGTTCTTTATTACCGGTCACGCGGACTTTCTCGCAGTTTATAACGACAATGTAGTCGCCCGTATCAACATGCGGCGTATACTCAGGCTTGTGTTTACCACGCAACCGTCGAGCGATTTCCGTAGACAATCGACCCAGCACTTTATCAGTGGCATCGATTACAAACCAGTCACGTTTAACCGACTCAGGTTTAGCACTATAGGTTTTCATACAATTTCTCGTAACAATATAAGCATCAGATGGTCTACTCGGCCAGTCATTACAGGTAGGTTTACCCGAACCCTCGTGACCACCACCCGCGAAGGGCGCGAATACTAACGGATTCACTACCCATTGACAACCCAATTACTCGCATTTTACACATCTGAGGGCTTTCTAATTCGCTCGGCAATCCAGGCAAGCAGGCAACCCCTCAATCGCACTTGATTTGAGCGCTAAACCCGTTGGTCAAATATTACTGACACTCAATCACATCCAGCCATATAAATACCGATACGGTGGCTATATAATTCGCTTAATTTGTGAAAAGAATTATTGATATGCGACGACTAAACAGCCTGACAGATCATTTAATTGCTGAGCTACAACACGGTCTCAAAACCTGTCACGCCCAACCGCCATTGGCCGCCCGTGGATATCCTGCAGCGGGTAAAAACTCGGACGATCTTGTTGACACAGAAATTCAACACGTTGCTGGATTAATGCGCGTTAATAACGCTGGCGAGGTTGCCGCACAGGCGTTATATCGTGGGCAGGCTCTGACAGCCAGTAAACAGGTGGTTCGCGACGCTATGAAGCACGCCGCAGAAGAAGAAAACGAACATCTTAACTGGTGTCAACAAAGACTCAGCGAGCTTGGTGCAAACCGAAGCAACCTGGATGGCATCTGGTATTGGGGCTCTTTCACGATCGGCGCAGTCGCGGGCGCGATTGGTGACCGCTGGAGTCTTGGCTTTGTGCAGGAAACCGAAGAGCAGGTATCGCATCATCTGCAAGAGCACCTTACCCGCTTACCTGAGTCAGATGGCCGAAGTCGTGCTATCATTCAAACTATGCAAACGGACGAACAGCAACATGCAGACAATGCACGTAATGCCGGAGCCGCGAATCTACCTTTAGCGGTCAAATCAACAATGCGATGGATTAGTCGGATCATGACGGCAACGGCTTATCGATTTTAGATTAAGGCTTTTGGCGTATTTCGTAGTCGTGCGTTATTCCGGCCGTTTTATTAAGCATTTGTGAGGCAGAACAGTATTTTTCAGCTGATAACTCAACGGCTTTTTTCACTTTTTTATCATCGAGATTTTGCCCACTAACAATAAAATGAATGTGGATGCGGGTGAATACTTTGGGGATTTCTTCAGCCCTATCGGCTTCAATATCTACCTCACAATCCTCGACCAACTGGCGTGATTTTTTTAAAATCATTATCACGTCAAAAGCGGTGCAACCCCCCAAACCCAACAACAACATTTCCATCGGACGGATACCTATATCACGTCCACCGTGTTCGGGCGCACCATCCATTACAACAGCATGCCCGCTTCCTGACTCACCAACAAAGGTCATATTATCGAGCCATTTAATATTGCATTTCATTCTCTGAATTCCTCGAAATTTGTGTCGTAAAATACAAATTGTGCTATGTTAAGCACCATAAGAGCGTTACCAAAATAACATAATTATGACTGTTAACCCGATCACAAAAGTAGTTCCGCATGAAAATCCTGCACTGGAAAATTTCCTGCGACATTGCCACGCTAAAAAGTACGCAACGCGCAGCACGATTATCCACGCAGGTGATGACTCGGAGACACTTTACTACATTATCGAAGGCTCAGTTAGTGTCGTAATTGAAGACGAAGATTGTAATGAAATCGTTCTTGCCTATCTCAATCCTGGCGATTTTTTCGGCGAAATGGGGCTTTTCGAAGAAAACACCAAACGCAGTGCCTGGGTTAATACTCGAACAGTCTGCGAAGTCGCGGAAATACATTACAGCCAGTTTTTAGTGATCGCCAAAGAAAGTCCGGAAATATTATTTCAACTGTCTTCACAACTTGCCAGCCGGCTTCGCAATACCAGCCGAAAGGTTAGTAATCTGGCTTTTATGGATGTAACCGGTCGAGTTGCAAGAACCTTACTCGATCTGGCTCGTGAACCCGATGCAATTACTCATCCTGACGGAATGCAAATAAAGATTACCCGACAGGAAATCGCAAAAATTGTAGGCTGTTCACGTGAAATGGCCGGCCGTGTTATGAAAACTCTGGAAGAAGATGGCTTGATCACCGCTCACGGCAAAACTATCGTAGTTTTTGGAACACGTTAAGACGATTTAAGTTCAAACAGGCGGCTCATCTCTGAACCCGGGTCGCCAGCTCGCATAAAAGCCTCTCCAACAAGAAATGCATTCACACCGTGAGATTGCATTCGATGCACATCATCAATGGTATGAATTCCACTCTCGGTCACGACCAAACAACCATCAGGCACCCTTGATAGTAGATCAATAGTGGTATCGAGGCTTGTTTCGAAGGTTCGTAAATTTCGATTATTTATTCCGATCAAACTCAATCCCAAAATCAGTGCCCGATCAAGTTCAGCCACATTGTGCACCTCAACCAGAACATCCAGACCTATTGCTATGGCCAAATCATAGAAACACTTTAACTGATCATCCGAAAGCGCAGCTACAATCAATAAGATACAATCTGCGCCGAGCACTCTAGCTTCGTAAACCTGATATTCATCAACGACAAAATCCTTTCGGATAACCGGCAATGAACAAGCTTCACGAGCCATACCCAGGTAGTCGTCGTGGCCTTGAAAAAAATCTACATCCGTCAACACTGACAAACAGGTAGCTCCCGATAATGCGTAGGATTGAGCTATTTCTGCCGGTCGAAAATCTTCCCGTATAACACCCTTACTGGGCGATGCTTTTTTTATTTCAGCAATTACGGCTGGATTCCTGTCAGATTGCTTTTG
>JBLIOG010000099.1:0-12821 GCA_047639625.1 Gammaproteobacteria bacterium
GATGAATCGACTTCATGATCATCTTATGGAACAGACGGTTCTGCACATGGACGAAACCCCCGTACAAGTGCTCAAAGAACCTGATAGAACACCGCAATCGACCAGTTACATGTGGGTGATCACGAGCGCTCAATCATCGGTACAACCGGTCATACTGTTCCACTATGCCCCCAGCCGCAGTGCCGAGATCCCTAAAGACCGGTTGGCTGATTATCAAGGCGCCTTAGTGGTTGATGGTTACGAAGGATATCAACGGGTTTGCAATGACAACCATCTGACTCGCCTCGGTTGCTGGGCACACGCCAGACGCAAGTTCATCGAAGCACAACGGCTACAACCCAAATGCAAACCGGGCAAAGCCGACAAGGCTCTGACCTATATCCAAAAACTGTACGCGATCGAGAAACACAACAAAGATCAGCCACCTGACAAACGCCATGCCATCCGTCAACAAGCGGCCAAACCGATCCTCGATCAGTTGCGTATCTGGTTACAAAAACGTTTACCAGGAACGCCACCCAAAACGGCACTTGGTAAAGCCATGTTTTATCTCGATAAGCAATGGCCTCGATTAATCGGCTATCTCGATGATGAGCATTATCCCATCGATAATAATCGTGCGGAAAATGATATACGTCCATTTGTGATCGGGAGAAAGAACTGGCTCTTTAGTACCAGTCAGAATGGGGCTAAAGCGAGCGCGAACTTATACAGTCTGATTGAAACAGCTAAGGCTAATCAGCTCGAACCTTATGCTTATCTCAAACAGGTCTTCTCTCAACTGCCCAATGTTGAAACCATCGAAGATGTTGATCAACTACTGCCATGGAATGCTACCCTGTAATTGGTTCGGCGCTTACTCTTGAATTGGCGAAGGTGCATTTTAGTGGCAGGATGCTCGATATGCCTGCGTGGAATATCGCTAAAAAGAGGGGTGTCGGGCCATTATTTTAATGTCGTCTTCACCTTGTTTGAAAAGGTTCGACCAGAATATATGACTCATTTATCCAGTGTTCCGTTTGCTTTACACCAGCATAGCAAATCCTGGTTAGGGACGACCAATAAAAAGCCGTATCAGTAATGCTTGAATCGGCTTTCAAATCCGAAATTATATCGATGTGTATCCTGCTCCTTGTACAAAGTTGGGCAAAATGAGGACGAGGCTGACAATGATTAATAATTAGACCCAATGTATAATACAATTACCCAAAGAAGGAGCTACTATTACGATGTAATAATATATTTTAAAAGTGTGTTGCCAGACAGGTATTCCTTAAAGTTCTGGTCAAATGAGGATAGGTATCTGAACTTTTCCCTTATCTTTGATTCCACTTAAAAATAGCTACATTCGATCAAGAGTTTTACTGCCAAAAGGTGTTTGTACAGATTATGAGCGGGTTTTTAGTGGTATTTTCATGTCGACAATATTCGGAAGACGGGCTCACAAAAGGGCTAGAAAAATGTAGCTGAAGTGGGAAATAGTACGGGCGGGTTGGGTGTGCAATAGATCGGTCATATATAGTAATACTAAAGGGTTGCAAAATGGCTCAAACAGAATTTAAATTTATTAGCGAAACTAACGGTGGAAATCAATTCACAGTGGTCAGTTTTACGGGTAGTGAAAAAATATCGACCTTGTATCGATACGAGATTGAAATCAAAGCACCTTTTGGCGCTGTTGAACTAGAGGATTTATTGGATAGTTCAGCAACATTTGTGATAGATACCGACGGTCAGGAATCCCCGATTCATGGTGTTTTGGCGAGTTGTGACGAATTGCGCACGGTGCTGGGGTACGTCTACTACCGGGTAGAACTGGTGCCGAAGCTCTGGTGGTTATCGCAATATAAAACCAATGAAATTTATACCGAGGAGAAAACCGTCGACGAGATTATTCGAACGGTGCTGACAAACCCTGATTTTTCCAGCCGTATCGATTTTGTTCTTGATAACCTGGATAAAGGCCGATTTCTATCGCGCGATTACGTGTGTCAGTTCGGTGAATCAGATTTTGACTTTATATCGCGTTTGATGGAAAACGAAGGTATTTGTTATTATTTTGATCATGCTGGCGGATCATCAGAAACGATCATTTTCTTTAACGACAATAGGTACCCCGAGATCCCGAGGCCTAATCTGATTTTCGAGACAAGTCCGACCAAGAATCAGCAATCCGATTGCGTTTATGACTGGAGTTGCCGAAAAAAACGTCTTCCTGCAAGTGTCACGGTTCGGGACTTTAATCCGGCACAACCTTCTCTCGATATATTTAATACCATTCCGATTGATCCGATGGGACAGGGCACTGAATACCTGTATGGGGAAAATATCCACAATCAGGAAGAAGCTTCGTTCCTGAGCCAAATCAGGGCAGAGGAACAGCTTTGCCAGAAAACACAGTATTGCGGCGAGAGCAGTACATCTCGGATGCATGCCGGGTATCTATTTTTTCTCAATGGACATCCGAACCATGCATACAATGGGGTTCAATATCTGATTGTAGAAGTCAACCACAAAGGCCTGCATCTGGATATGACGAATGCTGTTGAGTCGGACAAAAAGGCTAAAAAGACACCGCAATACAGTAACAAGTTTGTGGCTATCGACGGCAATGAGCAATACCGAGCGCTCCGCAGCACACCCAAACCGAAATTTTTTGGCACCATGACCGCATTTGTTTATGCAGAGGGCAGCGGCACAAACGCTATGAATGCCCAGATAGACGGATATGGTCGATACCGAGTCCATCTTCCATTTGATCGCGCTGATGAAACTATGGCCTCGGATGTCCCCGGACGTAAGACGAGCACCTGGATGCGTATGGCTCAACCCTATGTCGGTCAGGAACAAGGCATGTACTTTCCACTCGCGGGTGGTACCGAAGTGCTTTTAACCTTTATCAATGGAGATCCGGACCAGCCAGTGATTTCGGGTGCGCTCCCGAATGCCTCGCAACCGTCACTTTTGACGAGCGAGTCTAATCTACAAAGAACTATTACGGCGCAAGTTTCGCAGACAGTGACCGGTAATACTCAAATAATATCGTTAAACTCAGCGCGTCTCGATTTGCTAGAAATTCCGCCAATCGCACCAAATGGGATAGCCCAGGGCACCGAGTATATCAACGAAGGCGGATCCGAGGGCGGTTCAAACCCAACCCGATCGATGATTCCCCCATGGGATGGTATTCCTGTAGATGGTGCGACGCCGGCCTACGATGCTTTCCTGGTAAAATTCAGAAAATATGACGAAAATTTAACCGGACGACCTATGGTTAACCCCGACGTAGGGGATGATATTGTGGAAACGAACGACGCGCTGGAAGTGAGCATAGAGCGCGGTGAGGGCGATAATTATGTTTATGCCAATGCCCGAACCTTCGCCTACCCCCAGGATGAACGAGTTTACTTTATCGGCACCTTTCACGAAGATTTCCACGTCAAAGATGACTTTCTCGACGCAACCATGAGTTGGACTGGTACCAGAGAGCAATTTAACTTTCCAGCTCCGGGTGCGTGTATAGAGCCCAATACCAACCCGTCGGTAGATCGTGATGGGGTTGTTAACCCGGATGGCATTCGCGGCGTTTCGGAGGATAGGCGCTGGGGTGATCAAATGACATTTGCTTATGGACGCGTCTTTAACTGGGCCGGGGGACCGGCGATGGGTGATGGTGGCTCGCAGGGCGTCTATAACTACGGCAATGCTTACACGGAAAACCTGCTTGCCGAACCTGGAGGAACTTCAGATATCCTCGATGAATACAAAAACCACAAGGACAAGTGGGATTATACCGATACCTGGGCTCCGACAGATGTGGGGGGCAGGGTCGAAGGGCCAGGAATGCATGCACTATTTGGTTCAGGATTCAACAGTGCTGCAGAACCCTGGGAATCCAGGGCAACTGCAGACGTGCTTAAAGCAGCGACACGACTGGACCCCAACATTACCGCCACCGAAAAGACCTTCGGCCATACCTACACCTATCATATGGGACTCGCTGTTGAAATCCATGAAGGTAAATCCATAACCCGTAATTATGGCCAAACCGAGGAAAGGACGGAAGGCGATTCGGAGGTCGTTGTCACCGGCAAGAGGTATGAAACTTATCTTGACGACTCGAGAAATTTCTATGACGGAGATATGTACGAAAAATTTGTTGGGAATAAGGAGGAGTTAACGATGGGTACGGATAGCGAAATCAAATTGGCTGCCGACAGTACGCTCCATTTGGGATTAGCAACAGATGTATTTGTGGGATTATCAACAGAGGTATTTAATGGCGTAAAAATTGAGGTGGCCGCAGGCGCAAAATGTGAAGCTGGTGCCCCTGTTGAAATGAAGGCCCTGGGCGTAAGGCTCGAAAAGATAGCGGCAGGAATACAAAGTGCAGATGCCGCTCTGGTAAAAGGTGCGGTGAGTCTGCATAAATATACCGCCGCGGAACTTAAGATGGCAGCGTTGTATATAATGAGTTAGATTTTTTACGATACTGGATATTTTGAAGTTTCGAAAATACCGCTTCTCGTGAAGATAAAGCGATATAACAGTCTGAGGGTCAGACTTAAATTACCATTAAGCGATACCTGTATAATCTATGCAAATTTTTAAGCCTCTTCAAATAAGTTTACAAACCAAAACCTTTCTATGGGATGGGAAGCATTACCTGTCGGTGAGTTATCTACTTGGATTTCGCTTTGGAGCCACTTCCGAAGTACTACTTGAGCAAGCGCTATGGCGTTTTTTGCCCGAGCAATTAGGTAAGGATGCCATGCTGGATGCCTGTATGCCTAAACCCCATGGAGAAGTACTGGTTTATGGCAGTTATTATGCGCCCGGGGGTGAACTGGTTACCGCCGGGCGGGTTGAAATAAGCGTGGGCGATTTACATAAGGAGCTGGCAGTGATCGGGGATCGCTATTGGCGGCCAATCATTGGGCCAACCCCACCCGAGAAATTTAAGCAGATGCCTATCGACTATCAGCATGCTTTTGGTGGAAAAGATTTTGAATTTAATCCTATTGGTATGGGTATGGAAAAAATCGATGTGTTCGGTGAAATGCGATTACCGATGCCAAATATCGAAGACCCTGATCGACTGATTACCGATTCGAGTCAACGCCCGGAGCCGGCTGGATTGGGTCCGCAAGACATGATGTGGCAGCAAAGAGCTTCAAAAATGGGGACTTATGATGATCACTGGAAAGAACATCATTTTCCGGGTTTTCCACCTGACCTCGACTGGACGCATTTCATGTGTGCACCGAGTGATCAGTGGTCCAAGGAATTCTGGCAAGGAGATGAAGATTTTTCAATTATTAATATGCACCCTGACAAGCAGACCTTGAATGGAAAACTGCCCGCATTCAGGGCGAGGTGCTTCGTCGAAAAGACAGTTGAAAAGCATTCTCAATCTACCGAAGTCAGTATGAACCCCGAAACCCTGTTCCTCTTCCCCGAGGCTGAAACCGGTGTAATGTTATATCGGGGCAGTATCCAGGTCGAACAGGATGACGCGACCGATATCGACAACCTGCTTGCCGCTTACGAGGATTTATCGCAAACACCCCGGGGACAAGATTATTACGAAAAGGCCTTGAGTAATCGGCTGGATGAGAATCAAACCTTTAAATACATGATGAATACGCGCGATATTGTGCCTAACAGTGAGCGCTGTGGATTTGTCATCATGCTCGAACAGGCTGGTGCTGGTGAGGGCGATGAGTCAGCTTTGATGCAAAATATGGACAATCGTGCGCAGATCGAAACAGATAAAATAATGGCGTTGCTCGAGGAAGAGAAGCAGGCGCTAAAACTGCAGCTGGAACAGGCAGGAATTGATCCGGCACCTTACCTGGAAAAATTCGATTTATCCAAAAACAAAGAAATCGATGATCCGATGCTTAAATCAATCATGGCAACGATTGAAAAAGCTTTACCCGGTGCGACGACCGGTGATAATAATAAAATTCAAATTAGCGAGTTAGATTTCAGTCAGTTTGATGTGTTGGAAAAGCAAGTCGACGAGATGGTGGCGGCTAAAAAACAGGAAGTACGGGATCAACTTCAAGCGATGATCGATCGAGAAAAAGACGATCCGCAGGCGCGCGAGAAATTGGAAGCCGCAATAATTAAAATAGATGAGTTACCTGAACTGCCGCGCCCGTCAGGCGAGGAAGCCATCGAAAGTATGAAACAGCAGATCGCTCAAGTCGATGAAGTAGCTGCCGCGATGCGGGCAAAGGGTGTGGCCGAAGAGAAAATTCCGGGGTTCGGTTTGGACCTCGAAAAAGCCTACGAAAAGCTATCTGAATCGTTCGTCGAGGCTAAAAGTATTTATAGATCAGGCGCCCATTTTGTAAAAGGAAGGCCGCCCCATAAGGTACCGTTAGATATCGTGCAACATCGTTTCAAAAAATCCCTCGATAAAGGTGAGCCTTTGGCCGGACGGGATTTAAGCGGTGTCGATTTGTCAGGGATGGATTTTTCCAACATGGATCTTTCTGAGTGTTATCTGGAATACGCGAACCTCAGTCATAGCAATTTTTCGGGTGCCAATCTTGATAGAGCCGTTATTACGCATGCTAATCTGACCCATGCAATTTTTCGCGGCGCCAGTCTGGTAGAGGCGAATTTGGGTGGCAGTAAACTCTATGGGGCTGTCCTGAGCGATGCCAATACCAGTGGTACCGAATTCAGTAAAGCCGATTTAGAAGGCGCCAGCGTTATTAACTGTGATCTGCGAGATGCCAATTTTCTCGAAACCCGTTTCGCTGGGGCAAACTTCAGCGGTAGCGACCTGTCGGAGAGTAATTTTCTCGAACTGGATTTTCAGGGTGCTAATTTTGTTAATTGCAAAATAGTAGCCTGTAATTTCTTAAAGTGTCGAATGGATCATGTGGATTTTTCGCAGGCCGTCATGGAAGCCGCCAACTTTGTCGAGTGCGTTTGTGATGGATCGCAATTCAATCGGGCCAAAATGAGCAATGCCCGTTTTGTCGGTGGTTGTTCTATCAAAAAATGTAATTTTAATGAAGCCATATTAGACAAGGCAAATTTTCGGGATACCGAAGCAGAATATTCTAGTTTCGAACGTTCATCTTTCTATATGGCAGACTTCAGTGGTGCAAATTTACAGCATACAAAATTCTATGGTGCCATCGGTAAACGCGCGATGTTTATGAAAAGCGATTTGATGGGATCGGACTTTTCATCGGTAAACTTGATGGAAGGTTCATTAATGAAGGCTCGTCTGACGAACGCAGATTTACGATATTCCAACCTCTATGCGGTTGAATTTTTAAATGCCACGGTGGGTGGTACCGACTTTCGATACGCCAATCTCGATCGAAGCAAGCTCGAAGACTGGAGGCCTCCTCATGACGCGTGATGAATTAGTCGCCTTAATCAAAGCAGGTGAGTTAATCAATGAGATGGATGTTAGTCAAACCGATTGTACGGATGGTAACCTGTCGGGCGCTATATTTATCCAGAGCAATTTATCCGGTGTTAATTTTACTCGAGCAAATCTTCGGGAAGCAAAGTTCATCGATTGCGATATTAGCAATGCCTGTTTCAATGGTGCCGAATTTCCCGAAGTAAACTTTGTCAATTGTGATTTGAGTAACGGCGTGTTTACTGATACCGACGTATCAGAAGTTAATTTTGTCAATTGCACATTAAACCGAGCTGGCTTTAAGGGCGCTAATCTAAGTGATAGTAATTTTACCGACCCTGAATTACAGCATGCGGATTTATCCGGTGCGAATTTATGTTTTACTAATTTGATTAAGGCTAACCTGGCTCATGCACTGTTATCCGGGGCCAATTTGGACCGGACTAATATGATTGAAGCCAATTTGGAAGGTGTCGATTTGCGTAGTGCGAATATCAATCAATGCGTGTTTCAGTCACCGGTACTGAATGGCCAGAATTTCTCCAGCATGAACTTGAGCATGACGCAGTTTCGTGAAGCCGAAATGAGAGATTGCGACTTCAGGAACGCCAACCTCACTCAAACTAGTTTTATGAGTGCCGACCTTAGCGGCTGCAAATTCGACGAAGCAGAGGCAAACAGGGCTATTTTTTATGGCAGCAAGTTAAACAACGCATCATTCAAGAAGACCCAACTAGAACAAGCCAGCATGAATGAATGCGATTTAACGGATGCCATTATTACCGATGCCAAATTGATTCAGGCACAGCTCGCAGATGCAATCTGTGAACGGACTATTTTTTCTGGATCGGATCTGACCTATGCGGATTTATCGCATGTGAATCTACGCGATGCTGATCTTTCGAATACCAGTCTATTTCGGGCCAATTTGCACGAAATACTCGATCAAAATACGATTTGGGATGGATCGACCAGAAAGCTCGCTTTAGGAATGGACGAGAAACGACTCAAAGCGGAACGCTGGATACCCAGCCCAAGAACCGGAGATACTTAATGCAAGCCGAAAAAATCACCCCTATACGTAACGATAACAGCATTCAGTTTCAGTCAGGGACCATAGGGTCTTGCGATGACCTGCGTTATCAAATTCTGTGTCATGGTGAATTATATAATGCCACCAGGGCATTTAGTTGCCTGGTCGAGCCAATGCAGGATGATACGGTTGTGTTTAGTATCGACTCGAGCCGTCGATGCCACATTCATTCTATTATCGAGCGTCATGCTAGTGACAGGACTAACCTGGAGTTTCCCGGCGACGTTACATTAAACGCTGCTCGAGGAAATGTATCTATCAATGGTCGAGAGGGGATCAATATCAGTTCGGAAAAAACGATGCGCCAGAGCGCAGAAGAATTTACCCTGATTGCGAAGAAGGCTTTATTCAGTGTCGATAATATCACTGCGATTGGTTCACGTCTGTCGGGCAAGTTTAAGAATATACAAACCATCGCCGACTCGGTTGAAACCATTGCCGACAATCTGATACAAAAGCTGAAAAATTCGTTCCGCCTGATCGATGGCCTCGATCAAAGTCGTGCCACGGAGGCGATTCACACGGTCAAAAACCTCTACTCGTTGCGCTCGAAACAGGCCGCGATTCTCGCTAAAAAAGATATTAAGATGGATGCAGAACGCATCCACATGGGATAATTATTATGTTTGCTAATTGTCAATTAGGTGGAGTGCACAATGCGGCACCCGATGTATGCCTCACGCCAATTCCTTCTCCGGCGGGTCCCATTCCAACACCGATTCCTTATCCAAATATTGCAATGGGTCCCACTGCAGTACCTCCTTCGACGGCTTTAAAAGTGCTGTTAACCGCAGGTCCGGCACACAATATGATGACCACAGTGCCGATGAGCAATGGTGATAATGCCGGGGTGAATATGGGTGTGGCTTCAGGCATGGTGATGGGGCCGACTCGCCACATGATGGGCTCTACCAATGTTTTATACGGTGGCAGCCCAGCGACTAAGATGACATCGCCAACGGGGCAAAACGGTATGAGCCTGAATGTACCCGGTATGACTATTGCGCCAGCTCAGGTCAAGGTTATGTTGATGCGCTGAGCGGGGATTTGTGCGTATGCTATTCCTCAGTATTTTCCAGGTTCTAAAGTAGAAAATAAGCTAGTGATATTTCAGCAATTATGACGAAGTAGAAGCGTGCAGGGACTAAGCTATCCAAAACTTCGTAGTTATCTAAATGCGATTATTCAATATATAGGGATCACCAAGGTTAGATGATAGCTGGCTGGATGACAATACTGATGCGGTAGGCTAAAAAATAAGAATGGGAATAACTTAGATGTGAAAATTAAAATTCGAGGATTAATAACTTGAAACGTCAGTGCATATTCCAATCATTTCCCTGCCTAATTAATTGCACGCGATTAAATCAGCATTTAGTTAAAATCCAGTGAGTTAAACTGGTAGCCTTTCGACGTACATGACTGACTAATAACATTGATAACTGATAAATCGAAACATCCCTGGAACTTGGTTGCCGATATAGGTGGCACTAATGCCCGCTTCGCGATCTATGATGGTGAATCCCGATCATTACAGGCGATTACTCACTATTCTGTTTCCGAGTTCCCAAACTTTGACCTGGCGCTGGATAAATTTCTCGGCGAAGTCGTTGGTGCTGGTAACTGGTGCCTACTACCCGTGGCAACCTGCCTTGCGGTGGCCTGTCCGTCGGACACCG
This sequence comes from Gammaproteobacteria bacterium, assembly GCA_047639625.1. GTDB lineage: Bacteria > Pseudomonadota > Gammaproteobacteria. The sequence continues at coordinate 10,169 of JBLIOG010000099.1, forward strand.
ATATTATTCAATTTACCAATAGCCCCTGGCGGATCGATCGCAGGCAGCTCGTTGCGAGATTGGAGCAAACCCGGGTCGATATTATCAACGACTTTGCTGCGGTTGGTTACGCGGTCACCGATTTATCGGCCAAAGATTGGCACCCAGTGGGCAGAGGCGAGCCACAGACCGACAGCCCTATCGCAGTACTGGGTCCAGGGACAGGGCTCGGTGTTTGCAGTTTGGTTCCTGTCGGCTCGGGTTTCCGGGTGATCGAAGGCGAGGGTGGCCATGTCGATTTTGCACCAGTGGATGCTGAGCAGGTAGCTGTTTTTAATATTCTTTCCCAACGTTTTGGTAGGGTTAGTGTCGAACGCTTACTGTCCGGCGCTGGGATCCGCAATATATACCAGGCACTGGGACAGATCCGAGGTAAACCGGGTCAATGCGAATCACCTGCTGAGATCACGGCGGCAGCACTGGAACAAAGCTGTGAACTGGCCCAACAGTCGCTGCAAATGTTCTTTGATGTACTCGGTGCGGTTGCTGGCGATCTTGCGCTGACACTCGGTGCACGAGGGGGTGTTTATATTGCCGGGGGCATCGTACCTCGCTTGCTTGAATTTCTGGGAAACACTCGTTTACGCGAACGTTTCGAAGCCAAAGGTCGGTTTAGAGAATATCTGGATAAGATACCTCTGAGAGTGATCGTCAAATCGGGTCTGGGTTTGCATGGAGCCACGAGAAAGATTCAACGGATGACCCAGTAATTGCTTTTTTACGTCACTTTCAATATTTATGCTTCGTTGTTAACGTATCTCAGGTTGGTTTTCCAGGGACTTTAAAGCGACTAATGTTCTACGACCAAGTGATTCTTGGATGCTCTCCATTGCCGGGGTTAACGCCGTGGATCACTGGCCCTGGAAAGCAAAACATCGATCCGGTTGACATGTTTGGCATGATATATCCAGTAAGGCAATGTTCCTGCGGATCACAGGAAGATTTAATTCCAGGGTCAGCGATATAGAATCTTCCATCTATAGGAAAATCAGGATTGCTATCGCCTGGGTCTACTACGTAGACAGCAGCGATCCGTGAACGAAAATGACTATGCATGCGGCATACAGTAGTCACCCTTTCGATATATATTGGCCCGGCTGGTCGACCACGGCTTGATCGAAACCAAAAGCATTGATGAACAACGCAATTGCCCGTGCATGAATCAAATCAGCTTGAGGCTTTTTCCATCGATGAATATCGTCGATTTTAGTGCCGCAGCCGCCACGCATCAGTTTGACTAGGAAACGCGAGCCGTTCTCGAGTTTTAAAATTGTTTTTCAGGTTTTCATTAAAGGATGGATGGCCATCAAATTTTGTATATTTAATATCGGGTTCTGTTTCCACCAATGGTGCAACATGCTGGTTCGAGGGCCAAACATCTACCATGTCTCGATTTACTAATATTGTTATTTTTGTTTGAAACCGACAGTTTTTTTAACCATATGATTTTGATTAGTGAAATTGAATAAGTTAAATAGCTTATAGCTGGGCAATAGCGGTAATACGTACTATCAGACCCATTTGAAAGTGCTCATTGTCCGACCTATATGTGTTTTAACCTCCAGGGTATTGATTCAGGTTTATCAAATTTCAACACTCAAAACATCGATGTTGGATTCAACTGCTGAATAAAATAATGGGGGATTCGTTGTTGAGTCGATTGAGCTTGGTGATGATTTGTATGCGGGGTCTGGCATAGATGTTGAATTTTATGATGAATGTATTTTCAAGGAAAGGGTGTTATTTAACTTTCGTTATTTAATATCCATCGATATTCGGTGGTTAATTTAGTGAAACGAAAGCATTGAGGGGCTTCCCAATGTCTTCGTTTTGAGATTGACTAAATTTATCCATATATATCAATGTATTAAAATATTTTGACAATCTCCTTAAATTTGCGTAATTTGCATTTTCACGGGAAAAAGAAAATTTTAAAGGATTTTTTAGTTATGTTCATGACAAAGAGACAAAGCAGTATTCTTGATAGGCTGAAGAATAATGGACAAGTTCTGGTTGACGAACTTGTCGAAGAGTTTAGCGTGACTCCACAAACTATTCGTACGGATCTAAATGAACTTAGCAAAGCTAATAAACTTGTTAGAGTTCACGGTGGTGCACGATTAATAGATGGTCGAGAGAACGTAGAGTATGAGGCTCGACGTCAGATTGCAGCGTCGCAGAAAGTGCTCATTGGTAAAGCAGCGTCGAGGATTATTCCTGATAATGCGTCTCTATTTATTAATATCGGCACAACTACAGAGGCCTTTAGCGATGCCCTTATTGACCATAAGGGGTTAATGGTAATTACTAACAATATTAATGTTGCCAGTAGATTGAGATTGTTTAAGGAGAATGAAGTTATTATAACAGGTGGTGTTGTGAGACCTTCAGACGGAGGTATTGTTGGTGAGGCTGCGGTTGATTTCATTGAAAACTTCAAGGTCGACTACGCTATTATCGGATCTTCTGCGATAGACTCTGACGGATCATTGCTGGATTTTGACTTCCGTGAAGTGAAGGTTGCTCAAGCTATCATTAAAAATGCCCGTCACGTTATATTGCTAGCTGACTCGACGAAATTGGCGCGTAATGCTCCCGTTAGAATTGGTCATAT
>JBLIOG010000100.1:0-12790 GCA_047639625.1 Gammaproteobacteria bacterium
AATGAATTATCGGCACGCAAAAAACTGGCCGTAGTTGAAATTAATCAGACGCGACGCGAAGTACCAAACGATGATATTTTATCCCGGCAAGTTTTAAACCTGATGATTGATAATTCGGTTCTAGGCCAGGAAGCTCGGAAGCGAGGGATTGTTATTACCGACAGCCAACTTGATCAGTCAATGCGACAACTTGCTCGAAATAACGAATTGAGTTTGGCAAAATTTCGTGAAGCCATAATAGCGCAGGGTATTCCCTATGTGAGCTATCGAGAATCTTTACGGCATGATCTCGCAATCAATCGATTAAGAAGGCAATATACCAATCAAACGGTCAGCCTCAACGATAGCGAAATTGACGAATTCATTGCCCGAAATGGCAATGATTCTATAAGTTACGAATATTCCCTTTCCCATATTTTGATCGCGGTACCGGATGCGGCAACACCCGCCCAGGTAAAAACAGCGCAACAAACAACAGACGAAATCTTGCTAAAACTTCAGCAAGGCCTGGCTTTCGAAACACTGGCTAATCAATACTCTAACAGCTCGAATGCACTTCAAGGAGGAGACCTCGGCTGGCGAAAGAAGGCAGAAATTCCCGGCCTGTTTACTGATACGGTTTTAAATATGAAGCCGGGTGATTACGATGGCCCGCTTCGCAGTGCCAGTGGTTTTCACATTGTTCACCTGAAAGAAAAGCGAAACGCCGAAACCATTTTAACCAAACAAATCAAAAGTCGTCATATTCTGATTCAATCTAACGAAATAATTTCCGAAGAAGCAGCCAACGAACAACTTAGATCCTTGCGAGAACAAATAATCGCAGGGGCAGATTTCGCCAAATTGGCCGAAATCTATTCGGTCGATTACGGCTCAGCAGTCGCCGGTGGTGATATCGGATGGAGCAGCAAGGGCGATACCGTACCCGAATATAATTCGGTCATGGAAAGATTAAAAATCGGCGACATTAGCGAGCCATTTCAAAGTCAGTTTGGCTTTCACATTCTCGAGGTAACCGCACATCGGACCGTTGATGAAACCGACGAAAGCCGGCGTGAGAACATTCGACGTCAACTACTGGGCCAAAAAATGCAGGAAGCGTTCGAAACATGGCAACGCCGCCTCAGAGACGAAGCTTATATTCTATACCCGGAAGCCTGAGTTGATTCCTGTAATAGCAATCAGTACCGGAGAGCCTGCTGGAATTGGTCCTGATATATTAGCCACAATTTCCCCCGAGCACTACAGAGCTCGACTCGTCATTGTGGGCGATCCTGAGCTGATTCGAAACCGACTAGAGAATCTAAACTGCATTACTGCAATCATAGATTACGATCCCGATCCCGATTCCAACGCTAACACTCAGTCCGGGTTTGAAATAATCCCGATACCCCTCTGCGAATCGGTGATACCCGGGAAATTAAATCCTGCGAATGCATCCTACGTAATCGACGTGTTAAGACATTGCTGCCGGGGCTGTCTGGATAATAAATTTTCGGCCATGGTAACCGGGCCCGTTCAAAAGAATATTATCAATCAGGCCGGCATCCCTTTTAGTGGTCATACCGAATTTCTGGCGGAGATTTGTAATATCGATAAGCCAGTGATGTTATTAGCTTCGGATGACCTTCGCGTGGCTCTGGTAACAACCCACCTACCGTTAAAACTAGTCCCCGAAAACATAACGGCAAAAAGTATTTCTGATACCGTCCAAACTATTAATACAGATATGCGAACCAGATTTGGCCTGAAATCGCCGCATATAAAAGTGTGTGGATTAAATCCTCATGCAGGTGAAAATGGATACCTGGGCCGGGAAGAAATTGACATTATTATTCCGACAATAGAAAAATTGAAACTGAGCGGGATTAACGTCAGCGGTCCGTATCCTGCTGATACCCTCTTTACGCCAGATAATTTAAAAGATGCTGATGTAGTCCTGGCGATGTATCACGATCAGGGTCTACCCGTTTTAAAAAACGTCGGGTTTCACAACGCCATCAATACAACCCTTGGTTTACCAATCATCCGAACATCAGTTGATCATGGCACGGCTTTATCGTTGGCGGGCACCGGCAACGCCGATTCGGGCAGCCTGCATGCAGCCATTAATTCAGCTATCGAACAGGTTCACAATCGAGTTAAGCATGCATAAAGCACGAAAACGTTTTGGCCAGCATTTTCTCCATGATCAAATGGTTATTCAGCGCATAATCGATTATGTCAATCCGCAAACAGATGATGAACTTGTAGAAATCGGGCCAGGACAAGGTGCACTGACACTGCCACTCCTAAAACGCTGTAGAAAATTAACCGCAATAGAACTAGACCGCGACCTGATAGCCATATTGCAGAGAAAGGCCGATAGCCTCGGGCAACTAACACTAATTAATGAAGACGTTTTAACTTTCGATTTCACACAACTTCCAAACCATCAGAAAATTAGAGTCATTGGTAATTTGCCTTATAATATATCAACGCCGCTAATGTTCCATTTACTGGAATCCAGCGAACGTATAATAGATATGAACTTTATGGTACAAAAAGAAGTCGCGCTACGGATCGTTGCCAGCCCAGGAGATCGTAATTACGGAAGATTATCAGTTATGCTTCAATACGCTTGCCAATGTACCTATCTGTTCGAGGTAGGGCCTCAATCATTCAGTCCACCGCCTAAAGTGGATTCTGCTGTTATTCGACTGCGCCCTCACAAAATCAAACCCGCTGTTGTCGGACAATATCAGGTATTTTCCGAAATAGTGAAATTGGCCTTTGCGCAAAGGCGCAAGACCCTTTCGAATGCACTTAAAGACCGGGTCGACAAAGATACGCTTGCTGAACTGGATATTTCACCCAAATCTCGTGCCGAAGAGCTATCGCTCGAAGATTTCGCACGTATTTCAAGACGATTGAGTACCCACGAATATGAATAAGCCTGAATTATCTATCGTCTGTGCAATGGATAAAAAGAACTTGATCGGAAGCAATAATCAACTCCCATGGCGAATGCCGGCTGACCTGAAATTTTTCAAAGAAACCACCATGGGTAAGCCGATAATTATGGGTAGAAAAACCTGGCAATCTATTGGTAGGCCTTTGCCTGGTCGTAAAAACATCGTTATTTCCCGTAACCCTGACTTTTTCGCAGAAGGCGCAACAGTAATGCAAAACATGGAAAGTGCAATGGCACTCATCGACGACGCGCCCGAAGCCATGCTAATAGGCGGCGCAACGCTGTATGAACAAACTCTGGATCAAGTTGACAATCTTTTTATCACCGAAATCGATCACGAGTTTGATGGTGACACCTGGTTTCCAGAAATTTCGACCTTGATTTGGAAAGAGTGCTGGAGGAAAAATCATTCTGCCGATTCTGTGAACCCTCATCCTTATTCTTTTGTAAAATATGTACGAGTAAAACTGAGAATTATAGGTTGAAATTTTTAACTCCAAGGGTAGTACGGATTGTCCAAATGAATAATAAATTAAGTAAGGACATTGAACGAATGGAAAGTCGCACCTATATTATCGGCAGAGAAGGTCACATCTATGTCAATGACCCAACCGTAAGCAAGCAACATGCTGAAATTCAAGTCATGAATGGTGAGGTCTATTTGCGAGACCTGGGATCAACCAACGGGACCTACCTGATAAAAAATCAACGTTTGGTTCCTTTCCGTGAAGGTTATGTTCAACTGAATCAACCGATTGTTCTGGGAAATCGACAATATACCATTAAGGAATTACTTGAAATCGCAGGCGCATTTGCTGCTTAGTTTTCCAGGTTAATGAGGGTTAACAACTCTAGCCAAAGTTCTTTGGCTCGATGCAATTCTTTCAGTCACCTAAATATAACTTCATTTACCTTAAAATCAGCTACGCGTTTTTCGGTCACTTATAAAAACTGCCGCAGATTCAACAACACTTTTAACACTCTCGAGCATCGCTGTTCTCTCTCCCGGAGCCAGGTAAAAAGCCATATCGATTTCATGTCGGGAATATCGAGCAGGCAGTCGAGTCAGAGAATAACAGGCCACATCCAGAAAAAACTCGTCGTCCATCCCGGGGTAACGATCAATCAAATCGTCATTAATGCATTCGTAAACCAGGTGTTCATAATAATTGGATAAACTGGAGTAATTCATTCCTTACCTCTTTACCTATCTAAGCCATCGGCAGAGAATAGTATTACTTTAGTTGTAAACCGATATCCGACCGCCCTACTCATCCTGGACAGCGAGTTCCCGTCCAAGATCAGTCATCAAAACGATACAAATAACTACAGCATTGCAGCCAGAATTAAAATACCGAGCATCCAGGACCAAATTCCACTCGACTCAGATTTTTCTTTTTCAATCATTTCAGGAATAGTGACATTAAATTTGTGCGCTTCTTCAACATCAAGGAAACCAACCGGAATCGGAACATTCGATTTTACCTCCAAAATTTCTCTGGAAGCCGTGCCATATTCACCTATGGCCATTAAAATCTGTTCGTCATGATCCGTAGTCAGGGCAATAATACCTTCGAAGACAGCGGCATGAAGTTTTGCGCCCGAATCGTTGCGACTAACTGAGTGGCTACAATCATCGGCTTTACACAATTTAGCGACATACTCGGTACCCCGAACACCGATGGTAGCGAACCCAATTTGTAGTTCGTAACGTGCCAACGCATTAGCGCCTATAGCGCCCGTTATTTTCCTCAATCCACCCCGTAGTAAATCAAGAATACTGCTACTGCTGTTATCGAAGCCGTCTGTAATAATGTATTCGGTAATTTTAATAATCGAATCTTCTTTTAGATGAATCTCAGCACCATCTTTTAGAAAAATAGATAACATACTATCTAAATTTGTGGTGATCCGGTCTCCTTCATATACCTGCGAATTGATCGCTAACTCTTGCGTATCACCATTGATATCTTTAGCTACCGCCTGACCGCTTAGTCTTGCAACATGTCCAACCCAGGTTTTCTGACTCAGTTCTTTTTCGTATACACGCTTCACATCGACCAGTCTGAGCTGAGTTCCAGTAATCAACTTATCGGAATATTGCTGAAATGAGTATGGATTCAGTTCGATCAGACGGCCCTTAATCTTTCCCCAGATAACCTGGTCTTGGGGATAGATTTTCCGAATCACATCATCAATCGTCATCCCCGAAATCACTCGAGTAATTACTCGCGTTGACGTTACCAGTTCATACTTAGTCTCAGCCCTGATTATCGAGCTATAAAGAGAAGAAAGTAGCAGGATACTTAGTAAAAACAGGCTTCGATATATCACTGGTATTCATTCTCCAACAGGGTTATGTCTTCGGCCTCTTGCAATGCCTGAGAAACAAATCGCGCCGTTACCCGTAAAATGGCAAGATCGTTATCATCAAACACTATACCGGATAAATTATTAACGACTTCAATGGCCCCGTAAACTTTCCTGTTAGCGAACAATGGCGCACACATTAGCGCATTCGTTTTAAATCCAATTGCACGGTCAATACTTGATGACCATTGATCCGATGACCGAACATCCTTAACCAGCTTTGCCTGCTGAGTTCTAACAACTTCACCCACAATTCCAGTATCCGGCGAAATTCGATAATTGAGTAAACTGTCCCGCGATTGCCCAATGACATCAGCAAATACGAAATCACCAGAGGCATCATCTATCAAGATCAAAGACCCGTTTTCTGAATCACAAGCGTGCAATGCAAGGGCAAGAAGGTCATGAATCAAACCTGAAATATCAAATCCATCTCGCATTTCCCGCATGATTTGATCCATCTCGTTTAACGCACGAAACGCCTGCTGCTGCCTTACAATCTGGTCAGATAACAGGCGACTACGGTTTCTCAACCGTTCATTTTCGTCTCGCAACATTTGTGCGATATCACGTCGATCCAAGCTCATGAATAAGTACCTTCCACCAAGTAGCTTATACCAACTGAGGTTTTCAGCTGGTCATAATTAGCATTAACGAATTGTTTTTTACGATAACTTGCTAATCGGAAGGCATTTAAAACCGATTACGGCAAGCCATCAGCGCAATTAACATTAAACCATTCTAATTCATGGTCGATTTTTAATGCAACCATGCAACCACCCCAAACGCAACCGGCATCCAACGCATAGGCTCGACCATATTGACCTACCGGAAGCGTAGACCAATGACCAAATACAATTCGGAGACCGGGATCAAGCTTTAAATTATTATTAAACCAGGCGGTGAGGCCCTGATCTTTATGGGCGTTAATATCTAATTTGGCTTCGAAATTTAATCGGCCATCATCATGAAAAAATCGCATACGGGTAAAAACATTGGTAATGCATCGTAACCTTTCCATCCCGTCGAGCTTTTCTGACCAAAAATCAGGCAAATCACCATACATGGATGACAAAAATGAATTGCGTTCGGCGCCCTGTAAAATAGCTTCAACTTCTCCAGCGAGTCTTAACGCAGTCTCAAGATTCCACTGCGGATGAATTCCCGCATGAGACATAACCCAGCGATTTTTTTTGTCGTAATGCAGTAACGGCATTTGCTGGAGCCAATCCATCAGCGAATCGCAATCTTCACTCTTTAACAACGGATACAGGCTATCGGTATCTTTCAGTACACGACCCGAATGAAACAATGCTAGCAAATGTAAATCATGGTTCCCAAGAACTGAAACCGCGCTATCACCGAGCGACTGAATGAATTGCAGACATTGCAAGGATTCTGGCCCTCGATTTACCAGGTCCCCACAAAACCAGAGCTTATCATCCTCAGGAGCAAACTGAATTCTATCCAGCAATCGACGTAAAGCCGAGTAACAGCCTTGCAAATCGCCAATAGCATAGGTGGACATTTACGTTAGACCGAATGACTGAACAGGAATATCACGGTAATCTTATTTGTGTTTTTATCACACCCAATGACTTAATGTAAAACTCTGGGTGGAGAAAGTACGAACTCGGCAATTGATGCATCAAACCGGGTACCATCATCAGCAATCATTTGATAACTGCCTTTCATGGTTCCTACCGAGGTCTCCAGCATAGTGCCTGAGGTGTAAACAAATCGCTCCCCAGGTTTTAGGGTAGGTTGCTCGCCAATCACTCCATCACCTTTGACTTCCTGAACTTTCTGATTTGAGTCGGTAATAATCCAGTGCCGGGTTAACAATTGGGCGGTTTGATGCCCAGTATTTTGTATGGTTACTGTATACGCAAAAACAAAATAGTTTTTATTCGGTTGAGATTGCTCTTCGATATAGCGCGTCTCGACGTTGACTTGAATGTGGTTAGCTTCGGATTGATTCATAGTTTGGGTTAACTCAAAATTTCAAATAATAAAAGATACAACTAGACGGCCACGTCACCCTTAATATGAGGGTGGCTTTGATAACTCTTTAACTCAAAATCATCAAATCGAAAACCAAAAATATCATCGACCGATCGGCCAATTTGCATCGAAGGTAATTGATACGGCTGTCGACTCAGTTGCAATTCAGCCTGTTCCCGATGATTCTGATATAAATGAGCATCACCAAGGGTATGTACAAAAGTACCGGGGGTTAAATTACAAACATGAGCGACCATCAGTAAAAGTAAGGCATATGACGCAATATTAAACGGCACACCTAGAAATATATCGGCACTACGTTGGTATAACTGGCAGGATAATGTCTGGTTTACGACATAAAACTGGAAGAACGCATGGCAAGGCGGTAATGCCATTTGATCAAGTTCCCCCACGTTCCAGGCACTCACAATCAATCGGCGAGAATCAGGATTAGTGTTTATCTGCTTAATGAGTTCGCTGATTTGATCAATGGTGGATCCATCTGTTTTCCTCCAACTTCGCCATTGCGATCCATATACAGGACCCAGGTTTCCATTCTCATCAGCCCATTCATCCCAGATTCGAACCTTATTCTCTCTTAAGTAAGCGATATTGGTGTCGCCTTGAAGAAACCAGAGTAACTCGTGAATGATAGAATGAAGATGGAGTTTTTTCGTGGTTACCAAAGGAAAGCCATTCTTCAGGTCGTATCGCATTTGGTAACCGAAAACAGATCGAGTACCTGTGCCGGTACGATCCGGTTTATCGATTCCATGATCGATAACATGCTTCATCAAATCAAGATACTGCTGCATGGCCTCTTACCCGTCGTGCCAACATAATTAAAACCAACCCTAAACCAATCATTGGCAAGGACAACAAAATACCACGAGTCATCCAGTCGGATCCGAACAGATAGCCAATATGAGCATCGGGCAGACGAATCAACTCGACTAACGATCGCGCCATTCCATATCCGACTAAAAACAACCCTGAAATTAACATGCGAGGCTGTGGCTTTGACGATACAACCCATAAAAGAAGGAACAAGACCAAACCCTCAAGTAACATCTCGTAGAGCTGGCTAGGGTGCCGAGGACTGTAGCAAAGCGGGCCCGCGAAATCCTGAAAATATTCAGGTGGAAACCGATCACATGACAATTTCATTGCCCAGGGGACATTGCTGGGTGCACCCCAGAGCTCAGCATTAATAAAATTTCCGAGCCTACCGGCTGCCAATCCTAGTGGCACTATCGGCGCTATAAAATCAGTCAACTCTATGAAACTACAACCGAGCCGGCGGCGATACCATTCCATCGCTACCAACACCCCAATAAAACCTCCATGAAAAGACATTCCACCCTGCCAAATTCTAAGCAAATAAAGTGGATCAGAGAGAAATGTTTCAAAGTTGTAAAACAGAACAGACCCTATTCGTCCGCCAAGCACAACACCTAGAGCGCCGTAAAATATCAGATCATCGACTTGCTGTGGCTTGATTATGGCACTATCATTTTGGGCTCTTTTTCTGCCTAACCACCAGGCTGAGGCAAATGCGAACAGATAGGTGACTCCATACCAATGTATTTTTATTGGTCCTAAAGCGAGTGCAACCGGATCGATTTCGGGATAGTTTAACATGCAAAAAAGCCGTTTGAGAGGTCTGAAATTATGCCTGATTAGGACAACAATATCGCCATTATCAATACAAAACCGAATGTATATGTCGAATATTTTACCTACGGCTGACAAAGACCAAACCAAATACCAATATCACAAGCGAGGTTGAGATTTGAAACCCGGTTCGTTTTTCCGGTCAAAATAAAATTGATTTGAACGAACTTCCAATCAAATTTATTCGCTCGGGTCAGCCAAAAATGATCGTTACCCAGATTAATGCCACCAAAATCATCGCGATTGCTACTGCAGCAGAACCCATATCTTTAGCCCTACCCGATAATTCGTGATGCTCTTCACCAATTCGATCCACGACTGCCTCAATGGCTGAATTTAAAATTTCAACGATCGGTAAAAGTAACAGACTACCCGCCAACAATGCTTTTTCGACACCATTTGTTCCAAGGTAAAACCCGCAGGGCACCATAACCAGGCACAACCAGAATTCCTGTCGAAAGGCTTCTTCGTGTTGGTAGGCGGCCAATATTCCTTGCCATGAGAATCGACTGGCATTAACCAGTCGCCTGATTCCTTTACTTTTATGACTCATCGCGATGGCTCCACGAACAAAAAACTGAGGGGGTTTAATCTAGATCAGAAAAATTAAATTTGTCCATTATTCCAACCTCAATAAATTACTTATCGCCGGTATTTTAGAGACTAACGGGCGACCCTCATTACTGATGAATGGGATCGCCCAGATCCGAACACAGATTGGCTTAATCGTCTTCTACTATCGACTCTGAGTAAGCTTCAGCATCAAGTAAGTTTTCAATTTCCTCACGATCTTCTATTCGAATTTTATACATCCAGCCATCACCATAAGGGTCATCATTAATACGCTCAGGGGAATCTTCTAGCTCTGAGTTGACTTCAATAATTTCTCCAGTCAGCGGGGCATAAGTATCTGATGCAGCTTTAACCGACTCAACGACCGCGACTGAATCGCCAGCTGATACTGAACTTTCCACTTCAGGTAATTCTACATAAACCAAGTCACCCAAAGTTTCCTGCGCATGCTCAGATATCCCGACCGTTGCGATATCACCCTCCACGAGCACCCATTCATGAGACGACAAAAATTTAAGTTCAGACGGAATATTACTCATACTATTTCCTCCAGTTTGGTTATTATTTTACCCTGCCGAACAAAGGGTAAGTCTACAATTTGAGCCGATAAAAGTCGGTTTCTGATTTCGACCTCGACCCGCCCTTCAGATTGGATCGGTAATCGCGCGAACGCAATTGACTTCCCTAGTGTCGGGGAAAAACTACCCGATGTTATTTCGCCCTCTCCGAAGGCAGTCACTACTTTGAGATGATTTCTCAGCACGCCTTTGTCTCGCAAAATCAGCCCACAAAACTTCGTTTTTAATCCCGACTGACGCTGTTCCAGCAAGGCATCTTTCCCTACAAAACTTCGATCACTTTCCATCTCGACGGTCCAGGCAAGCCCTGCATCTAAAGGGCTAACTGATTCATCCATATCAGTTCCATACAAGTTCATACCGGCTTCGAGCCGAAGGGTATCGCGGGCACCCAAGCCACAGGGCTTAACACCTGCGTCCAACAATTTATCCCAAAATTCGCTAGCCTGATCCGCTGGCAATATGACCTCAAACCCGTCTTCGCCGGTGTAACCGGTACGGGCAATAAACAGGTCGCCTGCTTGTGAAGCCTTGAATCGTCCCAGAGATGAAATTCTGGATTGATCGCTATCATCGAGCAATCCAATCGTCTTTGCTACCGCCTCAGGACCCTGAACCGCTATAATTGCCAGATCATCACGGGCTTTCAGTGTAGCGCTATTAAACCCTTCTTTTTGTTGATTGAGCCAATTAAGATCTTTTTCACGCGTTGCTGAATTGATCACTAATCGATAAAAGCTCGCGTCAATTTTATAGGCAATCAAGTCATCCACAACGCCACCAGAAGCATTCAACATGCAGCTATATAACGCGGAGCCTGGGGCTTTCAGTTTATCAATATTATTGGCCAGTAGATGCCGGAGATATGCAACCGTTTCTTCGCCGGTAACATCGACAATGGTCATATGTGACACATCGAACATACCCGCACTGGAGCGTATAATTTCATGTTCGTTTATTTGTGAGCCGTAATTGATCGGCATATCCCAACCTGCGAAGTCAACCATTTTGGCTGATGCTTGCAGATGAGATTGATAGAGTGGGGTTTTCTGACCCATAACACACCTCGACAGTCGTTAGTAGAAAAGCCCCTCTGTCCGCTTACCTGAGAGATCGGGACGAGGTGTAAACCTCGCCCTTTCACCTTCGGTGGATGGATCTATCTCCATCACTCTCCAGAGTCAGAAAACTGTAACGGTCCCTTTTGCCTGAGCGTTTCCGGGTGGTTGCGTCTTCGGCGATCGATTGAACGACCCTCTCCCGAAACAGCATAATCTGACTGCACACTATAATCGTTTGATCGAGCGAGTTAAAGCGCTACTTACAAACCAGACGCAGAGCATCGTCTTCGTCTTCTTCCTCTTCCTCTTCATCACTTTTTCGAATTTTCAGTTCCGTTCTAATTTCATCAAGTGATGTTTTTAATTCTTCCAGAGTGAATTCATCGTCATTGATAAGATTGTCTAACTCGTTCGCAACCAGCGTTAATACAGAACTCGTCGAAACAATAGTAAAGGTACCATCGGGAGAAATCTTGACATCAAGACCACTCGGGATCGAAATCGAAGAAAACAGTCCGTTAAAAGAACCAACATGCAGAGGATTAAAACTGTTATCTATTAGCGATGCTATCTGAACCGCACTCTGTCCATTTATCACGACGAATTTCAGGTCTCCTCCGGCATTCAAGGTTCCTCCAACATTCAGCGAATCGCTCACTAATCCCTGCTGGGTAGCATCAAGCTTAATCACAATCGAAGCGTTATTGCCATGAGTCAAGTCACCGGTAATTCCCAGTGTTCCGATTTCGAAAAAATTACTCACAACGTTCGTGACACCCGGTGTCACTACTCCTGCAGTATTAAAAACACTACCGTCAAACACCCCAAATCCTTGCAAGGATTCTCCTGCATCGAGAACGAGATCCTGCCGGATACCGCTTCCATCAAGAATACTGAATGTCCCGGACTGTATTCTGATAGTGCCACCAACATTGTCAAAATCGAGATCGAACACAACATCGTCCGGATCACCAAGATTAGAATCATTGGCATTGATTATCAAAGTACCTTCATTCACAAATCCAGCATTTGGTGATGCTGAGAAATCCTTCGCGAATGCCTTTACAGGATTATTATCCACATAAGATGAAACCATAAATGTACCCTGATTATTAATAGTTGCACCATTGATAATCAGATCTGTTCCTTGCTCGCTTATCCAGTCGACGGTTCCTGTAGGCGTAATCAACCAATCCGTTTCCAAAGTGCCTGATATCAGGTCAGCTGCACCCGATGTTGTTAAGCCAGTGCCGTTGATTGTTCCACCATTCCAACGTAAATTACCTGCATAAATCAGATTATTCGCGGTCAAGGTACCATTGATTAAATCGATTCGCGCTATATCTGCTGTACCGTCAATCTGAAGGTGCGAACTACCGCCGACATTGATCTGTCCCGTACCACCCAGATTCGCACCGGTATTCACCTGCATGGTGGCACCACCCAATACTGATGTGTCAACACTAATTAGGACACAAGGCTACGCAGCTAGTAGATGCTGCTTTTCATAATCCACTGGCGATAAATATCCGTTAGTGGAATGTAATCTTTCTCGATTGTAAAATACTTCAATATAT
>JBLIOG010000101.1:0-12596 GCA_047639625.1 Gammaproteobacteria bacterium
ACGATACAATTCGAGCGTATGTTCACCGGGTATGCCGAAAACTGTGGTCACACCGTATTTTTCGAGTAAAAGCATGAGTGCTTCGCCGCAAGTTCTGGCCATAATAAACTCCATTATCGTAGTAAAGATCTAATCATAGGGATGCTACATTTTCTCGGTGGCACTCGTCAATCACTGTGATCACAGTTATACTCCGAAAAGACCAAACTTGAGGAATTTATTATGGGAATAAAGGCAAAAGCAGTACTAGATGCCATTGGTTATTACATGGTTGGTATCTCAAAACTGGAGGGTTGGGAGAATCCCGCAAAACTCTCCTCGAATGAGTCTGTACTTGGCATGAGTACTAAAGCCATTGACGCTGCAAAGCGCGCCGTTGGCGACAGCCATTTATATCCGGAAGTTGATACCGAAGTACTCGCCAACGTAATTGCAGAGCGTTACCAGTTAAATCCTGAATGTATTGCTTTTGGTGCAGGATCAGACGAATTGCTTCAACGTATCGTCAATACGTATGCAGGACCGGGAGACGAACTGGTCCATAGTGCTAATGCCTATATGCAATTTCCGATCTACGCAAAACTCGCCGGGGCTACACCGGTCGCGGCAGCAGATAATAATTTTCGCTACGATGTTGACAGTATTCTGGCGGCCGTCACCGATAGAACCCGAATTGTATTGTTGGCTAATCCCGATAATCCTTCCGGATCATATTTGAGCGGAAATGAAATCAGGCATATACACAGTCAGCTTGCCGACAATGTTTTATTAATTATGGATTCTGCCTACGAAGAATTCGCAGCCGAAGACGACTATGAATCAGCAACTCGTCTGGTCGACGAATTCGACAACGTCATAGTCACCCGAACCTTCTCGAAAGTGTATGGCATGGCCGGTTTGAGGCTTGGCTGGTGTTATGGAAAGCCCAAGATGATCGACTTAATTACCCGAATCGGCCCTTCCTTCCCGGCCAACTCAGTCGCCTTTGCAGCCGCAATCGAAGCTATAAAAGATCAGGATCATGTTGATAATGTTTTGCGGCACAATCGACGCTGGATCACTCAGTTAACCTCGGCGCTTACCGACAAAGGTTTAGTCGTTTATCCCAGCCATACAAACTTCCTGCTGGTTCAGTTCCCTGCTGAGACTGGCAAAACCGCCGAAGAAGCCTGTCTATATTTAAATCAGAACGGCTTGATTCCACGTCAATTTGCCGTTGATAATTTTTACGATAAATTGAGATTTACAATTGGCGACGATGCTGCCATGCAAAAGACCATCTCCGTGCTTGGCGACTACATGAAACAGTAAGAATTACTCCAGTCAGGTGACCTATGAAATTTATACGGCGTTCTCCCCATCTCGGGGCCTTTGTCGAAGGGATTGACTTAACCCAGCCTGTCAGTGATGACTGCATTGCTGAAATACATCAGGGTTGGCTAGATCATTGTGTTTTGTTTTTCAGGAACCAGCCGATTAGTAAAGAGCAACATCTTGAGCTGGCAAGCCGTCTGGGTGAGATCGAAGAACCCCATCCCGTTTTTGATAATGATAAAAGCGATGCTCGTTTAACCATTATCGAATCCAAAGGCCGAGAGCATGATTCAGAGCACTACTGGCATACTGATGTCACTTATCAGGACTCACCTTCAAAAGGCTCAATTTTAATCGCGCGAAAAATCCCTGAGTCCGGAGGCGATACCCTATTTGCGAGCATGTATGCAGCTTATGAGACGCTCTCCAAACCGTTACGATCAATGTTAGAGGGTTTAACGGCGCAACATTCCTTCGAACGCGGCTGGGCGACGACCTATCGAATGTTTGATGGCGGTGAAGATACATTACATGCGTTAAAGAAAGTCTTTCCATTAATGACCCATCCTGCACTTCGAACTCACCCCGAAACCGGAAGAACAGCACTTTATGTGAACGAATATTACACTTCAAAGATTAACGAACTCTCCGAATTTGAAAGCGATGCAGTTCTGAAATTACTGCACCATCACGCCCAACTGCCTGATTTCCAAATCCGTCATCAATGGCAGGAAAATGATATCGCGTTCTGGGATAATCGATGCACTCAGCATTACGCTTCAAATGACTATGGTGCCGATCATCGCATTATGAATCGGGTTACACTTAAAGGCGACAGGCCCTATTACAACCCTAAATAAATATTTATGACTCATCCATCCGATACACTTATTGAACAATTAACGAATATTGTTGGCTCAAAAGGAATTTTATCCGGCGGTGCACTCAAGGGTCGAAGCGCTGGGATCTGGAGTAGCAAGCCACTTTTGGCGAAAGCCCTGTTAAGACCCACCAACACAGAACAGATATCTCAAATTCTAAAGCTTTGTAATGAGTCCAATCAAAGTGTTGTTACAACAGGTGGTATGACCGGGCTTGCTGAAGCACATGAATCAACTGAATTGGATATCGTACTCTCGACCGAGCGGTTGAATAAGATTCTATCGATTGATGAACAGGCAAGAACTATTACGGTTGAAGCCGGTGTGCTACTTCAGGCCGTACAGGAAATGGCCAACGACCATCGACTAATGTTCCCACTCGACCTCGGTGCGCGTGCTTCCTGCACGATTGGTGGAAATATCGCGACCAATGCGGGCGGCGTTCGAGTATTACGCTATGGCATGATGCGCGATCTGGTACTCGGTCTCGAAGCCGTGCTTGCCGATGGCACTGTCATAACGTCCATGTTTAACGTTTTGAAAAACAATACCGGATACGATCTTAAGCAATTATTCATCGGTTCAGAAGGTACGCTCGGTGTCGTAACCAGGGCCATACTGCGTCTTTATGAATCACCAGTATCGACTGAGACCGCGATACTTGCGGTCGAAGACTGGAGTAAGGTCATGCAGCTGCTCCGATATTTTGATGGAAAACTTGCGGGTGGGCTGGTTGCCTTCGAAGTCCTGTGGCAAGATCACTATTTATTAAATACCGGTGAATATTCCGAAATCGATCCACCGCTTGAAACCAATACTCCCTACTACGTCTTAATCGATGCTTTTATCAGCGATCCCGCAACCGATCGCGAAAAACTTGAAGGTATTTTAATGCACGGCATCGAGACCGGTTTAATCGCAGACGGCGCACTTGCCAGTTCAGAAACCGAACGCAAGCGATTCTGGCAAATACGCGAAAGCTTTGAACCCGAGCAAAAGAAGTACGGTTTGATCTATGGCTATGATGTCAGTCTTCCCATCGACACCATGGAATCCTATGTCGAAGAAGTTGAGCGACGTCTGCTTAAACAATTTCCCGATGCTGCCCTGCTCGCCTACGGACACATCGGTGATGGAAATCTGCACTTTTCAATTGCACCGGGTAAATCACTGGATTTTGACGCCTGCTGCGAAGCAGTTTACCGGCCCCTTGAACCTTTAAACGGATCAGTATCCGCTGAACACGGGATCGGGCTGGAAAAAAAGCCCTATCTATCCATGACTCGAAGTTCTGCCGAAATCGATTTGATGCGTAAGATGCGAAAGATGATGGATCCAAACAGAATTATGAATCCAGGGAAGTTGTTTGATTGAGATCTGCTGCGATAAATAGTCGCGAAGCAGATTTGTGGTATCTTGGTATTTCCCTCGATTCTGGCATGTATTAAATATGGGTTTAACGATTGGGCAATTGGCAGCCAATGCCGAGGTCAATGTTGAAACGATTCGCTTCTATGAGCGACGCGGGCTTATCGCGCGTCCAGATAAACCCACGACAGGCTACCGCCAATATAGCAAAGAAGTTCTCCACAGATTACTCTTTATCAGAAAAGCGCAAACACTGGGCTTCAAGCTCGATGAAATTGAAAACCTGCTGTTTCTATCAATTGGGCATTGCACAGAAATTCAATCACTAGCAGAGCAAAAACTCGCTCAGGTCCACGACAAGATCAATGATTTACAAAGACTCGAAGAGGCTCTCTCAGATTTAGTCAGACAATGTAACGCAAGTGTTAATAAAGCTCATTGCCCAATCGTCGATAGCCTCCTCAACGATAAATAAATCTTCTTGATCACTTGACTCCGTACTTAAGTACGGGGTCTATACTGTGCTGAATATCTATTTCAGTCAGGGTTGAAAGCGTGGCCAACATGTTCCCCATCGTTACACGATTAGGTGATAAATCCGGTTCTCTTGGAGCAGTGGTTGCCGCTATGGGTTGTTCATTTTGCTTCCCTGCCTTAGCCAGCTTTGGTGCGGCGATAGGTCTTGGTTTTTTAGCACAGTGGGAAGGCTTTCTATTAACCAGGGTTCTTCCCGGTGCAGCTATCCTCACGTTGCTGGTAAATGTTCTGGGGTATTTTTATCACCGTCAGTGGTATCGCTCTCTCGCAGGGGTGATAGGACCGGCCGCTATTCTACTAATACTCAATTTTTGGTTCGCTACCTATTGGCGTGCCGATGCCATTTATACAGCCCTGGGTTTAATGATTGTGGTTTCGATTTGGGATATCTTCTGGCCTGCAAACCGCCATTGCAAAATCCCTGAAGATACTGAACTCGAAACCGAATAATAATCGGGTCACCTATTTGAGAGATTTACACAGATGACGGCGTCAATATTAGAATCTACCCTGACTTGCCCACACTGCAGTCACCAAAAAATGGAGATTATGCCTACCGATGCCTGTCAGTATTACTACGAATGTGAAGCCTGTCATTCGCTAATAAAACCGAACAAAGGAGATTGCTGCGTTTTCTGCTCATTCGGATCCATCAAATGCCCCCCAATACAGGAAGGAAGTTCCTGCGGCGTCTGAGCCTTTAAGCTGGACCGCTAATCGCCACAGCGTGACATAGATAAATGACAAAACTAAGGTTCAAATGTCATCATTACTGGGAAAAAACCTACCTGGGATGAGTTTTTTGATTCTAAGTCTGTCTTTGCTGATAACTTTCTAGAGGACAGAATAGACACTCAATCGCAGCAAAGAGACTTCGATTGATGTACATGCTTGGTACGAATATATGTATCTACGTTATAAAAATCACTCCAGGAAGCTTAAACATAAATTTAGAACCATAAAAGATATTTGTATCTCATCAATGACATACCGGGAGTTATGTTACGGCATTGAAAACGACGATAATTCTATAAAAAAAGTTCGAAGGGAGCAGCTTGATTTATTCAGTCGAAGACTACTCGTTGATCCCTGGGTGAAGACGCCGCAAGACATTAAGGCTATATCAGCGCCCACTTAAAGAATCGGCGAACTTTAATTGACAGTAATGACCTTTTAACTTCCGCCCACGCTCGCAGTATGAATGCGGTGTTAGTTACAAATAATGTTAAAGAATTTTCAAAAGCCCCAGATCTTTCCCTCGAAAACTGTATGACCGAATAACGTTTCGAATGATCAGGCCTTCTATCGATAATGGCTCTGGTTATGCCGGTTATTCAATTGAAAGTTTCTGTTAAATCTTCCCGAATCTATCCAGAAAGATTCTGGATGTTAAGATTCTAATTTCCCAATTTTATTTAATTTACTATTTTGGGAAATACAATTACCCTAAAATTCATATACTTAATTATTTTATTTCACATTTGGGAAATGTTTTCAGTAAAATTGTAAATTAGTATCCCTCAGTTAAAATCACTTCTATATTTTAATCGAAAAACACTCATGCAAATTCCAAATCCAGTTTTTATTCCCGGCCCGACCAATATGCCTGATCAAATCAGGCAGGCCATGCAGATTCAGACTATCGATCATCGAGCGCCTGATTTCGCCGATAAACTCGTTCCTATTCTGAATGATCTAAAAAAAGTGTTTAAGACTAAGACGGGGGAAGTATTCGCCTTCCCTGCCAGTGGAACAGGCGGTTGGGAAGCCGCTATAACCAACACATTATCACCGGGCGATAAAGTGCTGGTTGCCCGTTATGGTATGTTTTCCCATCGCTGGATCGATATGTGTCAACGGCATAATCTCGATGTTGAAATCATTGACTGCCGATGGGGTGACGGAGCACCGGCCGATTTATTCGAAAAACGGTTGGCCGAAGATTCGGCACACAACATCAAGGCTTTACTGGTTACGCATAATGAAACCGCCACAGGTGTTCGAAGTGACATTGCAGCAGTCCGCTCAGCCATGAGTCAAGCTGACCACCCAGCCCTGCTATACGTTGATTGTGTTAGCTCTCTCGCCAGCATGGATTTTCGTATGGATGAATGGGGCATCGACCTTGCTGTTTCGGGTTCTCAAAAAGGTTTCATGCTATCTACCGGTCTTGCCATTGTCGCGGCCAGTCGAAAAGCGCTCGACGCTATGGACTCAGCGAAGTGTACCCGCTGTTTTTTCGACTTTCGCGATATGCTCATGGCCAACCGCAACGGTGGTTATCCCTATACGCCACCTATCCAGTTATTTAACGGATTACGCGTTAGTCTCGAACTGTTATTTGAAGAAGGCCTGGAAAACGTTTTTGCCCGGCACTATAGGATTGCTGAAGGAATTCGCCGTGCTGTCTCGGCCTGGGATCTCAAACTCTGTGCAAACTCACCTGATCTGTATTCAGACACTGTCAGTGCAATTTACGTTCCTGAGGGTTTAGACAGTAACCTTCTCACCGAACATGCTTACCATAAATACGGTGTATCATTTGGCATCGGCCTGGGTGAAATGAATGGTAAAGCATTTCGAATAGGTCATCTTGGCGCAGTGTCCGATGTTATGGCATTGTCCGGTCTTTCGGCTATCGAGATGGCGATGAAAGATTTGAATTTTGATATTGACCTCGGTTCCGGTGTTGCAGCCGCCCAGGAGTTTTATCGAACGCCGATTCAAGTTTCGTCTACACATTTTCTAAAGGCGGGTTAGATTATGAACGAGCCAGCCGCGCTATATATTCCAACTTTCGAAGACGTATTAAACGCGCGTGAGAGAATACAGCCATATATTCATCGCACTCCTGTTCTGACATCGAGTTACTTTAATCAATTGACTGGGGCAGAGCTGTTCTTCAAGTGCGAGAACTTTCAGAAAGCCGGAGCCTTCAAAGTACGGGGTGCTTCTAACGCAGTATTTGGTTTGTCGGAAGATCAGGCGAAATTGGGGGTAGCCACCCATTCGTCGGGTAATCATGCGCTATCGCTGAGCTATGCTGCGAACAGGCGTGGCATTTCAGCCTCAGTCGTTATGCCCAAAACCGCTCCCGAAGCAAAAAAAGCGGCCGTGCGTGGATATGGTGGACAGGTATTTGAATGCGAACCTTCAACCGCTGCTCGAGAAGAAATGCTTGAGGAACTGGTCGCAAAAACCGGTGCAGATTTTGTCCATCCTTACAATGATCACCGAGTTATTGCCGGACAGGCGACCTGCTCATTGGAACTACTCGAAGACATTTCAGAGCTCGAAGCTATCGTTGCCCCCATTGGCGGGGGCGGCATGATTTCAGGCACCAGCTTGACGATGACAAATAAATCGCCAGAAACCCTTATTTATGCTGCTGAACCGACAAATGCCGATGATGTCTATCGTTCTTTCCACGCCGGAAAAATGATCGAGGACGATTCCCCGCAAACCATAGCCGACGGTCTTAAAGTCAGTCTTCGCCCAAGAACCTGGCATTTTGTTTCAACCTTTGTTAAAGACGTTTTACTCGTAACCGAACAGGAGATTATCGAAGCCATGTACCTAATCTGGCAACGCATGAAAATCGTTGTTGAGCCTAGCTCCGCGGTGGCGCTGGCAAGCATTCTAAAGAATAAAGAAACCTTCACTGGCAAACGCGTCGGCGTCATTTTGACCGGCGGTAACGTCGATTTAAACAAATTACCCTGGTCATAAACCTGATCCCGAGAACCTCCATGAATCACCCTACAATGAACTCAAATAACAAAAAAGTCGATTTGATCGTCGGCTACAACATTCCCGCTGAAGTCGGTATGAATGAACAGGATATCCAGACTCCCAGCCTCGTGCTAGATCTCGATGCTCTCGAACGCAACATTGAAAAAATGGGCAAATTTGCCAAAGATATGGGAGTACGTCACCGTATCCACGGCAAAATGCATAAGTCCGTTGATGTCGCAAAACTGCAGGAAAAACTGGGCGGGTCTTGTGGTGTTTGTTGTCAGAAGGTATCCGAAGCCGAAGTTTTCGTTCGTGGTGGCATAAAAGACGTCCTGATCTCTAATCAGGTTCGGGACCCATTAAAAATTGATCGGCTCGCGCGTCTTCCTCTGCTCGGTGCAAGAACGATTTGTTGCGTCGATGATATTGAAAATGTCGCCGATCTATCAGCTGCGGCTGTCAAACACGGAACAACCATCGAATGCCTGATTGAAATCGATTGCGGTGCGGGTCGTTGCGGAGTCACTGAAACTCAAACTGTTGTTGATATCGCGACCGCGATAAATGCTGCAGAAGGATTAAAGTTTGCGGGTATTCAAGCCTATCAGGGTGCGATGCAACATATAGACGCTTATGAAGATCGACGCGCAAAAATAGACGTTGTAATAGACATAGTTCGCGAAGCAATCGATGCGCTTGCCAACAAAGGCCTTGCTTGTGACATCGTTGGCGGTGGCGGCACTGGTAGTTACACTTTCGAAGGAAATTCTGGCGTATTTAATGAACTTCAATGTGGTTCCTATGCATTCATGGATGCCGATTATGGTCGAATCCTTGATGAAAAAGGTAGGCGGATTGATCGCGGCGAATGGGAAAATGCCTTGTTTATCCTGACGTCAGTCATGAGTCACGTAAAAGCCGATAAAGCCATTTGTGATGCAGGACTGAAGGCGCAAAGTATTGATTCCGGACTACCCGTTATATACGGACGCGACGACGTCGAATACGTCAAATGCTCGGATGAACACGGTGTTATCAGCGATCCTGAAGGCACACTCAAAGTTAACGACAAGTTGAAACTAGTTCCCGGTCATTGCGATCCAACCTGTAATGTACATGACTGGTATGTCGGTGTACGTAACGGCAAAGTTGAATGCCTGTGGCCCGTTTCTGCCCGTGGTTTGGCTTACTAGGAGAATATTATGTATATCGTTACTGAAGCAGTTTGCCAGGCAGTATTCAGCCGTGAAGACGCGTTCAATGCGGTCGAATCGGTATTTGCTGCGATGGCCAACGGAGATGCTTATAACTTCCCGGTCATTCGCGAAGCTATCGGCTACCAGGATGCACTTTATGGTTTCAAATCAGGATTTGACCGGGCGGGATTGTCGCTTGGTTTGAAGTCAGGTGGTTACTGGCCAAATAATGCAGCAAAAGGTTTAACCAACCATCAGTCAACCGTCTTTCTGTTTGACCCCGATACTGGCAGACTAAATGCCCTGGTAGGTGGAAATTATTTAACTGCAATCCGTACCGCAGCAGCCAGTGCGGTTTCCATCGCCCATCTAGCTCGAAAAGATGCTCGGGTGATGGGCATGGTGGGTGCAGGTCATCAGTCGGTTTTCCAACTCCGCGCAGCATTGGAGCAACGCACATTCGAGAAAGTTGTTGGCTGGAATTTGCATACAGCTGATCTCGACCGACTTGCTAAAGTTGCCGAAGAAGCCGGTCTACCCTTTGAATCGGTAGAGCGGGAAGAACTGGCAGCACAATCCGATGTCATAATTTCAATAACATCAGCACATGAGGCTCTGTTGTTAAGCGACTGGATCAAACCCGGAACTCATATTGCTTGCATGGGTACCGACACAGTCGGGAAACAGGAAATTGATCCTCAGATTTTTGCAAATGCTCGTGTATTTACTGACGATGTTCTCCAGTCAATTAGCCTTGGGGAAGCTCAACATGCATTCGGTCAGGGTATTATCAGCCAGGAAGACATAGTAACGGTTGGTGCAGTCATTAACGGTACTCAATCAGGTCGAAGTTCTCAGGATGAGATTACTGTATTTGATGGCACCGGCGTTGGCTTGCAGGATCTGGCAGCTGCGGCGGCTTCATTACAAGCAGCCATAAATCAGGGCAAAGCAATTTCAGTTGAGCTTTAACCTGCTTTAATACTTGCTCACCTCCGTTAAGGAAGTCCAGACTGGGCTTCCTTTTATTTAATCATCAAAAGTTGCCTATATGTTTAAGCCAAATCTAAAACACCTTTTAGTTGGTTTCTTACTGGCCATACTAGTATCAACCCAAAGTCAGGGCAGGTACCGGTAACTCATACCTATTCGTTTTAAGAGTTATTAATAGGTAGGAGAATGATGTTTATGCCAGTGTTCTGCGATATCGGATCGACGGCAAACCCATACATCACTATGCGCCTGAATGTAGTCAATAAATCGGGCCAGACTGGCGGCTCGGCCTGGACGGCCTACTAATCGACAATGCAATCCTATCGACATCATTTTGGCCGCGGTTTCACCTTCTGCATACAAAATATCAAAAGTATCTTTTAGATAACTAAAAAATTGATCACCACTGTTGAAACCCTGGTTGGTCGCAAATCGCATGTCGTTAGCATCCAGAGTATAAGGAACCACCAGATGTGGTTTTTGATCGGTATTCACCCAGTACGGAAGATCATCGGCATAACTGTCGGCGTCATATAGAAACTCGCCGTTTTCTATGACGAGCTTTTGTGTATTCGGACTTGATCGACCGGTATACCATCCCTTAGGTTTTGCTCCGGTTACGGCTTCATGAATACGAATGGCTTCGTTCATCTGTCGTCTTTCTTCTTCAATATCCATATATTGATAATCAATCCAACGTAAACCATGACTTGCTATTTCCCAGTCAGCGGCCTTCATTGCTTCAACCGCCTGGGGATTTCTTTGCAATGCCATAGCGACACCAAACACCGTGACAGGCAGATTGTGACGAGTAAACAGATTGTGTAAGCGCCAGAATCCACGACGGCTACCATATTCATAGATTGATTCCATATTCATATGGCGCACACCTTCGAGGGCTGGTGCACCGACTATTTCTGACAAAAATGCTTCTGAAGCTTTATCGCCATGCAGAATACAATTTTCCGCGCCCTCTTCGTAATTAATAACAAATTGAACCGCAATTTTTGCGCCACCAGGCCACTGCGGATCAAAATCTTGCGACCCATAACCAATCATGTTGCGGGGATAATCCGATTGCATATTAGATTCTTCCGATTGTTGAATTGAATAGTCGAGCATTTACTCCACCTTGTTATTAACGATTAATGATAATTTGTTGATCAGGGTATCCCTGTTCATCTAGGTTGTGACCTTCGCCACCACGGTCGACAACGAGAAACTGCAACCCGACTTCATCGGCAATCAAAGGCATATGCCAGACGCCCTGGTGATAATTGATGCCCTGGCGCCCGTTGCTTTCGAAAGCGCGCAAGTCTTTCGGATCGGGATGTTCACCGGCTTTTCCGACCACGACAACAAACTGTACCAGCGATAACGGTATAAAAGCCTGACTGCCCAGAGGATGTCGCTCGACTAGCGGTAACTCATAGGGGAAATGGCTGGCAACATTGCAGACGAAAATATTGATCAGCGCGCGACTATCATCACCACTCAGTTGTACCGATGCTAAATCATGGAAACGCTCGACCCGACCCTCGTTGATCGAAAAATGTTTCGCGTTATCGGTTTCAATGACGTCCCCGAAATCAGCGAAATTTTTACGCGTTAAAGGTTCAATTTTTATCCGGGTAATAGTGTTGTTAGTCATCACATTCTGTCCAATACTGTGTAATCTGATTACTTCTCGATTTGGCCGTATAACCGAACCCGGCTTAAACCACCATCCGGTATAATATTGACTCGAACATGAGTAATTGGGCCGAGGTCATTTATTTCAGATTCGAAACGCAAAACGGCATCCATTTCGAGTTTTTGTTCGGGTAACAAATCACGCCAGAACATGCTCTGTGTAACCAGTGAATCAACCGTTCCACCGCTCATATAGCCTGCCTGGATCGATGCTCGATCAGGATAATTACCTTTGTAGTGCGCCGTATCGAGCTCAATGGCCTTTATGCTTCCAGCATGCCCTAACTCGACAATAACCCATTCGTTTCCGGGTTCGCGCCGTCGAGCCGTTTCCCAACCATCACCCATGTTTATACCGCGTCCGGGGAGCCCAAGGCTCATCATGTTTGAACCAAAGGCTTGATTACTGCAGGCAATTGATCGACCTCCATTTTCTAGGGCGGCAAGGTCAATCAGATCAATAGCATCGCGTTCATCCCAGTTGCACTGCGGTTCACCATAAACACGGAGCCTGGCGACACCACCATCAGGGTATATATTCAGCCGAATATGGCTGTAAGCGCCTGAGTCCAGGATATCGTGCAAATGATGAGAGCTTGCTTCCAGACTCACTGAGGCCAAAATTTCAGTCCATTTTGCATCGGCTCCCGGTAAATCATCATCACAAACACAGGCATCAATCGATGCAGCCGGGGGTTGGTTACCGTTGAAATGACTGGTATCGATATCAACACCACGAATAACACCCGCACTACCCAATTTCACGATGCAGTAGTCATAGCCCTCGACGCGCTTACGACGCGACTCCCAGCCATCCATCCACTTACCATTATCATCAAACTTACCCGGAATAAAAATCGCGGGTTCAGGTTTTAACATG
>JBLIOG010000102.1:0-12444 GCA_047639625.1 Gammaproteobacteria bacterium
CCCGCCCCCAGGTTTGAAAGAACAATGGATACACCTGCAACACCTCGCTCAAGGTGATTATCGGCTTAAGCTGGAATCTTGTGGTAAAGCGAACCACCGAGTGATTCGGCGGCAAGGGTCAGAATCAGAATCATTATTAATCCTTTATGCCGTTTGATATAGGTCAGACCATCAATAATATCTTTGATTACTGTGTTATCAGATAGCCCCGGCTTAATGTAATCTTCAGGCGTTTTAAGGAATAGCATTGCAATAATTAATATCAGGTAGCCAAGCGTATTCACCAGAAAGGCCCAGCTGATCCCATACGATAATATGATCCACCCGGCGATCACGGGCCCTGCGAATACGGCCAACTGGGTATAAGTGGAATTAACCGCGATTGCAGAACTTAAACATTCTTTGCTGACGAACCTCGGCAACATGCCATACATCGCAGGTACGCTGAAACTCAACAAAATACCGTGGAGCAAAACCAGAGCAGCGAGCCATTCTATTGTGAGTAACTCCAGTCAGGACAGTACAACCAGTGTATGTGATTGAAGTAATAGAAGCGGATTAAAGATCATCATGATTAGATAACGATCAAACCGATCAGCAAGCGCTCCGCCCAGCGGTAATAGCAAAATATTTGGGATAATATCAGGCAATGCGATTATAGCCAGCCAGGTCAGCCAGGACACCGCAACCAACTGAACGAAAAAACTGATCCAGGATGCGATGGCGCCCATCGAGTGGATGCGAAAATTTCGATCAGCAAAGGCCTGACTGATTCCCTGAACATGATCAATCCCTGCTTTATAATTTACAGCCGATTCTAACATTGCTAATACTATCGAAGCTAAAACAGGTGCGAAAAATTAAATATTTTGATCACTTTCAGATAAACTCTGCGACCTTCGAAAACTCCAGGCCAGATGCTGATCTCGATCGGCAATAAATTACATCCGTGACCACCTTTAATAGTTTCAAACTCGGCATCTTATCGTCGGGTAGTTATTTCTTATCAACATTCCTGTTTGGTGTGCTGTTTGGCATAGCTGCCGCCACAGCCGGAATTTCAGATTGGCAGGCTATATTCATGAGTGGGACGGTGTTTAGCGCTTCGGCTCAGTTTGTCACGCTTGAATTCTGGCAGTCCCCGCTACCACTCGGAACCATTGCTTTGTCGGTGTTTCTGGTCAGTACCCGTAATATTCTACTGGGAATGTCTATGACTTATCATTTCGATGGGCATAGTCTCGGGCGACGGATTATCTGGTTGTTCATATTAAATGATCCGGGTGTCATTACTTCTTTTCGCCTCGATAAAGAAGTCGATCGACTGGGATACGTGACAGGATACGGCGTGGCACTCATGGTTAGCTGGACATTATCTACATTTACAGGATTACAGCTCGCTGAATGGTTTTCACAAACCGATCTTGGTTCATTAAGATTTGCCGGTCCGTTGGTTATGGCAACCATGATGATGTTGTTTATCAAAGGATCGAGTGGTAAATCGACACCCTGGATGGTGTCTGGCGTCGCTGCGTTAATCCTGCTTGAACTCGGTGCCGACAATTACTGGATTCTAATTGGCTCGGTCATTATTGGTGTAATCGCTTCGGTCATTCAGGAGCGCTGCAATGCCAACTCCTGATGAAACGATGACGGTTATTGGGCTAATGGTGCTAATCGTCTATTCAACCCGACTCGGCGGCTACCTGATTGGTCTTCAACTCAGGCATATCCAGGGAATCAAGCCCGTTCTGGAAGCCCTCCCGGGTTGTGCCTTTATGGCAATTCTGGTTCCCGCAGTGCGTCAGGGAAGTTTAATCGAGGTGATATCGCTAGTTGTCGTCGTTATTTTAATGTGGAAAACCGACAATGTAGTCATTGCCACATTCTCCGGGATGTTAATCCTTTTGTTTGGTGATTCGATGATTCCAGTTGGACTAGCGGGTTAAAGAGTAAGTTTCAAAATCTGCTCGTTCGGATTTACCTTTCCGTAAATGAATTTCCTGTCGCCTTAAATCCATAATAATGCTGCAAACAGTTCCAACATCGCCGATATGATCGTTCTCCATATAGTCACGGTAAATTGGCCAGTCTGAATTACTTTCATCCGACAAGAGTTTTTTCATCGTGGTTAAGTCTCTATCAGGATGATCAGCGATAAATTGTTCGGCTGTTCTTATTCGAGCAAATGAACTTCGAAAATCAGGGTCTTGTGGATCATCTATCGATTCTCCCAGGTAATGATTAGTGTGAATCAAATAACTATTCACTAATGCCAATTGAAATTGTTTATCCTGATTAAACTCATAACCAAAGCCTTCGCCTTTATAAGTCGCGACGAGCACATGGCTAGCTTTTCCAGCCCCATGATCAGTCAATAAATTTTCTACCTCTGACATGTTTTTACAATCAAGAATCGATCGTAAAATGATATGAACCGGTAAGCCGTCCAGTTGGGTCGCAGTTGACAGGATATTCAGACACACGCCAATCCCCTGATTATTCATGCCAATTTTCCCAAGTATGCCGGGCTCAGTCACCATGCCAATGCTGTGACCATCAGGTTGAGTGATGTGCATATAAACCAGTAACGACTCAAGTCGACTGGCCCAATCCCAGTTCTGACCTAATAGAGCCTGCTCGGAAAAACACACTGAAGTACACTCAAGCGCTTTGGGTGATGGCCGTGTCGACAGAATCTCGGTTCGAGCATTCAACGCGATGATCCATAATGGATCAACACTCGCAGCTTCAGCGATCGCGTACATTTCAATCAGATAATCTTCGTTGAAAGCCTTGATCAGTTTTCTGAATTCGACAGCTCGTTCGAGAATCAGGACGTCGGGCAATTTAAAAATGGATCGGTAATACTCAATTGTTTCTTTGATCTCTATTTTTAGAATGCGGCCATGCTGCTCTCCCCGTTCCCTAGCATTTCCGGAAATTTCTACCTGCCTGAATTGCTCGACCATCGACCAGTGATCCATAAAAATCAGGAATGTAACACGACTAATGAGCGGTCAAAAGTCGCAATCACCTTTACCTGTGCGCCAACTCGAATTAAGCTTTAGCCGATGAGTAACAAATATCTGTTTGACCAAAGCCTTTATCAGTTTGACCAACGGCAACCGTCCTATTGGGAAGCAACTGCGGGGGATGTCAAACCTGAAGGCCGGACGTTATCAGGCACAGAACACTGTGATGTTGCCATTATTGGCGGCGGCTATACCGGAGTTTCTGCAGCGTTACATCTGGCAAGAGATCATTCTATGGACGCCCGCGTACTCGAAGCAGGTCACATCGGTTGGGGCGCTTCCGG
The DNA here is from genome assembly GCA_047639625.1 of Gammaproteobacteria bacterium. GTDB lineage: Bacteria > Pseudomonadota > Gammaproteobacteria. The sequence continues at coordinate 3,320 of JBLIOG010000102.1, forward strand.
ACGAAATGGCGGATTTTGTACGATGGGTAGCACCAAAGTTTCACTAAAGTCTCAAATAACGCGTTACGGCCTTGAGCAAACCCGTCACTTCTATCGCAGTCAGTCAGATGCCGTTGAGCTCGTTCGTGAACTGGGTGAGACCGAATCGATCAATTTTATGCCGCAAGGCAATTGTGAATATGTGGTGGCTGATAATCCGAAAGGTTTTCAGGAACTGATCGAACTAGCAAAGTTTCAAACAAAGAAACTGAATATCGAAACCGAAATATTAACTCCTGCGGAGTTTTCTGAAGTCGGTTATTCGTCTCACCATCAGCATGGTGCGATGGTCATTCGACCCAGTTTTGGTTTACATCCGATGCGCTATATTTTAGGACTCGCTTGTGCTGCAGAGAAACATGGCGCCCATCTATATCCTTCGAGTGAAGTTTTATCCTGGCACAAATCCGGCAGCAAGCACTACCTGAAAACCTTAAATGGTGAATTAATTGCTGACAGGGTTATTTTAACGGGTAACGGTTTTATGCCTGAACATATAAATCCAGAGATCCGTGGTCGTCCTTTGCCCTTACAAAGCGCAATCGTAGTAACGCGCCCTTTATCCAGCGACGAAATTGCAACACAGGGCTGGAAGACGCACGCGCCAACCGTTAATTCAGCTCGTATGTTCTTCTACTACAGGCTACTACCTGATAATCGCTTACTCCTAGGCGGCCGAGCTAATACCAAAGGCGATCAAAAAGGTGCGGAACATACCTGGCAATGGCTAAAACAAAGCATCTCGAAGCGCTGGCCTGCACTTTCTAATGTCGAATACGACTATCAATGGCGCGGTCTGGTTTGTTTCACGATGAACCTTCGGCCAAGCCTCGGCCAATTTCCGGACGACTCTAGTGCCTGGTTCAGTTTTGGCTATCACGGCAATGGTGTCGCCTCCTCTACCTGGCATGGTCGCGAGTTGGCGAGATTGATCGCAACCACCGGATTAGAGCAGACAGGTTCGAAATCTGAACTACCTGCACTCATTCAGGGTTTACCACCCCGATTTCCTTTTGCTAATTTACGACGTAAATATCTGGCAATGGCGCTTTCGGTTTATAAATTAGGCGACCGATTCGGTTTTTAATGAGCGATTTTAGGGCTTCGCTAACATTCAAATAATTGTCCTGAAATTAAAAAGGTAGATCAATAGATTGTAACGTTATACTGTCACTATCAGAAAAACTAAATATCCGACATTAGTGACTGATATTTCGACGCTTGGCCCAAATCCAATAAATTCCAAATAAAAACCTTCAAATTAGAAAGAAATGCCCGATTAGAGTGCAAGAAATTACGATGAGCGGTTGGCTGATGGATTTAGTTATGTTAATTTTCACTCGTGGAGATAAACCTATATAAACTCCGCTCCAGCCAACTTGCAGTCATACCGGAAAATCAGGTCAGGCTCAAGCTGACTACCATCCTAACTATAATGATTGGAGAGAGAAATCAATGAACTTAATCAAAACGCTTGCGGTATCAGCAGCGGTCACACTTGCTTCAGGTGTCGCTAATGCCGGTACCCTACAAGATGTACAGGCAGCGGGTGAACTGAAGTGTGTTGTTACTACCGGTGTTGCCGGTTTCGGTGCACCAAATGACGCTGGTCGCTGGGAAGGATTCGACGTCGACTTTTGCCGTGCAACTGCAGCTGCCGTATTAGGTAGTGGCGACAAAGTAAGATTTGTACCGACTACTGGTAAAACTCGTTTCACAGTCCTGAACTCAGGCGAAGGTGATATCCTGTATCGAAACACCACTATCACCATGAGTCGTGATGCTGATCTGAAATTAACCTTCCTCGGTGTTAACTACTACGATGGCCAGGGATTTATGGTTCCTAAAGCACTGGGTGTGAGTTCAGCTAAGGACCTTGATGGGGCTTCAATTTGTATCCAGACGGGTACTACCACTGAATTGAACCTTGCTGACTATTTCCGGGCCAATGGGATCAGCTATGAGCCAGTACCTGTTGAAACTAACGAAGAAGGGCAAAGTAACTACCTCGGTGGTCGCTGTGATGTATATACCACGGATGCTTCTGGTTTAGCCGCTACACGTTCTACGTTCGATCATCCGAATGCACACGTTGTACTGCCTGAAATCATCTCAAAAGAACCTCTTGGGCCGGCAGTTCGCCAGGGTGATGATGAGTGGGCTGACGTTACTCGTTGGGTTTTGAATGCACTAATCGCAGCTGAAGAACTGGGTATTACTCAAGCTAATATCAAAGGACATTCTATGACTGCAGGTAAAAACCCAAACATTAACCGTATTGCTGGTACTGAAGGTGACTTTGGTTCAATGATTGGTCTGGACAAGCAATGGGCTGTTCGTGCTATTTCCGCAGTCGGTAACTACGGTGAAATTTTTGAACGCAACATTGGTGTTAATACAGCTTTAGGACTGTCTCGTGGCCTGAATGCCCAATGGACTAACGGCGGTATTCTATACGCACCACCAATTCGCTAGAATTGTGATATAAAAAAACGGCGGTCTTAGACCGCCGTTTTTTGTTACCCCCTCGGGGATCTTAGTGCAACCCAACAGCAAGCGTGGTCTGATAGTTATGGACACCAGTCATTCTCTTCTTCACCGACTCTGGAACAACAAAGAAACACGATCTGTTCTGATTCAGGTAATTACTATTTCTATACTTTTCGCCTTTGTTTTTTATATCGCGCGAAATGTGATGGTCAATCTGGAAACAATCGGCAAAGGTTATAGTTTTAGCTTTTTAGGCGATCCAGCCAGTTACGACATCAATCAAACCCTGATCGAATATACCTCGAGAAGCAGTCATTTCAGAGCGATGCAGGTAGGTATTCTCAATACCCTTCTGGTAGCGTTTACCGGTGTCATTATCGCGACTATCGTTGGATTCATACTTGGAGTATCGCGACTTTCTAAAAATTGGCTTATTGATAAGGTCGCTTACGGTTACATCGAATACGTTCGAAACGTCCCTGTTTTATTACATATTTTACTGGTTCACGGTTTGGTCGTGCATTCATTGCCGAGGCCAAAAGATGCTTTATCATTCGAGGAAACTTTATTTTTAACGAATCGTGGTTTTTATACCCCTAAGCCGCTGTTTGAACCCGCTATGTGGTCGGTGTTTATTGCCTTCATCATTGGAGTTGGATTTACCTGGTGGTTCATGAAATATGCCAAAAAAATCCAGAATACTACCGGCAAAATTTACCCCGTATTCTGGATAAGTCTGGCAGCAATTATCGGCGTGCCTTTGATTGTTTATTTTTTAGCAGGCGCACCGGTAACCTGGGAAATGCCTTATCTAAAAGGCTTTAATTTCAAAGATGGCCTTGTAATCCGTCCAGAATTTATTGCATTGACTATGGCCCTGGCACTTTATACCGCAGCGTTTATCGCAGAAATTGTTCGCGCCGGCATTATGGCCATCAGCCATGGTCAAACAGAAGCTGCCCGAGCATTAGGCATAAAAGAAAACAGAATCATGCAATTGGTCGTTATTCCTCAGGCACTTCGAGTGATTATCCCGCCGTTATCGAGTCAATATTTGAATTTAACCAAAAACTCTTCGTTGGCTATTGCCATTGGCTACATGGACATTACCGCGACAATTGGCGGAATTTCATTGAATCAAACCGGCCGCGAAATGGAATGCATGACCATTGTTCTAGGGTTGTATCTCATTTTCTCGTTAACCATTTCTTCGTTTATGAACTGGTATAACAAGAAGATGAAGTTGATCGAGCGATAGGGTGGGAATGAAATTATGAGCAATCAACAAACATACGCACCTGGAACACATCCAGATCTCCCTCCTCCGGCTGATACGATCGGTGCTATGGCCTGGGTGAAGGGAAATTTACTATCGTCGAAGCTCAACATCTTCATAACAGTATTCACGATTTATCTTCTGTATCTAATTGTCCCGGGGTTGATCGACTGGGCCTTTCTAAACTCAGTTTATAATGCCGAATCACGCAACGAGTGTCGCGCCATTATGGATGCATCGGAAGGTGGGCGAGGTGCATGCTGGGCATTTATCGGCCATCGATTCAACTTTTTCATTTATGGTTTCTATCCTGAATCCGAACGCTGGCGCGCTATTACCGCTTTAATTGTTATGTTTGCGGCGTTAGTTCCCATTTTGTACGACTCGATGAAAAATCGTAAGCTGGGTCTGTATTTCTCACTGGCTTCACCGGTGATTATTTACTGGTTATTGGTCGGTGGTATGGGTCTCGAGCCGGTTGGTACTGAAAAGTTTGGCGGAATCATGTTGACCCTGGTGATAGGTGTAACCGGTATTGTCTGTTCGCTTCCACTTGGAATTGGACTGGCCTTAGGCCGGCAGTCACATCTGCCTGCTATGCGTATTGTCTGTGTGGTATTCATCGAATTTATACGTGGTGTTCCGCTGATAACGCTGTTATTTGTCGCATCAACCATGTTGAATTATTTTCTCCCGCCGGGAACAACATTCGACTTGTTGCTCAGGGTTCTTATCATGGTAACGCTGTTTTCCGCCGCATATATTGCTGAAGTGGTCAGGGGCGGGCTCCAGGCAATACCTAACGGGCAAATCGAAGCGGCTGACGCAATGGGCTTAAAGTATTGGCAATCGATGCGCCTCATTGTTCTACCACAAGCATTAAAAATATCGATTCCGGGAATAGTGAATACCTTTATCGGGCTTTATAAAGACTCAACACTGGTCATTATTATCGGCCTGTTTGATGTTCTCGGAGCTGGACGTGCCTCACTCGCCGACACCAAATGGCAAGGCTTGTCGACAGAGGTCTACGTATTCGTTGCATTATTTTTCTTCGTGTCCTGTATAGCGATGGCGCGATATTCACTATATCTAGAAAACAAGCTCCACACTGGGCATAAAAGATAACTCGGGTAATTTCTTATGAATGAACAAACGTCAGAAGCACGCAAACTAGAAATCTCGGACGAAGTTGTTATCCAGATTAAACAGATGCACAAATGGTATGGAACCTTCCATGTTTTAAAAGATATCAATTTGGAAGTTAACCGCGGTGAGCGGATTGTAGTCTGCGGCCCATCCGGTTCGGGCAAATCTACCATGATTCGATGCATCAATCGGCTCGAAGAACATCAGCAAGGCGATATCATCGTTGATGGCGTCGAGTTAACCAACGATTTGAAAAATATTGATGCGATTCGCAAAGAAGTAGGTATGTGTTTTCAGCACTTTAATCTTTTTCCGCATTTAACGGTACTCGAAAACTGTTCGCTAGCGCCCATTTGGGTCAAGCAAACACCTCGAAAAGAAGCCGAAGAGATCGCAATGAAGTATTTGGAAAGGGTTAAGATTCCGGAGCAGGCAGACAAATATCCAGGACAGCTTTCCGGTGGTCAGCAACAGCGCGTAGCGATCGCACGCTCGCTTTGCATGAATCCTCGAATCATGTTATTTGATGAGCCAACCTCTGCGCTCGATCCCGAAATGATCAAAGAAGTACTCGATGTAATGATCGAACTCGCCGAAGATGGCATGACCATGATCTGTGTTACCCATGAAATGGGCTTTGCAAAAACAGTCGCCAATCGGGTCATTTTTATGGATGGTGGTGAAATCATCGAAGAAAATGAGCCTAATGAATTCTTTGATAATCCTCAGCACGAAAGAACGCAGTTGTTCCTCAGCCAGATATTAGCGCACTAGTCCATTCAGCTGTTATAAAAAAGCCTGATCGTTTTCGATTAGGCTTTTTTTTGTGCACAAAAAAGGCCACGACACTTGTCTTTACTGCCTCCTCTAAAAACTACTTATCTGAATGCCGGAATCACTTCGTCACAGAAGAGCTTCATTGAACGTTTTTGCTCCTTATGCCCCAGCCCCATGCTTGAGTAATAAATAAATTCATCAACACCCAGCGCTTCATAGCGTTTTAGTTTTGCAATAATTTCTTCAGGTGATCCAAACATTAAATTTTCTTCGAGCATCTCTGCATTGTATTGCTCTCGATCTTTGAGTTCGTCCAGAGGAATTTGTTTAGGAAATCCATTATTAACATCACCCATATTACGAAATAGATTTTCGAACTGACCGAGCACACCCTGAATTGCTTTGATCGAATTATCACGTGCCGAAGCATTATCATAAACCGAAGTATGGCGCATCATCGCGAAGATAGGCTTCTGATGACCCGGATTTGCTGCGATGGCTTCATCCAGTTGAGTTTTATAAAGCTCAGCTTCAGAGAAAGGACGCGTCAAGGGCCAGGACATAATATTGCAGTCATTCTTGATTGCGTAATCAAAGGTAATAGGGGATCGAGCGGCAACCCACACGGGTGGATGGGGCGTTTGCATGGGTTTAGGCACCGAAGTAGAGGTCGGAAACGACCAGAACTCACCATTATGTTCATAGTCACCAGCCCACAACTTTTTAACAACAGGTAGCATTTCGTTTAGATATTTCCAGGCATCAGATTGCTTCAAACCGGGACGCATTCGATCAAATTCACGCTGATAAGCACCTGAACCAATTCCAAATTCCAGCCGACCTCCACTTATTAAATCGGTAAAAGCGGCTTCACCCGCCAGATTAACTGGATGCCAGTAAGCTGCCACAGCTACCGCAGTACCCAACCTGATTGTATCGGTATGACCGGCCCACCAGGTTAAAATTTGAAACGGATTAGGTGCGATTGTCATTTCTAACGCATGATGTTCTGCTGACCATACGACTCTGAACCCACCTTGCTCGGCCATTTGCACCATTTCGAGCGTATGGCGTGCAACATCCTTCATATCCATGCTGGAATCCATTCGTTCCAGATTTACTGCTAGTTGAAATTTCATTGAGTTTTCCTCTTGATTCAATCTGATCCTGATCAGAAGTATATTTTACAAATTCTAATAATATCGAGCGATATATTATCTTGTCGAAATTCATCCGGTAAATCCATCACAAGATATTTTGATCCATATCATTTTTCACACCCAAAAACTCTAAATTCACATCAAACTGTTACGGCTTTAAATTTTTCTACTTCCTCGAGCAAAATCGGTATTGCCAAATTACAGGAATGTATACCTATTAAGGTCGTGAGCTGAATAGTTTCTAGAATTTCATCCTGAGTAGCACCGGCTTTTAATGCATTTTGCACATGCCGCCTGACGCCTGGTCCATACAAATGTGTCGTGGCCGCATTAATGGCAATTAAAATTAATTCCCGGGTTTTCTGTGGAAGCGAGCCTTTATTTTGTGGAACACTACGAAAAGTAAGATAAGCCTCAAGAAACTCAGGATCCAGATCTGCAAAAGTATCCCATAACGGATTCCAGTCGCCTTTGGCTTTATGAGCCTCAATACTCGGGAATTCATTGTTCAAGTCGCTCATTCTACCCTCCTCGATGTTTAAAAGAGTCTCGTCGAAAACTGTAAAGTGCCTTTGGATCAACCGCAATATCAACAACCGCTGGTTTACCACAGGCAATAGCAGCCGTGACGGCTTCTCCAACGTCTTCTATACGATCGACATGAAACCCTTTAGCGCCGTACAATTCAGCCACTTTATCAAAAGGTGGACTGCTAATATTCGCGCCAATATATCTTTTACCGAAAAAATCGCGTTGATAGGCTTTTTCGGCACCCCAACACTGGTTATTCATCACGATCGTGGTGGTATTAATGCCGTGATCAACTGCAGTGCTCAATTCAGATAAGGTCATGCCAAATCCGCCATCGCCCATTAAACTTACAACCGTTTTTTCGGGACGAGCCAGTTTAATTCCAAGGCCGCAAGCAAATGAAAACCCTACCAGGCCAAAATCAAGCGGAGAAAATAGGCTCGAAGGCTGGTGATAAATCAAAGCATCGGTTGCCTGCAAACATAAAGTGCCAGCATCCAACGTAATCGCTGTATTAGCCGGTAGAACATCGCGTAACACCTTGTAAAGCCCAGACGGCTGAATGGGGTGTTGATTAATCGCTGCATTGGTATCCCGATCAACCAAATACTTCTGTCTTTCGGCTTCAAATTCATTTGTCCATTGCTCGACTTCTGCAATTTTTTCAAACCGTGAAAATGCGGCGGTTAACTGGATAGCGGTTTGACGTGCATCCGCCCAAATCCCCAGTTCAATCGGAAAATATCGACCAATGGCGGTTGGTTCAAGTTCTACCTGAATGATTTTGGCTTTTACATTAATATTATCGTAGGAATAAAATGTCGAATTGAATCCCAGCCGAGTACCGAGCGCTAGAATAACATCCGCTTCTTTCGCCAGCCTGGAAGCAACCGGATTACCGCGCGGCCCCATTTGTCCTCCATTCAACCGATGATCCGCAGGTATCGCATCACCGTGACCGGGCGCCATGATGATGGGCGCATTGATTGATTCAGCAAGCGCCAAAGCTTCGATATGGGCATTATTGTTTTTGATTCCACCGCCAATCACTATGACTGGTTTCAGGGCGGAATGGAGCAAATCGGCAGCTGCTTTAATACTAGTATCCGAAGCCGTAGGTGCACTCTGTAATCTATAGTTATCCGGAGACTGGAAATCTGGAAAATCGGCCTGCGCAGATAAAACATCACGTGGCAAATTCAACTGTACTGGACCCCGTCGAGGCGACATGGCAACGCGGAAGGCTTCACGAAACATTTCGGGAATTCGATCCGTTTGGGTAACTGTCCATGTTTTCTTAGTCACAGGTTTAAACAAGGACTGCTGATCAATCTCCTGAAAAGCGTCTCGATAAACATGAGCAGATGATAGCGATCCGGCAATAGAGACAACAGGTGAAAAAGCAGCGGCTGCTTGTGCAAGACCCGTCACCAGGTTGGTCGCACCTGGGCCATTCTGACCTGCGAGCACCACTCCGGGCTTACCACTTGCGCGTGCGTAACCATCGGCCATATGGGTTCCGGTTCGTTCATCGTGGATCCCGATAAAGTTAATGTCTTTCGCATCGTAAAGTGCATCAAACAATTCCATAGTGGCTGATCCGATCAGACCAAATACATGCTCAACCTTTTCAGCCTGCAACGAAGCAACGGCCGCCTGCCCACCAGACAAGGTTTTCATAAATTTACCACCTGATAATTCAT
>JBLIOG010000103.1:0-12275 GCA_047639625.1 Gammaproteobacteria bacterium
GTAGTAGAGGGCTTAAATACCAAGGTGAAACTGACGGTGAGAAAATCCTATGGCTTTAGAACCTATAAATGCACTGAAATCGGGCTGTATCACGTGTTAGGGAAGCTCCCTGCCCCTGAGTTAGCCCACGAATTTTACTGACGAGCCAAAAGTATAACCGCAGTTGATTGGAGCGCATCTCATGGGTAGAGGTACTATCAGCAAACAATAGTTGGTCTAAACTAAACTGACATCGAATAGTTTATCTGTCGATGACCTTCAGCGTCGGGTTCAGCGGTCATGCCAGGGTGATGGGTGAGTTGTTGCATATGAGTATTATTAACAAGGTCCATTGAATAAAGTTTTTTACGCAGTGACTTTTGGCGTAATTTATTAGTTGCTGTGCCAGCAGAGTACCCTGTTCCTTGTGTTGCCATTCGACTGCAATAGTAATCGACATCTCTTTGACATCGTTATTTACCGTAGCGGCATAGCGACTGATACCTATCTCAATTTCCCCACCACTTTCCCCAGCAGTTGCGATAAATGCTATAGCATTACTGCCATCAACATTACAGAACGCTTTTAGTGTTGAAGGCGCTAATTCGCTGATACCACCAAGAAAATGGTAATGTTTTGATTCAGGTGACACCCACCAACGAATTCAGCTTCCCTTTTCGTATCGGAAACTTCGATGGGTTTTATCGTTATGTTTTTGCCATCGACCAGGAGCTCCAAAGGTATAGCGTCCGTATTACTTCCAAGCTAAATAGTTGTAAAACAGCATTCATTCTGCAACAAAATTGCCTGTCCTATCCATTGTGGGTAGCCACATATAGTAAGTGAAATCCCCAATTACCAAAGTTGTCTCATACGCCTAATCTGTTGGTATTACGATTGTCGATATCTATTGACGATTCCAGTAATTTTTATATTTAAGCTGAGGAGAATGTTTCAATGAGCGAAAAAAAAGAATATTTAGAACTACTTACCCGGGACGCCAAAAGCGGCAAACTGGGTCGACGAGATTTCATGACCTTTGCCGTTGCCGCAGGTATGACTATACCGCTGGCTTCCGGACTCTGGACTAGCGACGTTGCAGCCGCGACCCCTCAAAAAGGAGGTAAATTCCGCGTCGGTGTTCATGACGGAAACACCTCCGATACCCACGATCCAGGTACCTATAGCAGTGTCGGTCAAATCCAGCTAGCGCACACTCATCGCAGCTATCTGACAGAAATTACACCTGACAACAAGCTCGGTCCGGATATGGCAGATTCCTGGACCGCGACCCCCGATGCCAAGATCTGGACTTTCGAGCTGAACAGGAACGCCTCGTTTCACAGTGGTAAGAAATTCACTTCGAAAGATGCGATTGCCTCGTTGAATCACCATCGCGGTGAAAACTCTACTTCGACGGTAAAATCCCTGCTGGCAACGATCGTCGATATTAAAGCCAAAGGTGACCACACTATTGTTTTTGAGCTAAGCCAGGGTATTGCCGATCTTCCGTATTTCCTCTCCGACTATCACGTGGTGATGTGCGAAGCCAAGGCCGATGGTTCGATCAACTGGCAAGACGGCGGGGGTGCGGGACCCTATAAAATTGTCGACCATAGGCCAGGCATCGGCACTAATCTGGTTCGGCATGACGGCTGGCATCGTGAGGGTGCGAATTTCGATTCAATCGAGATGCTCGTGCTCAATGATCCTAATGCCCGCCAGACCGCATTAATTACTGGTAGTGTCGACGCTATCACCTCGGTCGATTTGAAAACCATGGCCCTGATGGCGCGCAATAAAAACCTCGTGGTTGAAAACGTGCCCAGTGGATCGGGTATTACCTTGCCAATGTTCTGCGACCAGGCCCCGTTCGATAATGTCGATGTCAGGCTGGCGCTCAAGTACGCGGTCGATCGCCAGGACCTGGTTGATAAAATCATGTTCGGCACCGCCACGGTGGGCAATGACTATCATGTGTCAGCCGATATGCCTTACGCACCGACCGATATTCCGCAGCGACCCTATGATCCTGACAAGGCGAAATTTCATCTGAAGAAAGCCGGTGTGAGTAATCTTGAGGTTTCGCTTTCTGCGGCTGATAGCGTGCTGCCGGGCGCGGTGGACATGTGTGTGCTTTATAGTGAGCATGCCAAGAAAGCCGGCATCAAAATTAATGCTGTACGCGAAGCCAATGATGGTTACTGGTCGGATGTGTGGTTGAAGAAGCCCTGGGTATTCGTTAAATGGGGTGCTCGCCCAACGCCCGATCAGATGTTTTCGATCGCCTACAAGGACAATGCACCGTGGAACGAATCGCACTGGCAAAACGAGCGTTTCAATGAGTTGCTGCTGCTGGCTAAAGCGGAGCTCGATGAAAAACTCCGAGCAGAGCAATACCGTGAAATGTGCGTGCTTGCCAGCGATGACGGCGGCACTGTTATTCCATTTTTCGCCAACTTTGTCTACGCCCGTAGTAAGAAAGTTCAGCATGGTCCGAGCCTGGCCTCATCCTGGGAACTCGATGGTGCTCGCGGCAGCCATCGCTGGTGGTTTGCCTAAATCACTGGTTCGTCCGCTGACTGACCATAACTAGTAACGCACTGGCCTCATGTACTCCCGCACAACCGGGGTACATGAGACACCTGACAAAACATGCTGAGGGGCGTCGGTACTTCGATGTCGCTTTATAAGGGGGCACTATGGGCGACATTCTGAATATAGTCCTGAAAAGACTGGGGTTGGGTTTCATTACCCTCCTTGTCATATCTATTATTATCTTCGGTGCAGTAGAACTGTTACCGGGAGATATCGCCGAGGCAGTACTCGGGCAGGGTGCAACCGAAGATAATCTTGCCGTAATGCGCAAACAGCTCGGCCTCGATCGAGCCGCGCCGATCCGCTATTTTGAGTGGCTGGGCAATGCAGTGACGGGTGATTTTGGCAAATCGCTGGTGTCTCAAACACCCGTATCAGAAGCGATATACACGCGCTTCGGTAATACCCTGTTCCTCGCCCTCTATGCCGCCGTCATTGCAGTACCGGTTGCCTTATTTCTTGGCGTACTGGTGGCATTGTTCAGAAATACCCTATTTGATCGGGTCGCCAATGTGGTGACCCTGACTTCAATTTCATCGCCGGAATTCTTTCTGGGTTACATTTTGATTCTGTTTCTTTCGGTCAAAGGCGGTTATTTCCCGTCGATTGCGAAGATAGATGATGGCATGAGTCTGCTGGAAAAGCTCGACCGAACCTTTCTGCCCGCGTTGACCATGGTGCTGGTTGTGGTTGCCCATATGATGCGCATGACGCGGGCATCGATTATCAATTTGCTCGCTTCACCTTATGTGGAAATGGCCCGATTGAAAGGTGTTCCGGCGTGGAAAGTCATCGTCAAGCACACTTTGCCGAATGCCTGGGCACCAGTCATAAACGTCATTGCGTTAAATCTAGCTTATTTGGTGACGGGCGTGGTGCTGGTTGAAGTGGTGTTCGTCTATCCCGGTATCGGGCAACTGCTAGTCGATGCGGTAACCAAACGCGACTTTCCAGTTGTGCAGGCCTGCTGCCTGATTTTTGCAGCTACCTTCATTCTATTAAATCTGGCCGCTGACGTGGGGTCGATTCTGACCAATCCGCGCTTGCGTCATCCGAAGTGAGGGCTGAAGCATGAACTATTTTATCATTGGTTTTTATGCCCTGCTCATCGGTGCTTCTTCATTGGCGGCCTTTTATCAGAAACGCACCACGTTCCTGTTGTTATTTTCACTGACCCTGGTTTCTTTCGTAATGGGTATTGTCGGCGGTGAATCGATGCTTTGGGCGGTGACTATATTGGCTGGAATAATCGCCTTTTCAGCGGGTGTCTCTTATGCGTTTCGTGAATTCCTTATCGTTATCCTGCCAGGAGAGCTCGCCAAGGAAATGCGAACGGCTCCTTTGACGGCCGGTTTTGGATTATTTGTAATCTTTACCTACACGATTTCCGGAGTTTTTGCACCGATTATTGCACCCTACGGAGAGGCTGAAGTCATTTCGTCGGCGTTTGCGCCGGCCGATGAAAACATGTTGCTTGGAGCCGATCAGTTAGGCCGAGACATGTTCAGTCGTATCATCTACGGAGCTCGCAACACCGTGGGGCTGGCCTTGTTGGCGACCGTGCTTGCATTTCTCATGGGTGCGACGGCGGGATTGTATGCCGCCACCAAGGGAGGCAAACTCGACCAGTTACTGGGACGAATCGTCGACGTCATCATGTCGATTCCATCGTTGATATTCGCACTGTTACTGCTAAGTATTTACGGAACCAATACCATTACCCTAATTATTGTCATGTCGATTATTTACGCACCACGGGTATTTCGTCTGGCGCGTTCGGTTGGTGGCAATGTCGTTGTTATGGATTATATCGAAGCCGCCAAACTCAGGGGGGAAGGCACCTGGTACCTGATTCGCAAGGAGATACTGCCAAACTCATCTGCACCACTGATTGCGGAGTTTGGCCTGGAATTTTGCTTCGTGTTCCTATTAGTGGCCGGCCTCTCTTTCCTCGGCCTTGGAATTCAGCCACCAACCGCCGACTGGGGCTCAATGGTGCGCGAAAACGCCACCTTGATTTCCTTTGGCGAAATCACGCCGCTCATACCTGCGGGCGCAATCGCCTTGCTGACGGTAGCGGTTAACTTTGTCGTCGACTGGATGCTTCAACGCTCTTCCGGTCTTAAGGAGTAATCGAAATGAGTCAAGATAAAAGCATTTTACTCAAAATAAAAAATCTGCGGATCGAGGGTTACTCGGATGAACAGTGGATTGAAATTGTTCATGGAATCGACCTGACGCTGCACCGTGGCGAGGTCCTGGGATTAATTGGTGAATCGGGTGCCGGAAAATCTACAATTGGCCTGGCAGCCATGGGTTTTACCCGCGACGGTTGTCGAATTTCAGAGGGGTCCTCGATTGAATTCGACGGAATGGAGTTGACCACAACTCCACAGCCGGACCTTCAGTCTTTGCGCGGGGCGCGCATTGCCTACGTGGCGCAATCTGCTGCGGCGTCATTCAATCCGGCGCATAAAATAATCGACCAGCATACCGAGGCGCCGATTCAGTATGGAATCAAGAATCGCTCGGAAAGCCAGGAAGATGCGATGGAATTGTATGAGCGTCTGCGTTTGCCGAATCCCAAAGAAATCGGGTTTCGGTATCCGCACCAGGTATCAGGTGGACAATTACAACGTGCAATGACGGCGATGGCGATGTCCTGTCGACCCGACCTGATCATTTTCGATGAGCCAACCACCGCGCTCGATGTGACGACCCAAATCGAAGTATTGTCGGCAATTCGCGATATCGTCGATCAATTCAATACCGCGGCTATTTACATCACCCATGATCTCGCCGTTGTTGCGCAGATGGCTGATGTCATCAAGGTCTTACTCAAGGGTGATGAAGTTGAAGAAGCCGATACCAAAACAATGCTGGAAAGCCCGCAGGACGATTACACCAAATCCTTGTGGGCAGTTCGTGATTTCAAACGTGATCAGAAGCCGAGACCAAAAGATTCGATTCCATTGATTTCGGTGAAAAACATTGATGCATCCTATGGTTCTACACCGGTGCTGTTTGATGTCTCGTTTGATATTTACGCGGGTATGACGGTTGCGGTCGTCGGCGAGTCCGGCTCGGGTAAGTCAACGGTGGCGAGATGCATTACTGGCCTGTTGCCGCCGAGCAAAGGCGAGATTTTGTTCAAGGGAGAAGCGCTGCCACCGGATTATCGGGATCGAAGTAAAGACCAGCTTCGTCAGGCGCAGATGATTTATCAAATGGCGGATACGGCATTAAACCCGAAGGTAAAGATCAGCGAAATTATCGGCCGTCCGGCGCAGTTCTACGGTGGTCTGCGTGGGTCGGCCTTAAAGAACCGCGTCGATGAGCTGCTCGATTTGATCGAACTCGAACCCTCGCTTTATTACAATCGCTATCCTCCGGAACTTTCCGGTGGACAGAAGCAGCGCATCGGGATTGCTCGGTCGCTGGCCGCAGAACCGACTTTCATTATCTGTGACGAAGTTACCAGTGCGCTGGATCAACTGGTCGCGGAAGGAATCCTGCGATTACTCGATAAATTGCAGAGTGAGTTGGACCTTTCTTACATGTTCATCACTCACGATCTGGCCACGGTCCGTTCGATCGCCGATGAAGTGGTTGTTATGCAGTCTGGCAAGGTTGTCGAACAAGGGCCCAAGGACGTGATGTTTAAGCCTCCGCATCATGACTACACCGATTTGTTGCTGTCATCGATCCCGGAAATGGATCCGGAATGGTTGACCGACCTGCTCGAAGAGCGTGGCGTCGATAACATAGGCGAAGCCGCGAAAACCGAATAGAGATTAAAGTTTAAATCTCAAATGCACCCCTGTTGCTCACGATAATCGTGAGCATTTTTTTGCCCGCTGACTTTATTTGGGAAATTGATGTAGTTAAATAACCGAGCTCTTTTGCCGCTTTGAACTCCCACTTTGCTGTTGCTTTCCATCCCATGAATAACCGCATTTGAAAACTGTCGGGATTTGCATCGTCAGCGCTAGCACCAGTAGTCGAATCATTTTGTATCGAGGAAGGTTTGGGTGCCTTTGCCTTTCAACACAACATGGTGATGGTGGGGTGGATACCAGCCTCGGGGCAGGTGGGGCGGTAACGGATAGTGGAGAATCGGGGTTGGGCCCAGATCACTCCGAGGGTTGCCGCGAGAATTGACGGGGCGATTAGGAGGTAGGCCCAATTATTGGCAAGAACCATCAACAGGCAATAGTGATCATAACAAAGAGGAAGTCCAAGCTATCCCTACTTTCTCAAAGTAATAAACAATACTGGTTACGCTAGGAAGGAGCAGCTGCACCCATTATGGCTTTCACTTCGAGAAACTCGCCTAATCCCCAGCAACCGTTTTCACGACCATTACCAGATTGTTTGAAGCCCCCAAAAGGAGTATCAGTGTTATCGCCGATGTAGTTGATAGACACCTGTCCCGCCCTTATTTTTTTTGCCACATTAACGGCATGATCCAGATTGCTAGAACTCACAAAACCTGCCAATCCATATTCCGTATTGTTCGCAATTTCGATGGCTTGTTCTTCGCTTTCGTATTCCATTATCACTATTACGGGGCCAAATATTTCTTCACGTGCTATGGTCATATCGCTCGTGACATTAGCAAACACGGTAGGCTTAACATAGTAACCTCGCTCGAGATGTTCTGGTCGACCCAGGCCGCCAGCAACCAACCTTGCACCTTCATTGATACCTACTTTGATAAGGTTCTGAATCTTTTCGAATTGAGTTCTATTTACCACGGGGCCTAAGTGATCACCTTCAACCGAAGGGTCATCTACTCTCATATTTTTAGCGGTTATTGCGGCAGCTTCAATAGCAACCGACATGTCCGCTTTAGGGACCAGCATTCTACTTGGGGCATTACATGACTGGCCGCTATTACTCATGCAATTTTCAACGCCATCGGCAACGGCTTTTGCGATGTCGGTATCTTTCAATATTATGTTTGCAGACTTCCCGCCAAGCTCTTGTGCTACACGCTTTACTGTATCTGCCGAGGCTTTTGCAACAGCAATTCCTCCACGAGTGGATCCAGTGAAAGACATCATGTCGATGCCAGGATGCCTGGACATTGCCTCGCCCACGATTGAGCCATAACCATTGACCAGGTTGAATACACCAGAAGGTACACCAGCCTCATGCAACACCTTGGCAAGAATCATTGCATCAATGGGCGATTCTTCGCTTGGTTTCAGTATCATGGTGCAGCCAGCCGCCAAAGCGGGCATAACTTTTGCGGCCACCTGATTAATGGGCCAGTTCCATGGCGTAATCAAGCCACAGACACCGATTGGCTCATAACTGATTATCATGCCGTCTTCAAATTTCTCAAATTCAAACTCAACTATGGTTTTAATCGCACTTTGTATGTGATTTATACCTACCTTAGTTTGAGCACCTCTTGCCAGATCTATGGGCGCTCCCATTTCTAACGATATAGCATCCGCTATTTGATCATAATGAGTTTGATAAACCTCCAAGACTCGTTCCAGAAGTGCTGTACGCTGATCAATACTCCATCGGGAATATTCTACGAAAGCTTTTCTGGCAGCCTCTACAGCCCTGTCAACGTCATGGCCGTTACCTGCACTGATCTGAGCATAGGCCTCTTCATCAGCTGGGTTTATGACCTCAATAATTTCAGGCGTATGCGGTTCTACCCACGAGCCATTAATATAGAATTTTAGATATTCGTTCATTATTATTTACCTTCCATTACAAAACTGCTCATAAAGTAAAACACCTCTTCTATGCTCCGGCTCTGATTAGATATTGCCTGAGCATCACTCGGGTCAAAGTCCTTTAATATTTGATGATCGACCAGGAATTCCAAAGGTATAGCGACCATAATCCTTCCAACCTGGATAGTTATAAAACAGCCTGCATTCTGCAACAAAATTGCCTGTCGCATCTATTGTGGATATCCACATATCCTAAGTGAATTCCCCCTTACAGACTTCTAGCCCAGACCGCTGAAATTGCCGAAGCAAGACTCTCAGAGAATTACAAGTGAAGCGATGGGTACTTCGACAAGAAGGAGATGATCACCTGAGCCGAAGTACCACTGCAAGGACACTGGATTACGTTTAGTGCTGCTGACCAAAACCAAAGGCGCGTTCCCAATGTCATTTAGATAAAAAGCAGGTTTGGGTCGAACGCAGTGACACCCAACAGGAAATGAACCAGATTTATTGGGATTCCTGGGCTCATCCCAACCACATATAGTGCGCCGAGCCGATGTTTGCGAACCGTTGATCTAACCTACCAGGTATTTGGCTGAATTTAATGACATTGGGTACGTTCCCTAATGAGAATTGCTTGTTAAAGGTACTTTATGCAGACATATTAAATACGACCGAAAAATGGACAATGCCAGTCCAGAACTGTCGTCATGCATTGTCTCAAATGAGCATTTATTCTGGAAACCGTCTAGCTGGCATGTTAGATATTTAAATCAAGCTTGACACAGACTTTTGAACGGTCACCGCATGATATTCACCGCTATTACAGATTAAGAAATCTGTATTTCTATTGCATGTAATCACAGCTAGTCCATGTCATTTAACAGGCCATAAATATCACTGCCTGTCGTTAGCACCAAAGTGGTATGGGAGTCGATCACGCTTTTATAGGTTTCTAGCGCTTTAACAGATGCGGCCGCGTGCCGACAAAGATTGGGCGCTGCACCACAAATATTTGTGTTCCAGTTCGATAGCCGTCGGATGCTTAAAGCTGAATACCTGGCAACCTTGCTGATTGACACCGAACATAATATGCCGAATGGCACCATCCTTGCCCGCCGTATCCATCGCCTGAAAAATTAGCAACACCGTATAGTGGTCAGAGGGGTAGTGAAGATATTGCAGCCCACTCAGTTCCTCGACTCGTTCTTTGACTTGTACACAGGCTCCACGAGTGTCTGTCACTTTTCGAGCCCGACCTTTACATTTTCCGGTACCTGGAAATCTTTGATATTAATTTTCATCTACTAGCTTTTGTTCCTCATACAGATTTTGACGGGAGCTTGCCTTGTCTCTATGACTCTTTTGTTCGCTCAGCCGGCCAAGAGTACTATCTACCAATCGGTATAACTTATCCGCAGCGCCGTCAACGGCTTGATGTAAGGTCTCAGCATAGTGAGTGACTGCAACCGGCTGAAGGCCTTCGAGACGCGCCTCCATCACGCAACGAATGTTATCCTTGCCGTGCTTCTTGTCGCTGTTCTCATCGCTCAGGTGGATTTCTACTCGTGTGATGCGATCGCTAGTTTGACCCAAGGCATCTTCGACGACACTACAGACATAAGCGCCCAGTGCCTCATGGCCTTCGATGTTGTGGTCGGTATTCATTTTGATTTGCATAGTATTTTTCCTATTATTTTACTGAAGGAATTTGTTGGCTTTTTCAAAAGATATAGTAACTTATTAATGTTTATTGCAATGGACTCTTCGTGGTCAAAATTACGCGAACCGTGCCCTAGCCTCAGGTAGTACTTCGGCCATAGTTTCAAGATACAATCGACGCTTGGTGACTGCCGGAGCTTTTATATACTCTATTTGATGAAATGCTCGGTAATGGAGCGTTTTCAGATACCAAAACATTCGCGTTACCGTAATCATGGATTCTGATGGGCTTCATACAATTTTCCTTGTGATTAGTCATTGACCTGATCGTGTGTCGTTCTTCTGATGAAATACTACGGAACATGCAGCCTTTGTGAAATTGGGAGTCCCCACAGCCTACTGTGGGTGCTACGTAAGGCCCAGATATGAGCGCCGTCCGGGGCGACTCAAATCACCTCTCCCCCGATCCAAACAGCCCAAATAAAATCATTTTCGACGGGTCTTTCAATTGAATGTCCCATCGAAATGTTGACCGTAAAAGATCATGTTATCGAATAAAGCGGCCAGGTTATTGATGCGCAGAAAAGGCGCATTGCGTAGTTCGAAGAATACCTGAGACTGGAGAAGATCGACACTATGCCCCGGGTAGCGAAAAGCACCCCGACCAGCGAGAACGGTTTAATGAAGCCGAGCTTCCTCAGACAGCTGAGAAGCCCGTTACAAAAAAACAAGGCGGGTCGTAAAGGATTATCTGACAACCTGCCTCGCTGACAGGTTTATCTAAAATGGTTATGCTGGTTACAACCAAGTCTGTCGTGAAAGCCTTATCATCCGTATCGGCTGTTGGGAGCGCCAGATCCACGAAGTGCTTTGGGTATCATGCGCGTCGAAAATTTGTGGATACCGTCAAGGCGATGCCAGCCAGGCAAAAACTCAACGGTAAAGTGAGTAAGGTCGATGTGGCGTTATCAAAGATCCGAAAGCTGGATGCGATAGAAGGCACTATAAAACCGATGATACCGGAAGATCGTTACCAACATCGCCAGCTAGCGGGCTACTGGGTCTACCATCTACGCCTACTGTTGGTGCTCTATCTTCGGAGCGCCGGACCGCTGCATCCATGCAGTCGTGCGGAACACTCATTTTGGTCAAATTTTTCGATCGAATTCGTTGAATAGGACAACTATACCCAAAGCATTCACTACGCTCATGGGGCAGGCCCTTCGTCTCATTCGATCGAAAAATTTGACTCAAAATAAATATCCATCGCTATGACACCCCAAGTCCGACAGACCTAAGAGCCCTGACGAAGTTGATCCTGAGCTACTGGCGACTTTCAAAAAAACTCGGAATCCCACTGCACGAGCATGAAGCACTTGCTGGTGTTGCGGCAGACGCCGTCTTTGATTCAGTATCCATAGCGACCACTTTCCGAAAGAAGTTGGCGGAGGCTGGTGTCATTTTTTGTCCTATTTCGGAAGCAGTAAAAGATTACCCTGAACTAGTTAAAGCACTTCAGGACCGTGGTTTCTGCGCGCGACAATTTCTATGCATCGCTCAATAGCGCAGTATTTAGTGACGGGTCATTCGTATATATTCCGAAGGGCGTTCAATGTCCTATGGAGCTTTCGACATATTTTAGAATTAATGAAGCCCCAACAGGACAATTCGAAAGGACACTTATTATCGCCAACGAAGGAAGCCATATCAGCTATCTGGAAGGCTGCACTGCCCCCATGCGTGATGAAAACCAGCTTCATGCTGCAGTGGTTGGATTGATTGCTCTTGACGGTGCTGAAATAAAATTCTCAACAGTACAAAACTGGTATCCAGGTGATGCAGAAGGAAAAGGTGGAATATATAACTTTGTAACGAAACGCGGTATTGCACATACCAATGCTCACATTTCCTGGACTCAAGTTGAAACTGGTTCGGCGGTTACATGGAAATATCCAAGCGTTATACTTCGTGGTGATAATAGCGTTGATGAATTTTACTCCGTCGCTTTAACGCGCAATTTCCAACAGGCAGACACCGGAACCAAGATGGTGCACCTGGGCAAAAATACGAAGTCCACGATTATCTCTAAATGCATTTCAACAGGTAGAAGCTCAAACGCATATCGCGGGTAGGTGAAGATGTATCTTAAAGCTCAAAACGCACGAAACTATACCCAGTGTGATTCGTTACTAATTGGAGATCAGTGTGGTGTTCATACATTTCCATACATTGAATGTCGCAATCCTGCTGCGGTTGTTGAGCATGATGTGACTGCTTCAAAAGTGAACGATGATCAGTTGTACCTTTGTCGACAATGGTGTATCGATACCGAAAAAG
>JBLIOG010000104.1:0-12220 GCA_047639625.1 Gammaproteobacteria bacterium
CGTGCTCGCGAAATACAGAAAAACGCCGCACAATCAGGATTCGACTGGTCGGATATCAACCCCGTTCTTGATAAACTCGACGAAGAAATTGAAGAGTTAAAATCAGCTATATCCAGTCAGGATCGTGGACATATTGCAGACGAGCTCGGCGATGTTTTATTTGTCCTGGTCAACATTGGGCGGCATTTGAAAATTGATCCTGAAACCTCATTGCGATCAACTAACCAGAAATTTGTTCGTCGCTTCAACTTTGTTCAACAAGAAATGAACAAAGCCGGTGTTGAAATGACTCAAACTCAGCTCGACTTGATGGAAAAACATTGGCAAGCGGCAAAAACCATTGTTGATAAGAGCTAGAGTCGTGTCCGCTAGACGAATTGCCACTGAACAAAAAATCCTTAATGCGCTCGAGACTCTGCTAAAAGATCACAGTTATACCGGGGTTGGTATTAATGCAATTGCCCGCCAGGCCGGTTGTGACAAGGTTTTGATTTATCGTTATTTTGATGGGCTCGAAGGTTTGCTGCAAAGTTATGCAACGCTTAACGATCTCTGGTGGCAAACTGAAGATCTATTTGATTTTGACCCACGCTCTAAACCCATATCTGAAACCTTAAGTCAGTTGTTACAAAAACACGTCGAAATATTACGCGCCAAACCCGTGACCCTCGAAGTCATGGCCTGGGAAATGAGTCATCAGAATAACCTCACAATCGCCCTTGGTCGGACCAGGTCCGCCCGGGGAATGCTGCTCGTCAAGCAACTAAGGCAATATTATGATAATCCCAATATTGACATCGGCGGGATCCTTGGTGTCTTTGGCGCAGCTATAAATTTTCTACTCATCAGGACTCGAAAACAACCTGTGAAAAACATGACTGAAGAATGGTGGCGGCTCCAGCAAACGGTCGACTCGTTGCTCAAACGACATGAATGAAACGATTGATGTATTGCGTTTTCGCGATGTCAATTCAAAGGAAATTGAAAATTTGCTAAAAAAATACGATCTGCAATTGAGGTTGGTAGCCGATAATTCGGATATTCCCGGCAGTTTCTGGGGGGACGAGGAAGCAGGTCTAGTCGGCAAACAGTTATTCCTGCGCCGTGACACCCCAATCCATTCTATTTTGCATGAAGCCGGGCACTATATCTGCATGAATACAAAAAGTCGGACTCTGCTTGATACCAATGCGGGTAACAGTACCGATGAAGAAAATGCAGTGTGTTATCTACAAATTCTATTGTCCGAAGATATTAGTCAGGCTGGGCAACAACGAATGATGCAGGACATGGACCGCTGGCAATACAGTTTCCGTCTTGGGACTGCATCTGCATGGTTTAACCGTGACGCAGACGATACTCGACAATGGTTAATTTATCATAATATTATCGCTTCAAGTTTAAAACCGACTGGATTCAAACGAAAATAATGCTTGACCCAATCGTGTCATAAAACTAGAACAGTGCCAGGCTCTGTGCATGAACTCCTCGAAATATTCAAATCCCGCTAGCTGCCTACAACTGACACAAAAAACTGCACTTTCTTCAGCAGATAAAAAAAATTACACTAAAATTAAACTAAAATTACTTCTATCCGATAAATATTGAAAAACTAGGGAGTCTTTGAGTGGATATAGCAACAATCGTAGGTTTTCTCCTTGCCTACGTAGTCTTAACCGCGGCTATCATGCTCGGCGGACCTTTTGGAATTTTTATTAATCCGCCATCCTTACTAATTGTAATTGGTGGAACCTTCGCCGTTACCTTGATGCGTATTACCCTCGGGGATTTCCTCGAGTCTTTCAAAATTGCCTTAAAAGGGGTTTTCTACAAAATCGATGCAAAACAGGCATTAATCGACGAATCCATCGAACTTGCCCAGGTCGCACGTAAGGAAGGTATTTTGGCACTTGAAGGGCGTGATATTACCAACGAATTTTTACAAAAGGGCATCGGTCTCTGTATTGATGGACATGCCCCTGAAATTGTCAACAATCTCCTCAGAAAAGACATTAATTTGTCGATTGAACGCCACACCAACGGGGCTAATGTGTTCAAGGCCATGGCTGTTTATGCACCCGCCATGGGTATGATCGGCACCCTGATTGGACTCGTACAGATGCTATCCAATATGTCAGATCCAGCTTCAATCGGGCCGGCCATGGCCGTAGCGCTGTTAACCACTATGTACGGCGCCATTATTGCTAACTGCTTTGCATCTCCACTGGCAGAAAAACTGATTTTAATCAGTGGTTACGAAAAAAATAATAAAGATCTAATTCTCGAATCCATCACCGGTATTCAAGAAGGTACTAATCCGCGAGTTTTGAAACTATTGTTGAATGCCTATTTACCGGCCAGCAAACGACAGGAAGATGATTGAGTATGTTAGATCCCGGTGTATCAATCAGGGATAATAGATGAGGGAGGAATGCGATTGCCCTCCGTGCGAGGAAGGCCTGCCACCCTGGCTTGCTACCTTCGCCGATCTCATGGCATTGCTCATGTGTTTTTTCGTTTTATTGCTTTCATTTGCCGAAATAGATGCCCTCAAGTTTAAGCAGGTGGCCGGTGCACTGAAGCTCGCTTTTGGCGTCCAGCGCGATGTAAAGGCATCTGAGATACCCAAAGGCACCAGCGTTATTGCTCAGCAATACAGACCGGGTAAACCCACCGAAGTAACACCCCTCGAAATAATGCGCGAAAAAAGCACAGACGACACCAAGATCAATCTCGACTTTACTGATTCGACGTCTAAAAATGATCCATCACTCGCTGATGCAGAGGCTATAGCAAAGGCGCACGCACAACAGGAAGCAAAAGAAGAAGCTGAAGATCTGCAGAAAGAGCTCGCTTCGGCCATCGGCGACGGGTTAGTAGAAGTCGAAGCTTTTAATGACCGAGTGCTCATTCGAATCCGTGAAAAAGGATCGTTCGGATCAGGAAAGGCAAGACTCAAGAAAGAGTTTTTCCCAATCCTCGATTTAATTGCAGGAGTATTAAATGAGCGCGACGGACATTTTGTCATTTCGGGGCATACTGACGACATTCCGATCGAAACGAAACAATTTCGATCTAACTGGGATTTATCGTCCGCGCGAGCAGCGAGTGTTGTACATTACTTTATTCAACAAGGTGATATTGATCCTGAACGGATGGAAATTCGCGCACTGGCAGACAACGAACCGATTGTTCCAAATGATAGCTGGGAAAACAGAGCACAGAATCGACGGGTCGAAATCAGCGTTCTACATGGTAATCGTGCATCGATTGATTTATCTTCACCGACAGAAAGTGTTGATTTTCTCCAGGAACAGTAATCTCGAGGCCCAATATGTCTAATGAACGTCGCCGATATTTCCGCATAGAGGATATTGTATGTTTGAACACGGACATTGTCCCTGATTCTGATCTGGAATTCCGCCTACAGGACTTCTGGCACAATCTAAATCACAACAATCTTCAAAATCAATACAATCAAAGATTAGATGCCCACCGTTCAGATTTGCTGGCAATCCAGACAAAAATGCCTGAGCTAGGTCGATATCTCGCCGTATTGCAGGATCAAATCGATGTTCTGAATACTGAAATATTGCATGTTGACGAGGAAGGCCCGACCATAGAGAAAACAGTTAGCTTGAGCGCACAGGGTGTCGCATTTTATACCGAAGACAAAGTCAACGAAGGCGATGTCGTCGAAATCAACTTAATACTGCAGCCTTCCAGACAAAAAATTGCAATATTTGCGCGCGTTGTCAAAGTGAGCGTAGAATCGACTTCGAAGCAGGGTCAGTACTATATATCACTAGAGTTCGAGCATATCCATGAGGCAGATCGAGAGATTCTGATCAAGCACATCCATAGCAAACAGTTGCAAGCCCTAAGTGCCCATCGATTCGAATCGACCTGATATGACTGAATCAAACTTAACGAGTTCGAGCTGCAATAATAGAAGGGTCTCGTCAGTATCGTTCATGTCAGCCAAGTAATTTAATGTCCCTGGAAACCGCACAGAAGTGGTGGAATTCAAAGAATCCGACGCTACCTGCAATCGATTATTTCCATTCTGCGGCAGTAACCTGCCTTGATAACCCCATTCTAACACTAACTGATCTGGCAGATATCGTGACCCAGGACCCAGGCATGAGTCTTTCTTTATTTAGTCAGGTCAATGGCCAGCTTTCAAAAAATGGTCGTGGCCGTACCGAGACAATACATGCAACACTGGCCCTACTGGGCAATAGTGCCATCAGCGATTTCATCCATACCCATAAAACACTTGGCAAAGCAGGAATAGCACAAGACTGCATTACCGACTATCACCAACTCATTAGCCGGGGTTATCATTTTCAGGAACAGCTTGCCTATTTAATTTCTAGTCAAGGTCTAACCCTGGGCCACGAACTCAAATCAGCCGCGATTCTTCACAATATTGGTGAAATGATGGTCTGCTTAGCAGACCACGACCAATATCTGATTTATCAACAGGAGTTTCACAATAACGGTAGCGATGTAATCAGTGCAAAGCCAGTCTTCGGATTCGATTTTCATGAGCTCGGCACTTTAGTCAGTGATCAATGTTACCTGCCAGAACTGATGCTTGAATCACTTAAAAATGGACCTAAAGTAGGCAGAAAAATCCATTCTATTCAATTGTCGGCAGATATTAGTCATCACGCGGAAGAAGGCTGGAACCACAGTGCCTTGAGAGCCACGACTAAAGCCACGGCTGTATTTCTTAATATGCCTCATACTGAATTCGAAAAAAATTGTTACCAAAATGCGATCAAAGCAGCGCATCTTTGCCCTATCGAAAATGTGATCCCAGCTGCAGCTCGGTTAATTAATCTGCCCCACATAATTAAAACAGAGCCACTGCCCATCGATCCACCTTCAAAACAGACAGAAAGATCACCTCCTTCTTTTGAATCCAGTCTCAAAGCTCTTCTTAAATATTCTGATTCGAATCAGGCGCAACTAATCTCGTTGTTACTAAAGCACTTACATGAGAGCCTTGGATTTAGCCATACCGCATTAATGTTATTGTCCAGAGATAATAAAACCCTTGCGGTACGTTTAAATCACGGCTATGACCCCGATTCTCCGTTTTTGAAACTGTCGTTGGAAACCGCCCGAAGTGGTCTGCTTTTATCCCTGCTTAAAAAACCGCTGGCATTATGGGTAAGCTCAGCGGATTACTCTAAATATTCGTCGATGATTCCCGGCAAGTTTCAGGCGGCCAGTCTCAGCGAAAACTACTGTGTAATGGCATTGTTCGTCGACAAAAAACCAGTCGGTATTGTTTACTGTGACCGTAAAACATCCGTTAACCCGATCGACAAGCTGAATTATCAGGCTTTCAAAACCTGCATTATGCTGGCGAATAGGGGATTGCTAATTCTATCCAGTCGAAATCAAACAAAAGCTGTCTGATAGTTTACTTTGCGTTTTCGGTAAATTTCGACATCATCCAGTGCCTAAAGCTGTCAGCACCAGGAGTCAGTGCTTTATTTGCGTCGTAGGTTAGATAATAGGCACCTGAAGCAGGCATTTCGAAACGGGTCAATCGACATAATTTTCTTTTACGTATCAGATCTTTGACCTGGCTATGCCATCCTAGCGCTATACCCTGATTATCCTGAGCGGCCTGCAAGGTTACAACATAATTGTTAAATCGGCGAAAATGAGCGGATTGGTCGTTCACTTGCCAATAGGCAAACCATCCGTCCCAACCAGTCCATGCCATATCCAGACTCTGAAGACTGAGTAAAGGTAAATCAATCATTTCGTTTAGATTCGAAACGGGATTATTTTTAGCAAACTCAAGCCCACAGACGGGATAAATAACATCCGTAAACAACTTCTCAGAAACCTCCTTCGGCCAGTTACCATTGCCATAACGAATTCGGATGTCAGCATTCAAATAAGCATTATCAACAGGATTATCCGATATTGAATGGTTCAGGGTTATATCCTGGTGAGTTAACCAGAAATCACTCAGGCGAGGCATCAACCATAAGCTGACAAAGGCAGTTGTCCCTGCCAGAGTTACATCACTAAGCTGGTGTCTAAGTTTAAATGACTGACATAGATTCCCAATATTCTGAAAGCCTTCACTAACCACGATAAAAAGCTCTTCACCTTCGCTGGTTAATTCGACACCACGTTGTCGGCGATGAAACAGTTTCTGATCGAGCTCAGATTCGAGCGCCTTAATTTGACGACTGACCGCACCGAGGGTAACGCCAAGTTCGGCCGCAGCACCGGTAAAACTTTTATGTCGGGCACAGGCATCAAAACTGTTGATCCCGGTCAGGCTAGGGAGTTGATAATATCGACGCGCCATTCAAATTCATCCAGACTTTACTTTAGGTAAAGTCTACGCGAAGATTTTGACTATTGTCAAAATAATCAACTGGTCGCATTCTAGCGATCCCAGTACTGGAGGAAAATCATGACCACAATGTACTCAGTTGAATCGGTGCTTCAACCGATTGAATCGGCATCCGGCCTTCCAAATCATGCTTATACAAGCTCGGAATTCCTCGAATTTGAACGCGAGAACGTACTCGGGAAAAGTTGGGCAGGGCTCTGGTTTGCCAGCGACCTTCCCAAAAAAGGGTATGTTAAACCGATTAATTTCATGGGCCTTCCATTGGTCATTCTTCGAAACAAAGAAGATGAAATTAAAGTTTTTCACAATGTATGTAGTCATCGCGGGATGCTTTTAGTACATGAAGAGATGGAGGTTCAAGGTGCAATACGCTGTAAATATCACTCCTGGTCCTACAATCTCAATGGCGAGTTGAAAGGTACGCCGCATCTCGGCGGCATCGGTGAGCAAAAAATTGCGGGGTTTGATCATTGCCAGCATGGCTTGAAACCTGTTCGCTCAGCCGTGTGGATGGACACCATATTCATCAATTTGTCCGGAGATGCGGAAGCCTTTGAACAATATATCAACCCGCTGACCGATCAATGGCAAGCCTTCATGGGCAACACTGGTTATGACCGGATGCGAACTGCAGTCAATGGAAAAGGTTTGCAAATCGAAATCAAATCAAACTGGAAACTCGCGGTCGAGAATTATTGCGAAAGTTACCATCTACCCTGGATTCACCCGTCGCTCAACACTTATTCTAAGCTGGAAGATCATTATCACATTATGATTGAAGATGATTTTGGTGGGCAAGGTAGTCATGCTTACCGTTTGTATGACCAGGCAGGAACTGCTTTACCACGATTCCCAGAATGGCCCGAAGACAAGCTGGAACAGGCCGAATATGTATCTTTCTACCCGAATGTATTACTCGGTATACAGGCTGATCACTGCTTTGTAATGATCATTGAACCTTCTGCACCCGATCGTTCTATCGAACATTTGCGTTTATATTATGTTGGCGACGAAGCCCTTGACGACAAACACGCAGCAAGTCGAACTGCGACTCTGGAGTCATGGCGAGTCGTTTTTGCCGAAGATATTGATGCCGTAGAAGGCATGCAGAAAGGACGACAGTCTCCCGGCTATAAAGGCGGCGTTTTTTCGCCTGTTATGGATAATCCAACCCATCATTTTCATCAATGGGTTGCGCGAAAAATACAGTCGGCAGTTTAAAGCTCGAATTATTCAGGGATTAACAAGGGTAATATGTAAACGTTTATTCTGTTTACCTTTGTTTTTAATTTTACCAACCTGTAACTCACCAATTTCAGCGGTGTTCGACACATGAGTGCCGCCACAGGGTTGGTAGTCGGTGCCTTCAATTGATATGGTGCGCACACTACCTTGTCCCTTCGGTGGCTGTACCGACATGGTGCGCACAAGGTCAGGATTCTGATCCAGTTCTTGGTCGCTAATTGATCCAATGCTGATCGAAATTTCACGTGCAACCAGCTCGTTTAATGCTTTCGTTAATTGATCTTTATCTACCACTTCATCTTGCAGGTCAAAATCCAGTCGGCTTTCTGTTTCACCCACTGAACCCCCCGTAGCCTGAGCGGTAATTAACGAGCAAACCAGATGCATGCTGGTATGCATTCGCATGAGTCGATGTCTTCGGATCCAATCAATTTCCATCTGAACAGGGTCCCCGATCGAAACCTCAGATAAGTCCTCCTCAGACAAATAATGAACAATCCGGATTCGATCCTCGGCAAAACGGGTATCCGATACGACATAGCTTCGACCACTGATGGTTAAGCTTCCGGTATCACCAGGTTGTCCGCCACCCAAAGGATAAAATACTGTTTCGGCGAGAACGATACCATCGGCCAGTATCTCTAACACCTGGCTCTGATGCGTTTTCTGATAGGCATCCTGATAAAATATTTTGACTGTCATTACATGGTCCTGAACTTTGAATTATAATTCTTACCCAGCCAGCCAGATTCCGCAAGTAAGCAATGCAGAAGCCCGATAATTCTTCACGTAAAATTATCCACATCGATGCGGATTGTTTTTATGCTGCGGTAGAAATCAGGGACAACCCGATCCTAAAAGGCAAACCAATCGCGGTTGGTGGTGACGCCTCTAGACGCGGCGTGATCGCGACCGCCAATTACGAAGCGCGTAAATTCGGGGTGAAGTCAGCAATGGCCAGTGCCACCGCAATCAAACGATGTCCTGAACTCATCCTTATTCCTGGGCGCATGGCCGCGTATCGGGAGGCTTCACGACAGATGCGGGAAATTTTCGAAGATTACACCGACCTGATTGAACCCCTGTCACTCGATGAAGCTTTTCTTGACGTTAGCGATTGCCAAAAATGTCAGGGCAGTGCCACCTATATCGCCAAAGATATCCGCGAACGCATCGAAAATAAAGTTGGAATAACCGTATCGGCAGGCATTGCTCCCAATAAATTTATCGCAAAAATTGCCAGCGACTGGAACAAACCGAACGGACAGTTTGTGGTAACGCCCGATCAGGTTGATCTGTTTATGGCCGACTTACCAGTTAAACATATATGGGGGGTAGGTGATGTTACTGCCCGTAAACTTGAAGCTGTCGGTATCAAGACCTGTGCCGATGTCCGTAATCGAGACCTTTTCCATTTCGTTCAACAATTCGGGCAATTTGGCGAGCATATATATCAACTAGCGCATGGTATCGACGAACGACCGGTGGTGTCCGAATGGCGGCGAAAATCAGTCAGCGTTGAAAACACCTACCCCGAAGACCTCGAAACTCTTGATGCCTGTATTCAGAAAATACCTGATTTACTGGACTCGCTGCATCAACGCATTTCAACACTGGATTCCGATTATCAAAAACAAAATTGTTTTCTAAAAATGAAATTCCGTAACTTTAGTCAAACCACGGTTGAACGCCAAACCGCAGGATTAAATATGAAAGACCTTTCACAACTCTGTGAGCAGGCCTGGAAACGAGCAGAAATCCCTGTTCGACTCATCGGTATTGGTGTCCGCCTGAACGATCTAACCGACTCGAACCAACAGCTTGATTTATTCTCTTCACAAACACTTTCATAGGTCTCAACCACTACAAATTACATTTAAGAGCCACACAAATTCTTACAATCATCCTATACTAGATTATCGAATTTCGCTTTTTAGGTGGACCTATCAGAAGTGTCGCACTGAAATGCCAGATATCCGAATCTATAAAAATCGGTAGCTAGTTATTAAAATCATTCACTTCAATCAGTTGCACCAAGTATTTACAACTCGCATCGAGCAACTAGGTGAATTGTATCGATCGAGGTTGGCACGAAAGTTTTTGTTGGTCATATTCTCCACAATTCTTTTAATCGAATTCTTGATCATAGTGCCCTCCTACCTGAATTTCAGACAGAGCCTTCTGGAAGGTTTACTCGCCAAAGCTCAGATTGTTGTTCAATTGGCAACCAGCGATTCAGAATTACAACCAGCCGCACTGGAAAACCTGATCAACACGGATGATCGATTCACCGGTATTTCATTTTACGATAGCAATGGTAATTCGGCTTTTTCACACGGTGAATCTACAACAACAAAAGGCATCAATGACACCCAGATTAATTCCAAACAGACTGACTCAGGTAAATCATTCGAGGTTCATTTTCCCGCTAGTGTGTTGAAAGCCGCTTATTCTGCCTCTGTAAAAATGGATTCCAGCCATCTTAAATCTGAGTTACTGGGTTACATTCTAAGAATCACTGGACTGGTATTGATTATTTGTATCGGTGTCGGTTTGGTCGTACTTTTATTTATATACAATGCGCTTCTGGCACCGATAAAGGTTATTTATAAAATACTGGGCGACGCTTCAGAAAATCCCGACAAAATACCCGTCTTAACTTCAAACCTTAAGGAAGATGACGAGATTTCACAAGCCGTTAGTTTGCTCAATACCAGTCTGGCCGAAATCGTCGAGACACACCGTCATTCAATAGCGGAAAAAGAATCACGATTTCTTGATTTCGCATCGGCAGCTTCGGACTGGTTCTGGGAAATGGACGAACAACTAAGATTTACCTATTTCTCTAACCGATTTGAAGAAGTCACTGGCGCATCACCTGGCAGTCTCCTCGGAAAAACAAGTCATGAATCGCCCATTCAAGGAGTAGATCCCAGGGAATGGGATCTACATATGCACGCTCTTGAGACTCGAATACCCTTTAAAAACTTTACTCACCCCAGAATCCGGGACAATGGCGAAACTGTATGACTATCGATTGCTGGCCGCCCAATTTTTACACAGGCCGGAACCTTCAAAGGTTTCCGCGGTACTGGTTCAGACATCACTGCATTGCAAAAGGCACGACAGTCGTTAATTCAGGCCAAAGAAGATGCCGAATCAGCTAACCAGGCTAAGTCTGATTTTCTCGCAACCATGAGCCACGAAATTAGAACGCCGATGAACGGCGTGATCGGAATGACAGAAATCATGATGGGTACTAGTCTGGACGAAGAACAAAAACGCTATGTTGAAATAATTCGACAATCCGGAGAGTCACTAATGGATATTATCAACGATATCCTCGATTTTTCGAAGCTGGAGGCTCAACGACTTGAATTAGAAATTTCATCATTTTCGATGGAAGATCTGATCGTATCGATTTCTGGTCTTCTAAGCCATCGCGCGTTTGAAAAAGGCCTCGAGATTGCCCATTTTATTGACCCATCAATTTGCCGGACTTTTATGGGTGATCCGGGTCGGATTAGGCAGGTGATCACAAATCTGATCGGAAACGCCATTAAATTCACCTCCAAGGGTGGAATTAAAATTGAAGTCACGGCCCGCATAGATAAGGCATTATCTGACACAGAGAAAACCTGTATACGCATTGCTATCTCCGATACAGGTATCGGCATACCCGACGCCTCCAGACATAAATTATTTCAGCGCTTTAGTCAGGTAGATGCTTCCACTGCCCGAGTCTATGGCGGAACAGGTCTTGGACTGGCCATCTCTCAAAAAATTATTACTGGAATGGGCGGAGAAATCGACGTCGAAAGTATTGAAGGAAGCGGAAGTACTTTCTGGTTTGAAATCCCTCTAGCTTTATCCACTGCAGAATTCGGGGCTGATTCTACTAAAGATGCAAAAACACTCACTCTATCGGACAAAAATATTCTCATTGTTGACGATCAAACTGTGAGCAGAGAGGTTTACCAACAAACCTTTGAAACATGGATAATTGACACAGAAATCCTCGACCATGGTAGTAAATTGTTTCCCCGGCTCGAAGACCACTCGAAACCAGATATTGATTTAATCATACTCGATTTCCAGATGCCCTCAATAACAGGTGGGGATCTACTGATGCAATTATCCACATCATCACAATTTCAATCTATCCCTGTGATTTTGACGTCATCAGCTACTAAATTCGATTTCAGTCGACAGTACCCTTCGGTGGAGCCTGACGCGTTTTTATTAAAACCATTGAAACAATCGGAATTATTTGACTCCATTTCCAACTTACTAGATATGAGAACATCCCCGAAATCAAGCAACGAAAACGAATTGAACATCACCTGCCAGGCGAGTCGACCCTCAATTCAAATTCTGGTGGCCGAAGACAACCTGGTAAACCAGATAGTGGCTAGAGGTATTCTGGAAAAACTGAAACACAGGGTAGATATTGCAGATAATGGAGAAGTCGCACTTAACATGGCAAAAGCCTCAGTTTATGATGTCATTTTTATGGATATGCAAATGCCAGTTATGGATGGATTGACCGCCACTCAAAAAATTCTCGAACATTTTGAAACG
>JBLIOG010000105.1:0-12180 GCA_047639625.1 Gammaproteobacteria bacterium
GGCAATTAAATATTTCAGCGACACCCAGATAAGTGGCTGGATCGGGTTTATAGCGTCGGAAATTTTCTGCGCTTAGAATACAGTCCCAGGGAAGTCCTGCTCGCTTGGCTATATCCGTTAACAATCCGATATTTCCATTAGATAAGGTGCAAATAATAAAATTTTGCTTTAAACGGGTTAATCCGGAAATGGAATCTGGCCAGGGGTCCAGTCTGTGCCAAACCTGATTGAGTACTTGTTTCTGCGATTCATCCAGATGTTTGATACCGAATTGCTCAAGTACCTGGTTTAATATTCTTCGATGTAAATCATCGAGGATAATCCATTCGTTATTATTCATAACTGCTTGCATCGCAGGCATATATCCTGCCCGCCAGGCCAATGCGAATTTATCGCCACCTATCCCTGGTATTAGCGTTTCAATTTCTCGAGAAACGCTACCATGCCAATCGACAACCGTGCCAAACACATCGAATGCGAGTACTTTAATGTGATTTGAATTCATATTGGTGACTCATTATTGTAAACAAATTTACCTGCCTCAAATCTATTCGGCATTTATATTTCGAGTTAAACTACTGAATTATTGCATGATAATAACAAGGAACAAACTTATGTCTGATACTACTTTAGAGCCAAACGGCCCAAGTGCTTTTGTTCAGGAAGCCTATGAACTTGATGACCAGAAAGATATGGTCGAGTTCTATCGTAAATGGGCCGAAGATTATGATCATCAAATGATGGTCGAATTGGAGTACGAGTCTCCCACCCGAATTGCCGAAATGCTAAGTCAATTTCAAAATAAAAGTGCAAGCGTTCTCGATATTGGTTGCGGAACCGGCCTGACCGGTCTGTCACTCCACAACCTTGGATTTGAGTGTATCGATGGGATTGATCTCTCTCCCGATATGATCGGCGTTGCCGGGCAACGGGGTATCTATCGAGATTTGATGGTAGGTGATCTGAATTTACCGCTTGATATCGATGATGTTTGTTATGACGCCATTATTTCATCGGGGACTTTTACTCATGGGCATGTTGGGTCCGATCCTATAGATGAAGTCCTTAGAGTATTAAAACCGGGTGGAATGATTGCTTGCACGGTCCATAAGGCGCTCTGGGAAACACGTGGCTTCAAGCAGAAGTTTGAAACTTTGCAGGTATCAAAAGCAATCAGTTGTTTAATGCTTGAAGAAGGGCAATATTTCACGAATGGAGAGCTTGAAGGCTGGTTTTGTGTTTATCGTAAATCCGAATAATTGCCTGTGTTAAAACCGATCTTCGAATAAAGTGAAAGGTTATTAGCAAGAACACTCAGTTCAAGCAGAAAATTAAATATCAGAGAGCAAAATTATATTAGCTCCTATTTTCCGATGAAGGGCTTGTTGGAGGCGGTGTTATGTTCAGGATGAACGTTATGTCGTGGGCGCAAGGATACCCAAGGCATTCGCTGTGCTCACGGGGCAGGCTCTGCGCAGGACGGACCTTGCTTACTTTTCTGCTGTAGGAACAAGTGAGGCGTACCCTGTCGGGGGACGTACTATAAAACGAGGTAGCTTTAAGGCTGCGAAACCATTGCATGTAATTACCATGGGTGACAATTAATTCTATCCTGCTGAACACTGTTGCTAATCACCAAGTGAAATACTATCTTGCCAGATGACACAGCACAGATTTCGGTTATTCCCGTCGTATTTCAAATCAAACCAATCCTCTGGCCGTAAATACAACTAGAGCCGCGGAGCCGGCTCGAGGATTTATGGTCCTGGCCAAGGAGGTAGGTAGTTTGACCACAGGAACCAGGATGCCTAGCAGGGAAAGCGGAAACATCATTTGAATTAGAGCCTACGGTCAGCCGGTGATTTTTTAAGCAGCCGAATTTGTTACAGCTTCGTCATAACCAATAGACGAAATCAGATAGGTTACCTGCCCCACGGGCAATGTTACTTTCACTTCATCGCCCAGCGACTTTTTCAATAAAGCCTGCGCCAACGGTGAGTCCATGCTGATGTAGTGATCGGCCCGATCAAATTCATCGGGTCCAACAATTCGATAACGTACTGTTTCGTCGTCTTCGGTTTCCAAATTAAGAATTGCGCCAAAAAAAACCTGTTCGAGGTTACTCGGGCATTTGTCTACGACGATTAAATCGGGTAACCGTTTTTGAAGATATCGAATGCGGCGGTCTATTTCGCGGAGTTCCTTTTTTCGATATATATATTCGGCGTTCTCTGATCGGTCTCCCTCTGCAGCAGCTACTGACACCGCAGCGACTACCTCACGTCGCCGGAGCCAGATTTGTTTCTGTTCTTTGAGTAAAATGTCATGGCCTTCGCGGGTGATATAAGGGGACTTTTTTGGACCGGGAGGGCGATAGCGGGTCATGTTATCTGGTTTATTTATCGGGGTAGTTTGTTAAAAAACGATTATGCCATTTATTAAAGATCGATTGGAATAATCTGACTCGATATAATAGAGGCTAATTGCTCGATTATTTTGTAAGGTATGTTACAAGTGGAGAAATAGAGGTAAGCATGAGTAAGAATCACAATTTTAATCAATTGTCCCCGGCTGAACTGGGTTTTCATATGCCTGCCGAATGGGCCCCTCACCGACGTTGCTGGATGGCCTGGCCGAGTGCTCATATTCAATGGGAAAACTTACCTGAAGTGGAGCATGGTTATGCGAATGTAGCCAATGCAATAGCGCAATTTGAACCTGTGACCATGGTTGCTGACCCGAGTAATATGCAAACAGCCAGGCAGCTTTGTGGTGACAATGTAGAAGTTCTGCCCATGCCACTTGATGATTCCTGGATGCGGGATTCCGGCCCATCTTTTGTTCGGCACGATTCTGATTCGATGGTAGCCGGTATTGATTGGCGTTT
Organism: Gammaproteobacteria bacterium; assembly: GCA_047639625.1. Classification (GTDB taxonomy): domain Bacteria; phylum Pseudomonadota; class Gammaproteobacteria. The sequence continues at coordinate 2,888 of JBLIOG010000105.1, forward strand.
TAATGCCTGGGGTGGCGCATTTTCAAAATACCAGCAAGACGCTCAAACGGCTAACCGAATCCTGGATAATCTTGAAATGGAAATTTACCATTCAAGTCTGGTATTTGAAGGCGGCGCATTTCATGTTGATGGCGAAGGTACGCTCGTTGTAACCGAATCAGTCGTTTTGAATCCAAATCGTAATTATGGAATGGACAAAAAGCAGGCTGAAATTGAGCTATGTCGAGCAACAGGTGCAAAAAAAGTAATCTGGCTGCCCGGTGATTTAGAAGGAGATACTACCGATATGACCGATGGTCACGTCGATGGCATTATGTGTTTTATAAAACCAGGTGTCGTTTTGGTTGAGCGAGATTCGGATAGCAATTCTGTTTATGCCGAGCTAGAGCGTGAAAACCGTAGGGCCCTGGAACTGGCAACAGATGCAAAGGGACGCAAGCTCGAAGTGATCGATCTGGTTTCCAATCATAGTGGAATTGGTGATGGGTATGATTTGTTCTGTAACAGTTTTATTAACTTCTATTTACCCAATGGTGGGCTGGTAATGCCGTGTTATGGAACTGAAGCCGATAAAGTTGTCGAGGATCAATTGGCCCTACTGTTTCCTGAAAGGCGCATTGTCTCTGTCGATATCAACGCGATAGCACCCGGAGGGGGCGGCATACATTGCATTACTCAACAACAGCCCGTTTGATATTGATTGCTACTTAGGCCGCTAATTAACAACGCTGGTCAGCTCAGAAACTACTTCAACCTGGGCCTGAGACAACCATGCTTTTGGCGGTAATTTTATTTTAGACTCTCGATTACCGCCGCCGAAAATCACTTATTCCCGATCCATTTGATAACAATTATAAACTTTATTTTAAGCATTTCTCGAGGGCCTCGTGGTAGATTTTTTAATGTCAAATGCGTTTAATAGAATAATCGGACTTTGCTTTTGTCTGGTCATTGCGCAATCGGGATATGCCACCGAAGCTGATGAGCAGGTCTGTTTGCGCAACGCTCTGTTATCAGCGTCAGAAGAAACGACAGTAAAGACTTTACGTGAATCTTGCGCCAATGATGAGGATGAGTTAATCCGGCAGCGGTTGATATTGGAGCGAAGCGTGTTCAATAACCCTTTCGTACTTTTGCCTCACCGCCCCAATTATCTAATGCCGATCAGCTATGTCAGTCACCAAAATGAGGTCTATCAAACCGTGTTTGATGGCTACGAACTGGATGATATAGAAGCTCAGTTTCAAATTTCGCTTAAATATATTGCGATCGAAAATTTTTTAGATCCTGTTCTAAACCTGGAATTGGCATTTACCACGAAAAGCTGGTGGCAATCCTACAACAGCGACATCTCCGCGCCCTTTCGCGAAACAGTTTATGAACCTGAAATAATGCTGACTTACAATAAACCCTGGGAATTTTTCGGGATGCCGTTTCGACACGGATACCTGTCGCTCAATCATCAATCCAACGGTAAATCAGCTGGTTTGTCGCGAAGCTGGAATCGAATCATAATGGGATTGAGCTTCAATCGAAAAAGAATTGCCTGGAGGCTTGAGACCTGGTTTCGTATTCCCGAAAAAGAAAAAGAAACGCCAACTTCACCTGAGGGTGATGATAACCCGGATATCCAGCGTTTTCTCGGCTACGGGCAGCTTAGTGGTTTAATCAAGCTTGAAGACAATCAAAATTTTGATGTCAGAATCCGCAATAATCTGCGAAGTCCCAATCGCGGGTCCATTGAATTTGGCTGGTCGTATCCCCTGGCAAAAAGATTACGGGGATATGTTCAGTATTTTAATGGGTACGGCGATGGGTTAATTAATTATGATAGTCACGCCTATCGGATTGGTGCAGGATTTAAAATAACCGACTGGTTATAATGACCTTCAAAAATAATACGACTTTATAAAAGGAACTAAAATGCTCGATCTAGTCAAACAGCAACTAGCACCTACCGGTGTGTTAAGAGCCGGAATTAACATGGGCAATTTTTTACTGGCTAATAAATCTGATGTCGACGGTAAACCGATTGGCGTTTCTCCGGGCATAGCTAAAGCACTTGCAGAATCATTAGGGTTATCGGTGGAATTTGTCGGCTTCGACTCGCCCGGTGCGGTGGCTGATGCGTTGGCAGATAATGCCTGGGATATTGCCAATATCGGAGCAGAACCCGAGCGGGCTAAGACCATTACATTCAGTGATCCCTATTGTGAGATTGAGGCGACTTACCTGGTTCCCGAAGGGTCCGATATAGAATCAATCGATCAGGTTGATCAGGCGGGTAGGCGAATATCAGTTTATGCGCGAACCGCTTACGGACTCTGGTTATGTGAAAATTTAAAAAATGCAGAAATAGTTAAGACGGCAGGAATGGATGAGTCTTTCGAGGTATTTGTTGAACGGGAACTTGATGCTCTCGCCGGCATACGACCTCGACTGGCTAAAGATCAGCAGATGCTACCCGGTAGTCGTATTCTTAGCGGTCAATTTTCATCCGTCCAACAGGCGATTGGAACAAGACCGGAATACGTTGAAGCCGCAGCCTACGTGCAAACGTTCATAGAAAAATCAAAAAAGAATGGTTTGATTGTTGATTTGATTGAACAGCATGGCGTAACTGGGTTGTTGTCGGTAGCAGGATAGACCCGCTCTTAAACCTGTCATTCCTTCAAAATGGTATAGGCAAGCATTATCCCGATTTGAACACTATCGACAGTGGCGACAGCAAGCATGGTATTTTTCAAGGCATGTTTGAGGTAAACCCGCGTAGAGCTGATGCCCCTTGCGGGTGCAAATTTGACGTATTCTGGGCTCAGAACTTCGAGCATTTCCGACCGAGCCAGTCGAATAAAAAGCGCTAATATTATAGATGACAACGCAACTGCGGGCATGATGATGTGGGCGATGCCATCGAGACTAAAAAAGTTGCTACTCCAACTCCGCCAGATATGCACGACTTCTTCGCGGCTGAAGGATGGCATCCAGCCAGGTGAGATCGAAATATAAATATCAATCCAGGGGCGGTCAAAAATACGGTTATTGATATACCAATAACACGGACTGCCATGACAAATTTACTAAAAAACTGTTGGGGTCGAATTGCAGCAAAGACACCCAGAGGAATAGAAAAACCGTTGATTATTAGTGTGGCAGCGAAACTGAGTTCCGGTGTCGCCGGTTTTTTTCTTGCATCGCATCACGGGTTAAAAATCTTAGGCTGAGATTTTTTGCCTCAGAAGATTATCGCGTTTCTCCCACTTCAACCAGTTGTCCTCGATACAAAACTGCTACGCGATCGGTAACATTAGCGATGACACCCATATCGTGCGTTGCCAGCAGACAACCTACTTTTTCCTCACGGCATAAATCGCGAATCAATTGGAGAATTTAATCCTGTACCGAAACGTCGAGAGCAGTCGTTGGCTCATCCGCTATAATCATTTCGGGATTGCCGGCCAGTGCGATAGCAATGACCACGCGTTGACGCATGCCGTCAGAAAATTGATGCGGGTATTGTTTGATTCGAATATCAGGTTCAGGAATACCCACTTTTTCCAACAGTTCGATCGCCTTTTTCGCTGCGTTTGACTTATTCAGGTCTGTACAATTGACAATAGCATCGATCAGTTGATTTTCGACCGTGAATAGCGGATTTAAAGAGGTCACCGGATCCTGAAAAATAAATCCGATTCTACGCCCACGGAATTTTCGAATTTCTCCGGAGTTTAAGGCTGAAATAAGATCGTCATTGAGGTAAATATCACCTCGAGTAATGCGGCCTGGCGCACTCAGGAGTTGAACGATGCCATTACCAATCCTAGACTTGCCTGCACCGGATTCGCTGACAAGACCTAAAACTTCTCCAGCATGTAGTTCAAGGTTTAGGCCTTGCACAGCTTTTTCAGTACCGAGCCGACTGGGGAATTCTATATCCAGATTTTTTTATACTTAGCAATGCTAATTAATCAGCTCATTTGAAGCCGAAGTTGAGCGTAAAGTTTAACCAGCAGAATTATTATGCGAGGCTTACATTACCACTCCTAGATTATTGTCAAACAGTCTTATCTTGAAATGGGTGGTTGAAAATATTTACGATCGAAACCCGCGTATAAAAATGATTTTTAGCTGACCGATCCGTCAAGAATTTGCAGGGTTTTTACGTCACTGTGAAAATCGAGCGCATAATCTCCACCCTCACGTCCGATGCCACTGATTCCGCAACCGCCAAAAGGTGCAGTCAGATCGCGTATCAGGAAACTGTTAACCCATACTGTTCCAGCCCTGATTGCGCGACCGACTCTTTCTGCCCGTGCGGCATTACTGGTATAAATAATTCCAGACAGGCCATATTGTGTGCTGTTGGCTAATTGAATGGCCTCTTCTTCATTATCAAACGTCTGAAGAGTCAGAACCGGGCCGAAAATTTCTTTTTGCACGACTTCCGACTGATTGGACTTAGGTTCGATTAACGTAGGTTTATACCAGAGGCCATTCTCCTCTATACGTTCGCCCCCGAACAAAACCTTATCGCCGTTCTCAATAGCCCGATTTACAAATCCTTCAACCCGTTCGAGGTGTAGCGGGTGGATTGCCGCGCTCAAAGTTGTTTCAGGTTGACGGCTGTCACCGGCAATATGCTGACCGGTGTAAAATTGAAATCTTTCCATGAATGTGGATTTGATTGATGAATCAATAAGCAGTCGTGTTCCGGCAAGACAAACCTGTCCGGAATCTTCGAACTGTGCGGCCGCTTTTTTTGCGGCGGCATCGATATCTGCATCCGAAAATACAACCAACGGCCCTTTACCACCGAGCTCTGCCGTAAAAGGCACAATGTTTTTAGCAGCAGATACACCGATTACCCGAGCCGTTTCAGGCGAACCGGTAAATGAAATTCGCCGAACTCTAGGATCCGCAACCAGTGACGCACCGACTTCGCGTCCTAATCCCTGAACAATATTGAAGCTACCTGCCGGAAATCCGGCTTCGTTGATCAGGTCAGCCAGCATGCTAGCCGATAGCGGTGACCATTCGGCAGGCTTTAGTATGACCGAATTGCCAGCAGCGAGGGCAGGTGCGAGCTTCCAGGTTGATAACATAAAAGGGGCATTCCACGGCGTTATTATGACAGCAGGTCCGGCAGGATCGCGAATGACGGTATTGCTGGTACCTTTGGATTGCCATTGACGTTCCTCATGTTCGAGCACTAGTTCGGCGTAGTTTCGAAAATTGAGCGCACCTCGAGGAATCAATCGCAAAGTCAGGCTTTCCTGAAGCATTGCCATATCAAGGCATTCGATTTTGGCAAGGTCAGCTGCGTTCGCGTCGATTAGCTCGGCCAGTTTAAACATGATATTGGCGCGTTGTTGAAGGGTGAAATTTGACCATTTGGAAAACCCTTTGACGGATGACGAAACAGCCTGGTCTGCAATATTTGCGTCGCCTCGGGCCATATCAGCGAGTTTCCAGTTCCAGTCAAGTGGAGAACGAACCTCAAAGGTAGCAGCAGAGCTGACCCTTTTTCCGTGAATAAAGTGATCGGGAGATACCGATACTCCGTCAATATCAATACGCTTACAGTTAGTCATTGTTTCGCCGCTGAAATTATTGTTCGGGTACGAACGAAATAGTTTAATGATATTTCAAGGTGTAGCAAATAGTATGATTGAAGCCACTCGAATGATTTCGAGTGGCCGGTTGAAGCTGATTATTTATGGTCGATTATTAGCGTTGAGGAGTGTCGACAAGCTTGCCGCGAGGAATTTCACAGTTTTTGTCGTAAAAGGGCATATCGACGAGTTGGCCATCGTGCGACTGCCCATCGATGCAACCAATTTGAACTTTGGTGCCAGCTGGAGTTGGTTTTTGCATGAGCGCAATGCCTATTCCGTGTTTCAGGTAAGGTGATATCGCCCCTCCAGTCACTCTTCCAACGGGTTTACCTTCGATCTTAATTTCAGCGCCGATATGTGGCTCAGCATTACACTTTATGCCGGTTAAGCGGACTTCTCGCGAAGCCGTCGCTAATGCAGTTTTACCGATAAAATCAGCCTTGTCTTCATCTACAAATTGACCCAGACCGACGTCATAAGGTGTTGTTGTTTCATCAAAATCAGAACCGGCATTCAATATACCTGCTTCGATTCTGCGGATATGCATGGCATCCAGTCCAAAAATGTCGATTCCAAACTCTTCGCCGGCTGTCTTTATGTGATTCCACAAAGCATCGGCGTCGTGATGGGGTTCGGTGTAGTATTCCCAACCCAGCTCATTGGTATAACCAGTCCGGGTTATGACCACATTTTGTCCGCCTAAATTGACTCGTCGCATTGCAAAATAACCGAAAGGATCAGGTATTCCGTCATCACAGGCCGCTTCCAGAACTTTGAGGGCATTGGGTCCCTGAACCTGCGATACAAATACTCTAGGGTCCGTGATCGCGACATCGAGACCGGTTGCATGAGCGCGTGCCCAGCTATAAAAATCGCCATCGGCCTGTGCATACCAGAAACAATCATCTTCGAGTCTGAGCAATATACCATCGACTATTAATCCGCCATCTTCATAGCAGGCGAGACCGTAGCCGCATCGGCCGGTTTTAATTTGAGTGATATCTTTGGTAAAAAGTTTATCGAGTAGTTTCTCGGTATCAGGGCCTTTAAACTGCAGCGGGAGCTCACCGGTATTAAGTACAGCAGCTTTCTGTCGCAATCGCCAATAACCGTCTTCGGTTGATTTGCTGTCGAAACAAACAGCCATCAAACGTCTGTTGTAGACACAATAATGTGGGCCTAATGGTCGTTCGATTTCATGATAGGGATGACGTGATAAAGAAAAATCCCATCCTGCACCGGGAATAGTAGAAACGAGGTCGCGAGTTTTGCCGTCGCTAGATGCCATTTTTAGTTCTCCTGTAAATTCAGCACAATTTAACATTACAATCTGAATCAAACAAATGACAAATTTATTGTAATTTATCAAGTATTTGTCAATAATATTTTTATGCGACTTGATACTGAATCTTTACGAACCCTCAAAACGACCATTGCGTCGGGCAGTTTAACGATTGCCGCACAACAATTATCTATGACCACCTCGGCTGTCAGCTGGAAGCTAAAGCGATTGGAAAACCGTATTGGTCGGAAACTGATTCAACGTCAAGGACATAAAATCGAACCCACTTCAGCGGCTCAGGAATTGCTGGAATATGCGGAGGTCATATTGACCGCGCATGACCGAGCAGTTCAGCAGTTTCGATTGTCAGATTTAAAAGGGCGGGTGATTATAGGGATTACCGATGATCTGGCGTCAAATCAGTTGCCAGCCTTTATTCATCGATTTCATCAGCAATACCCGGATGTACGAATTGAAATTCGGGTTGAACAGCAACTTACCTTGCTAACATGGTTTGATGAACGTCTTATTGATCTTGCAATTTTACCGCTGGAAGACAGTATGATCGAAACCACAGATCATCGATTATGGCAGGATGAATTAATCTGGGTGAAAAGTCGTGACCGCGACTATTCGCTATCGGAGGACATCCCATTGGTAACCTTTTCGCCCAGTTGTACTTACCGAGAAGTGGCCATAAGCTGTTTGCAGAATGCCGGAATTAGTTTTTACGTGTCGATGGAAAGTCCCAGTCTGGCCGGCGTTAGAGGCATCGTTTCGTCGGGAATGGGTGTGACTTTAATTAATCGAGGCCTAATGACAGAAGATCAATGTGAGTGGAAGGAATCCGAGTCATTTTTCGAGCCGCGCCTGGTCAGTTTTATTATCCGTCGTAGGCCAGAAATGCCGCCTGGGTTATCAGATCAAATTCTCGCAGAAGTAACGGAATTTTTTAATGAGCCTAAACGACATTCTGTTGTGGGATAATTACTTCCGGCCAATTATGATTCCGAAAGACTCATCTCTTTCAGGGCTCTGCCCCAATAGGTATTGGTATTCGACCCCCGGCCGTTTCTTGATGGCCTGCTGCCATTCGAGTAAATAGCCGATCATTTGTTCACGGATAACCTGATGATCAGGACAGGTTCCCAAATCATGGAATTCATTCGGATCATTTTCGAGATCGAATAACTGGCATTCTAAAGCAACGTGGTGAACATACTTCCATTGTTCGTTTCTAACGACAGTAGCTCTTAGTTGATATGGGTTAAGGTCTGGAAACTGGTATTGAACTCTTTCGGAATAGTCGAGTTCGCAAATTGCGAAGGAGCGCCAATCCTCAAGTGATTTCGGTGAAGACAGCAATCGATTTATGGACATTCCATCGAGGCGCTCCGGCGCTTGGGTGGCTGATGCATAATCGATAAACGTGGGCAACAAATCGATAGATTCAATAATTTCTTCACGTTTTTGTCCACGGCTTGGATCTGCCGACGCATCGGGGTTTACTACTATCATGGGGATTTTGATCGACGGATCGTGGTACAAATCTTTTTCGCCCAACCAGTGATCTCCCAGGTAATCTCCATGATCAGAGGTGAAGACTATCAGGGTGGATGCCATCTGGTTTTCCGCCTCGAGAAAATCAAAGAGCCGCCCCAAATGATCATCAAGTTGCGTTACCAGACCCATGTATACCGGAATAACTTCATCCCGAAGGTCTTCATCCGCGTAACTTTCACTATATTCTTTTTGCATGAAGGCCTGAAGTAACGGATGTGGGTTGGTTTTTTCAGAATCGGCTTTTACTGCGGCGGGAACATCTTCTACCGAATACTGTTCGTGATAGGGGGAAGGAGCAATAATTGGCCAGTGCGGTTTTATATAACTCAAATGTAAACACCAGGGCTGATCTTTGGTCGATTGAATAAACTCAATCGCTCGGTCGGTACAAAATGCTGTCTCCGAATCTTCCTCACGAATATTGGCAGGGTAGCGGGCACTAGAAAGATTCCAGCCTGAATGCAAATTACCCTGTTCGTCGATACTTGAATTAGCACAGAATTGCCAGGGATTTGAGGTTGGATAACCTTTGGATTTCAGGTATTGAGAATAGCCCTGATTTTCAGGAAGTATTTCGTTCGGATAAAGTCCTTCGTGCCATTCGAAAGGCTCAAAACCACCACATGGCATCGTGCTTAATCTATCAGCACCCATGTTTAATCCCATGCGCTGTAATTCGTCAGGATTTTTACGATTATGTGTTTTCCCTACTACTGCTGTTCGATAATTCAAGGGGTGTAGATAATCACTAATCATCCATTCATCGAGTCGGGTGTAGTCTTCGTTGCCCATCACGCCATGACTGGTCATATATTTACCGGTATAAAAGCTGG
>JBLIOG010000106.1:0-12133 GCA_047639625.1 Gammaproteobacteria bacterium
CCAAATGACACGAACAGCGCTCGCCAGAAAATCATCGTCCAATGATCGGTTTCTATTAGCCGCGTCAATAACCCATCCGGAGAAACCACTAATACACCCAACGCAGTAATTAAAAACCCCTGGGTATGAAGCGGTACCCGGGTCCAGGCCAATGACATTCCTGTAAGCGCACTCAAACTATACGGCCGTCCAGATCAGTAAACGATCCATTACACGTCGTCCGTTTAACCATCCGGTACTCGTTATGGATTCAATCGGAATCTTCGGGTTCGTTACTAACCAGACGCACACCCCTATCATCAATCACAAGTTCTTCATGTTCATCCAACTGGTACTGCTTAACCTTTCCAGGAACAAACATTTTGGTCCCCGGAACAATTTCCTGATCGCTTTCGCGTTCGGAATTCAAATTGATAATCTGTTTCCAGCTGCGCACCAAATCGTCAGCAGTAATGACCAGAAGATCACCTTCTTCAGCCATATTTAATGCCTGGTCTATTGCGGGCTCTTCTTCTGGCTCGACGATAATACAATCATCGCTAATGCCAGCCTCGATAAGATAATTGCGCACCAGTTGAGGAACTTCATCATGACCACGACCTCGACGGTTGTTATCGGCCTTAAGAACAAAATGTGTGAAAGCCGGTAAACAGGCCAATGCAGATTCACGTATATCCTGGTCACGACGATCACCGGGTACTGAGAAAACAATGGTCCGCCGACCGGAGGGTTCCAATTTATCAGCAAGATCAGACATCGCCCTGAATCCGGCAGGATTGTGCGCGTAATCGAGTATGACTTTAAATGGATGTTCGTTGAACACATTGGTTCGACCGGGACTCTGATAAAACGAGGTATCGAAGGTCCGTAACCCCTGACGAATTTCTTCGAGATCTTTACCAAAACTGTAGGCCATGGCTGCTGCAAACATCGCGTTTTGAACATTATGCATGGCTTTACCTTCGATCGTGGCTGGGATTAAATGCGACCACAACAACGGGATATGCGCACCATGATCATAAATCGTAATCATGTCGCCATTGATACCTTTTTCTAACACAACTGCACGTCCATTAGCCCGAATATGCTCTCGAACCAGTCCGTGAGTAGGATCCATGGTGATATAGCAAATATGTTTGGCGCGAACGTTACCCGCCATTTTCAAACAAATTCGATCGTCGGCATTTAACACAGCGGTATCATTCGCAACTCTTACTACGGTCTCTTTTACTTTACCTAATTGCTCAAGAGTCTCAATTCCACCTAAGCCCATGTGATCAGAACTTATATTGATACAGGCAGCCACATCGCATTCGGAGTACCCGAGTCCAGCCCGTAAAATCCCACCTCTGGCAGTTTCCAGTACTGCAAAATCAATCGATGGATCGCGAAGTACAATCTGCGCTGAAGTCGGTCCAGTCATGTCACCTTTAACAGTGACCCGTCCGTCTACGATTACACCACCGGTTGATGTCATACCGACAACATGGCCACTGGTTTTCATAATATGCGAGAGCATTCTAGTGGTTGTTGTTTTACCGTTGGTACCGGTGATGGCTGCGACCGGAATCCGACTCGGCATGCCTGGTGGATAAAGCATATCGAGCACTTTACCGGCAACATCTCGCGGTTCACCTTCGCTTGGCGCAACGTGCATTCGGAAACCGGGTCCTGCATTAACTTCAACGATAGCACCACCAATGTCTTTATAAGACTGGGAAATGTCATCGGTAATAAAATCGACTCCGCCAATATCCAGACCAATGGCCTTGACCGCCCGAACAGCCATCTCACGATTATCAGAATGCACAACATCGGTCAAATCGATCGCCGTTCCGCCCGTCGATAGATTGGCGGTAGAACGCAAAAAGAAAACTTCATCTTTTTGCAGCACGGTTGCTTCGGTATAATCTGCTTCGCTCATCAAACGTGCAGCCTGAGCGTCGAGTTCAAGCCGGGTTAAAACTTTTTCATGCCCTATCCCGCGCCTTGGGTCCTGGTTTATGGTCTCAACCAACTCTACGATACTCGAAATTCCATCTCCAACCACATGGCCTGGAACCCGTTTGGCGACTGCAATCAGCTCACCATCCACAACCAGCATACGATGGTCATATCCCGTGACAAAAGATTCAGCTAGAACGTATCTGGAATGTCCCTGCTCTTTAGCCATATGAAATGCAGCGCGTATGGCGTCGTCATCATTTAGATTAACGCTAATACCCCGACCGTGATTAGCGTTTAGAGGCTTTATCACCACCGGATATTTAATTCGTCGGCTACAACTGACCGCATCATTCTCATTCGTAAACATCATTTGACGTGGAACAGGTAAACCCATGTCATACAAAATTTTATGGGTACCTTCTTTATCACTGGCCAATGAAGTAGCAATCGTACTGGTGTTACTGGTAACCGTTGCCTGAATCCGTTTTTGATATTTACCATGGCCAAATTGAACAAGACTATAATCATTTAACCGAATCCAGGGTATGTTTCGAGCCACGGCCGCATCCACTAAAGATTGAGTACTGGGTCCAAATTCCCGTCGTTGTGTAGTTCTAACAAACTTTTCCAGCTCCTGCTCAAAATCAAAATCCGCATTGATGGGATATTCGATCTGATCCTGCAAGTGCTGCGGTAATAAATGCATTAACAGTTTCAAGGCGAGGTGGCCAGCCTCTATGCCAGCATCGCGTTGGCGATAGGCATAAATCATGTTATACATCCCTGTTTCGCCGGTAGTTCGAGTGCGCCCAAAGGAAACCGACGAACCGGCAATATTTTGAATTTCGAGCGCAACATGTTCCATGATATGGCCCATCCAGGTACCATCATCTTCGGTCAACCGTCGTATAAAACCACCTGCAGTTCTATAAGAGCAACCATGGACAGCAAGACTGGGCAAAGCATTCTGTAATCCGTCGGTAAATCCTTTTCCACATTTAACTGAAGGCCAGTCAATCAGAACACCAATATCCAGCACCATTCTGACGACCGGGAAATTGGCATAAATACTGGGTCCTACATAAACATTGGTTGCGGTAATTTTCATGTTTGATCTTTCCCCTGGAAATTTTATGAATAGCTTGCCGCATTGCACGACGAACTATATTGAATCGATTTTTATAAGGCAGAACCTTAATCTCATTAAGAATCGGTTAAACTACTCTACACTAACAAACTTCACTTTTAGGTCAATCGATTTAGCTGTTTTAAGCCTCAGGTGGATAGGGTATGCGGGAATTTACATCATATCGACAACCTTCAGATAAAATATGCAGCTTCAAATTATGCAAACTGAGGCTATCTTGTTTAGTAGCCTCACTCATCGATGTATAACTTAATTCAGCCGGATCAACAATGGTGACTGCGCCGCTGCCGACTACCTCACCCATTTGATCAGGCCCAATAAACATCGCGGTATCTTCATCAATTCCAACCCCGATTAAAAAGGGGTTGTATGAGATCGCGGTTAATAATCGGCCCAGCCTGTTTCTTTGAGAAAAATGCTGATCTATTAACAGGGTATTAGTTAACCCTATCCCCGGGGCCAGATTGACTCCATCGGCCTGTGGCAACACGCCAGGCACGCCACCGGCAATCATATGTTGTGGCATAATGGCAGCCCCCGCAGAGGTACCCGCCACATGAATACCCGCAGCATTTAGTCGGCGGATACTCTTTGCTATTTCTGTGCCACCTAAAATAGTGGACAAACGTAACTGGTTGCCGCCAGTAATAAATATCCCATCTGCTTCATCGAGCATTTCTAGCCAGAGCGGATCTGATGCATCGGCTCGATCATTAATAGCTAGAGAGAAAGCGGTACCAACACCAGCCTCTTTAAAAATTTCGACATATCGATCGCCGGTGTCCGGCAGAATTGAAGCCGTCGGAATGATTGCCAAACGGGCATCAGAACCCCCACATAATTCGACAAATCGACTTAATACAGACATGGCACCGGCACGTTCTTCAGCACCTCCAATTGGAACAACAAAACCTCGAGATAATTCTTTATGATCGGGCGAAGGACTCACATTACATTCCTGATTTTTATGCCAAACGTTATATTTTAGCTGGATTCAAACAATCCGTGACGGATCTGTTGACACTGTTGGACATGCCATTGGCCTAAAGCCATTACGCTTGAAACACGATTTGATTCATTCAGTAAAACCAGATCAGCATCGCATCCCGGCGCAATTCGCCCTTTATTATGCAATCGTAATAATTGCGCGACATTACTGGTCATCATAGCAACCACGGTTTCAATGGCAGAACCCTGATCGATAAGATTTTTCATGGTATCAGCCATGGCCATACAACGACCGAATCCCATCGATAGCATTTCACCCTGCGCATTAAAGTGGGGCAGGCATCCACCACCGTCAGAACTGATTGTCAATTTTGAAGGATCAAATCCCCCGTTCAGATATCTTTCTACAGCTTCTTCGGCTGACCATCCGGTATCTGAGTGATCATGTGGAAACGCAGTAATATCAACATGACAGCCTCGCTTGCTGAGTTCGCAGGCTTCTTCGAATAAAGGTCGATTTCGATTAACGTGGGTTGGGTTAAAAACCCGTGCTGGAATTTCACTGACGTCGAGACAACGGTTTATTAACTCGAGACCTCGCGATCCATCACCCAAATGAAAATGTACAATGCCCGCTTTACCTGTCATTAATCCAGCGACATGGGCATCGCTAGCGACCCGCAATACCTCTTCTAGCCCAGGTTGGCTTGACCGATGATCACTAATTGCGAGTTCACCAACGCCGATAACAGGTTCGAGGTTTACGATATCACTACGTATCGAACCCGTTAAGGTAGTTACCGGAAAGTGATATCCGCCGGTGTAGCACCAGGCTGACAACCCTTCTTCGCGCAAGCCCATGACCTGTGTTAACAGAGTTTGAGTATTTCGAGTTAAATCGTCAGTGCCCAATAGTCCGACCACCGAAGTAACACCAGCGCTGGTATATTCACCCAGATGCAAGGATGGCACTCGGGTTGAAGGACCCGCTTCACCGCCACCGCCAGTAATATGTGCATGACCATCAATAAACCCGGGGCACAATATGGCACCCTCCGCATCAACTACATTCAGCTCTAGCAAATCATCCAGTTCGGGGATTTTATCGCCAAGATAGACGATACGACCAGCACAAATCAGAATGTGTTGAATACCCAATGGTTCAGGTGCAAATACGCGAGCATTGGTAATTAATTGAAACATGTAGCGGGGTAAATTCGAGCTGAAAGCAGAGATCGCTAGTGTAACCGCACGGAATAAAAAGATCGCCCATAATTTAGTCGAGTGAAATTCCTTTTGTTAGGTCTACAATTTCATTAAAGCAGCACAAATGAATGTCGTCTTGAATGAGTGCATAAATATAATCTCACTTCACTCGCATTACGGGAGAAAATTTTTCTAGTACCCGATACTCCGATTGATGAAAAATTCAGAGTTGAATCCGAAGCTCAGAAGCAATTACTGGTTAAAGCAGGTTGTGATTTCGCACAAGGTTATTTATTCTCACGTCCAGTCAGTAGCAGTGAATTTCCAGACTGCCTGACCTGTATAGTCTGACCTCGTAGATTGTAGATTAACCGTCCTTAAATAAGGACCCATAACCAGCGGATTAGTCATGGCTGAATACCCTTCCCGAACCGGTGCTGAACTACTCATCGATGCGCTCAAAGCAAATGCAGCTGACCGAATATTCTGTATCCCTGGCGAAAGTTACCTTGCAGCCCTTGATGCGTTGTATGACCGTAGCGAAATCGACCTGATTGTCTGTCGAAACGAGGGAGGCGCCTCCTTTATGGCGGAAGCCGACGGTAAATTAACCGGCCGTCCCGGAGTCTGCTTCGTCACTCGAGGGCCTGGAGCAACCAATGCCAGCAGTGGTTTGCACGTGGCTTTACAGGATTCCACTCCAATGATTCTATTAATCGGGCAAATCGCGCGAAAAGATATGGATCGCGAAGCGTTTCAGGAGATCGATTACCGCCGAATGTTTTCTGAAGTGACAAAGTGGGTTGCCCAAATCGATGATGCGGCACGAATACCTGAATATATTAACCGCGCCTACGCCACGGCCACCAGCGGTCGACCCGGCCCGGTCGTTCTAGCCTTACCTGAAGATATGTTAACCGATCTGGTTTCTATCGATAATGCACCCGGCTGGAAACCAGTAACAACTCACCCTTCATCGGTCGATATCCAGGCAACCGCAGAATTGCTAGCGACAGCTGAAAACCCGCTAGTTATTGTTGGTGGCAGCAAATGGTCAAAAGACGCTAATCAAGCCCTGCAACAAATTGTAGAAAACTTTCATCTACCGGTAGTAAATTCGTTTCGCTGTCAGGATTATATAGATCACGCTGACCCACATTATGCAGGCGATTTAGGCCTCGGTGTAAACCCAGATATTCATGAACTGGTTAGATCATCCGATTTACTCCTGGTGGTTGGTGCAAGGCTTGGTGAAATCACGACGGCGGGCTTTGATTTAATCAATATTCCCGTTCCGACTCAGCGACTCATTCACGTCCATTCAGGTGCCGAAGAATTGGGCCATATTTATATCCCATACCTGGCAATTAATTCAGATTCGACGCCATTTCTTAAGGGACTCGCCAATATCAGTCCGCCTGTTCCAGCATCGGCGCTTCGTAACGAAGGTTTATCAAAAGCACGGGATAGCTATATTAAATGGACACAACCATCTGAAAGTAAACAGAAAATGGATCTATCGCGGATTATCAGGACCCTGGGTTCGATGACACCGGACAACGCTATAATCTGCAATGGCGCCGGAAATAATACCGCCTGGTTACACCGATATTATCGTTTCCATCAGTTTGGAACCCAACTTGCGCCAACCAGTGGCACCATGGGCTACGGAGTTCCTGCTGCAATAGCTGCCAGGCTTCGTTGTCCCGATAAAACGGTTGTTGTCATGGCGGGAGACGGTGATTTCATGATGACCGGTCAGGAATTGGCCACCGCAATGCAATATCAGGTGAATTTTACGATATTACTGGTGAACAACGGCATCTATGCCACCATTCGAATGCATCAGGAAAAACATTATCCGAATCGGGTCATTGGCACCGATATGGTCAACCCGGATTTTGTCAAATTGGCCAAAGCACACAATGCCTCGGCGGAATCGATTGAACGCGATGAAGACTTTGGAGCTGCGCTGGAACGAGCGCTGGCTTATGATGGCCCGAGCCTGATTGAAATTAAAATCGACCCGGATATTTTGTCACCCACACAAACTGTCTCGTCACTTCGTCATCAAAAAGCTTGACGATCCTCGAAAGCAATGGCATTAAGTAATTCTGGAAGTCGAATTTCAAATACCAATGCCCGTTAGATAAAAAGGCATTTATAGTATACTTCGACAACTTTACGGTCCCGGCCATCAAAAGAAACCATAATCATGAATATCGAAGCACTATTATTCGAAAGCCTTCAATTGTTTGCCCTCGGTATGGGGTCAGTATTCACAATCCTGTGTTTACTAATCATCATTATAACAGTGGTTTCAAAACTGGTACCTGAGCCGGCTCAACCTACGGTATCAATTGCACCGGAGCCTGCCACCACAATCGACCCTCAACATGTCGCAGCTATTCAGTCGGCAATTCACCAATATCGCCAAAAACGCGGCCTTTAATTTTTACGGGAAAAAATTTATGACCAAGCCTGTTCTACTCACCGATGTTGTCTTACGTGACGCTTCCCAATCGTTATTTGCCACCCGGATGCGCATTGAAGATATGCTGCCGATTGCCGAAAAACTCGATCAGGTCGGGTTCTGGTCACTCGAAACCTGGGGTGGAGCAACTTTTGATGCCTGTATTCGATTTTTGGGCGAAGACCCCTGGGAAAGGTTGCGTAAATTGAAAGCGGCTATGCCCAATACCCCCATGCAAATGTTACTGCGGGGTCAGAATGCGCTCGGCTATCGGCATTATGCTGATGATGTAATCGAGGCATTTGTCGATCGATGTGCCGAGAACGGCATGGATGTATTCCGTATTTTCGATGCCATGAATGATATGCGAAATCTGGAAACCGCGATTAAAGCCGCGGTCAAAACTGGAAAGCATGCGCAGGGTGCGCTCTCCTACACCATTAGTCCGGTTCACAACGTTGATTTCTGGGTTGATATGGCCAAACGCCTTGAGGATATGGGTAGTCATTCAATCTGCATTAAAGACATGGCTGGCCTACTTAAGCCTTATGTAGCCGAAGAACTGGTCACGCGTATTAAAGAAAACTGCAGCATTCCAATATCAATGCATTGTCACGCAACAACGGGGTTATCAACAGCAACCTACCTTAAAGCAATTGAAGCCGGGGTTGATATGCTCGATACCTCGATATCTTCCATGAGTCAGACTTACGGCCATTCTGCGACAGAAACCTTTGTTGCTATTCTCGAAGATACCGATAAGGCGACCGGGCTAGATCTTGGTTTACTGGAAGAAATCGCGCTCTATTTCAGAGATGTCCGAAAAAAATATGCCAAGTTTGAAGGGTCGCTAAAAGGTATAGATTCAAGGATTTTAACGGCGCAGGTGCCCGGTGGCATGCTAACCAATCTGGAAAACCAGCTGCGCGATCAAAATGCCAGCGACAGACTCGATGAAGTCCTGATAGAGATCCCAAAAGTTCGCAAGGACCTTGGTTTTGTTCCGTTGGTAACACCTACCTCACAAATAGTAGGGACGCAGTCAGTCATCAATGTGCTCAGTGGCCATCGCTACAAAACAATCAGCAAAGAAACAGCGGGCGTTCTTCGCGGTGAATATGGTGCGACAGCAGCGCCGGTAAATGCTGAGCTTCAAAAACGAGTTCTCGGTGATGATCAACCGATAACCTGTCGCCCCGCTGATTTAATAGATGATGAAATGGAGAAGTTAACCAGTGAGTTAAGATCGCTAGCTAAAGCAGAAGAGTTTGCGCTGGATAAAAACGAAATAGATGATGTTTTAATTTATGCTCTGTTTCAAAAGGTTGGTATTAATTTCCTTAAAAATAGAAACAACCCCGATGCTTTTGAACCAGCACCCGGCACCGAAACCGAACAAGCTGAAACCAGTAAAGCCCCGGCTACAGAAAGTAAGTCCTCCAACGATGTGGAAAGCTATCGTGTCAGTGTAAATGGAACACAATATGATGTAGTAGTTGGCCCAGGTAATGCCGATATTAGCCAGATAATTCCAACTTCTGAGACTTCAACTACACCCGCCCCGGCCGCGAGTGGTCCAGCTAATATTATCAAGGCACCACTTGCCGGCACAGTTATCGACATTCTGGTCAGCAACGGTCAACAGGTAAACGATGGCGATGCCGTGATCATCCTGGAAGCCATGAAAATGGAAACTGAAATTCGCAGTAGTTTCACCGGCAGTGTGCAAAAAATCATGGTGAGCAAAGGCGATTCGATTCAATCCGATCAAGATCTGATCGCAATAGGCTGATCCGGCATGAAAGAAGGTTTATTCCAACTATGGGCTGCAACTGGGCTATATAACTTTACCCCGGGTCAGGTGGTCATGATCATTGTTGGCGGGATATTAATTTATCTCGCGATCGCTAAAAACTTCGAACCGCTATTACTCATCCCGATCGGATTCGGTGGGATATTAGCCAATATACCGGTCGCAGATATTGCAGGTCCGGAAGGTTTGTTAGGGATTCTATATCACAACGGCATTGAAACGGGGGTCTTCCCGCTATTGATTTTTATGGGTGTGGGTGCCATGACCGACTTCGGGCCACTGCTGGCCAGGCCCAGCCTTATGATTCTAGGTGCCGCAGCCCAATTCGGTATTTTTTTTACATTGTTTGGCGCGATCGCTATGAACCTCATACCGGGCATGGAATTTACCATGACCGATGCTGCGGCCATCGCCATTATTGGCGGTGCTGACGGGCCAACAGCCATCTATGTCGCTTCCCGCCTTGCCCCAGATCTGTTGGGTGCGATAGCGGTTGCAGCCTATTCTTACATGGCTCTGGTTCCAATTATCCAACCACCTATCATGCGATTGCTGACTACCGAAAAAGAACGTCAAACAAAGATGGAGCAGTTACGACCTGTGGGTAAGCTCGAGAAGGTATTATTTCCACTGCTTCTTTTATTGATTACCCTGCTATTGTTACCATCAGCCGCACCGCTGGTTGGCATGCTGTGTTTTGGAAATCTACTCAAAGAATCCGGTGTGGTAGATCGACTCAGTAGCACTGCACAAAACGAACTGATTAATATTGTCACCATTTTTCTCGGACTCGCAGTCGGTTCCAAACTGGCGGCAGACAAATTCCTGAGCGCCGAAACAATCGGGATTTTACTACTAGGGATGGTAGCATTTTCAATTGGCACTGCAGCCGGATTGCTTATGGGCAAAATCATGTATCGCGTCACCAATGGTACAGTCAATCCGTTGATTGGTGCGGCGGGCGTTTCAGCGGTTCCAATGGCAGCCCGTGTTGCAAATAAAATGGGCCTCGAAGCTAACCCGCAAAACTTTCTGCTAATGCACGCAATGGGACCGAATGTCGCAGGCGTTATTGGGTCAGCGGTTGCAGCAGGAGTATTACTGGCAACTGTCGGGTAGATAGTTTTGGGTGATAAGCAAGAATATTCATTTCAAGCTGAACATTTTTCCGCACCCAAGTGATGACTGTATTCCATAGTGACTCCCTCTATGGGGTACGCCTCACTTTTGAAGCCCCAAAAGTAAGCAAAAGGGCTATCCCTCCGAGAGTGGCCTGCGGCTTCCCGTCAAAAGAAAACACAACTATCTCGAAACCTACGATGTTTTTTTATTCCCTTTCAAGCCCACGGATAAATCGCGTCTTAATCGGGGTCAATTGGCACGCCTACATGAATGTAGCGGTCCGGCGTTCCGGTGGTAGAGCAATGCAGGAGCAATTGCCGAGGGACGCCAATTGAGGCTTAGTACGGTGGACCCGCGCCTGAGCCGACCGTGATTAAAACGCAATTTATACGATGAAGGGCTTGTTGGGGGCGATGTTATGTTCAGGATGAACGGTATGTCGTGGGCGCAGGGATACAGGGATACTCAAGGCGTTCGCTGTGCTCACGGGGCAGGCTCTGCGCAGGAACGACCTTGCTTACTTTTCTGCTGTAGGAAAAGTGAGGCGTACCCTGTCGAGAGCTTCACTATGAAATGAGATAGCATTGAGGGTACGAAACCATTGCACATAATTACCATCGGTGACAATTAATTGTATCCTGCTGAACACTGTTGCTAATCACCAATTAAACTTTTAAACAGGACTAGTCTGCAGCGACGGATCGCTGCTCTGTTTCCCAGCCCTGACCTAAGCCAACTGCCACATCGGCAGCATCGAGTAATCCCTTTCCTTTAATAATATCTGCAGCACGCTCAGCCAACATTATAGTGGGTGAGTTCAAATTCCCATTGGGTATAGTCGGGAAAATGGACGAGTCAACGACGCGTAAATTCTCGATCCCATGCACTCGAGTTTCCGAATCAACCACAGACATCTCATCTTCACCCATTCGGCATGCGCAAGAGGGATGATAAGCCGATTCGGTAGCACCGCGGACAAAGGCATCAATATCTTCATCACTCTGGATTGATACTCCTGGCTGAATTTCGACATCACGATATTCATCCATTGCGGGTTGATTAATAATTTCACGGGTTAACCGGATACAGGCCCGATAGGCTTCGATATCTTCCTGATGCTGCAGGTAGTTAAACCGGATACTGGGCTTATCACTCACGTTCGGCGATTTTATTTTTATGTTGCCACGACTGAAAGGCTTGTTATGTCCGACATGCACCTGAAAACCATGCCCATCAAACGCCGCATTACCGTCATAGCGCATAGCGCCCGGTAAGAAATGGTATTGGATATCCGGCCATTTCACCCCCGCTTTTGAACGAATAAACGCACAGGATTCGAAATGATTGGTAGCACCCAGCCCTGTTTTGGTGAACCACCAACGCGATCCGATTAAAAATTTTCGCCAAAGATTCAATTCTCCATTCAAGGTAATGGGTTTTTTACAGCGAAACTGAAAATAAAGCTCGAGATGATCCT
>JBLIOG010000107.1:0-11945 GCA_047639625.1 Gammaproteobacteria bacterium
ACAAAAGCGAACCTCAGGATTAATGCAGCCACAAATGAAGCCGAAAATTGAGGCGGCAACTAAACGTCATTTCCCGGATGGGATTCCGGCTTTTGGGACTGATGCTCTACGGTTCACATTCGCGGCTCTGGCTTCAACAGGACGCGATATTCGCTTTGATCTGGGTCGTATTGAAGGTTACAGAAATTTCTGCAATAAAATATGGAATGCGACCCGTTACGTTCTACAAAACGTTGAATCTGAGGATTGCTTTAGCGGTGAATTGTCGCTGGCAGATCGATGGATTCTGGCGCGATTTCAGCAAGTTAGTACCGATACCAGTAAACATCTGAATGAGTATCGCTTTGATCTTGCAACACGAGACCTTTACGAGTTTGTCTGGAACGACTATTGCGACTGGTACATTGAATTATCTAAACCAATACTCTACTCAGATGGTTCGACTGAAAATGTGAAAAGAGGTGCGCGTCATACACTGGTAACCGTGCTCGAAGGCATATTACGATTACTACACCCGATCATGCCGTATATTACAGAAGAACTCTGGCAAAAAATTGGACCATTGGCAGCTGTCGAGGGTGAAACTATTATGCTTCAACCCTACCCTGTTGCCGACCAAAAATTGATCGATCAGGATGCCATTGCGGAACTGGAATGGGTAAAACAATTCATCATGGGCATTCGACAAATTCGCTCCGAGATGGATATAAAGCCAGGCAAAGCATTACCGGTTCTTTGTCAAAATGGCGACATCGTCGACAAAGAACGCCTCGACTCTAATCGAGGATTACTGGTCTCTCTAGCTCGGCTTGAATCTATTACCTGGCTGGAGGCGGCAGACGCTGCTCCCGAATCGGCAACGTCATTGGTCGGTGAGATGAACTTGCTCATACCGATGGAAGGGCTGATCGACAAAGACGCGGAATTGGCTCGATTACAGAAAAATATCGATCGATTATCATCTGAGGTCAATCGTATTCAATCGAAATTGCAAAATGCTAATTTTGTTGATCGTGCTCCCGAAGACATTGTCGAAAAAGAGCGAACCAAGTTAGCCGAAAACCAGTCAGCGCTCGATAACTTGAAGAGTCAGTCAATCCGAATTTCGGCCATGTAGATAAGCAGTGAAGGCACGATGATTTCGCTCCTTCACTGCACTTACACCTAGGCCATGAGGAGATAATTACTCCTTTGATGGCGATTTTTCGCTAGAACACCGTTTCGCTTGTCCCTACAATCATCCTTACTATCCCCACGACAGGAAATATTTGATGTCTAAACCAAAAATAATCGTGACTCGGCGCTGGCATCCAGAAGTAGAAGAAATTCTGCTTGACCGCTTTGATACCACGCTCAACACAGACGACCATCCAATGTCGACTGAAGAATTACAATCCGCACTGCGTGAAGCCGATGCGGTTCTTCCAACCGTCAGCGATAAAGTGAATGCTGAAGTCTTATCAGCCAATAATATCAGGGCCAAAATACTCGGTAGTAATGGTGTTGGATTTAATCATATTGATCTTGATGCAGCAAAAGCCGCTGGCTTAACTGTAACTAATACGCCCGAAGTATTAACCGACTGTACCGCCGACCTGGCAATGACCCTGTTACTCTCCGTCGCTCGTCGAGCGGGAGAAGGCGAACGCCATTTACGAAATGGAGAATGGACCGGATGGAGACCAACCCACATGATGGGCACCAGTGTTACGGGTAAAACACTTGGCTTAATCGGCATGGGTCGAATTGCCCGTGCAGTAGCGGCACGTGCTTTTCATGGTTTCAATATGAAAATCATCTTTCATGACCCTTTCCCACCAAAAGCAGAAGACGTAGCGGATCTGAATGCGACTCAATGCGCCTCACCTGAAGAAGTATTTGCTAATGCTGATTTCGTTTCACTGCATTGCCCTGGTGGCAAAGATACTTATCATTTGATTAGTGATGATGCATTCAAAGCCATGAAATCAACCGCATTTCTAATCAACTCAGCTCGTGGTGATGTAATCGACGAAGCTGCGATGGTACGAGCAATTGAGAATGGCGAAATCCAGGGTGCAGGACTTGATGTCTACGAGAAAGAACCCCGCATTAGCCCGACCTTAATGGCAATGGAGAATGTCGTTCTACTACCCCACCTTGGTAGTGCAACACTCGAAACCCGTAAAGCCATGGGTATGCGGGTAGTTGATAATATCGAAGCCTTTTTTGCCGGCAATACACCACATGATAAAGTAGTATAGACCGCAGTAGTATTCGAAAATGACAGCCCTAATGTTGGGGCTGTTTTGTTTTTAATAGAAAATTATTGCTTACTCTTATCAAAAAATAGTTATCAATTCCGAAAGACTTTGCACATAGTCAGGTGTTCTGATGCTGACTAATAATTGTCCTTATCCTCTTTTGCTTCATATTTGACGGACGATGAGTTGATCTAGCTCATACAATAAATAATCGCCGTTCGGAGAAAAATCAGATACCTGAAGTGCGGACGTCGGCAAGGTCTGAATGTCCGGGGTCTATCCAAATGTAGTTTCAGCCAATAGTTGAGAACCTGATATCGTAACAGCAGCAGTATATTCATCACCAAAGCTATTTGTAAATTCAAACTCACCATACCCCAGATCAGTTAGAGTGTTACGATAGGCAAGGTAACAATTGCCGCCCGCGTCGAATGAGTCTCCATCAAAATCATCGGTGATAGGTTGACTGTTTTCCCTAATGACAATATTAATCTCATCCACCTCTTGAGCTATGGTGTTGGTTGCATCAAAAACACCTGAAATATCTGCCAACGATGGATTAATAACATTACTTTGATTTTCACTCTCTTCGCTGCTGCTACCGGTAGTTAAAAAAGACCTAAAAAAACAAAGCCAAACCTGTATTCATGCTACCTCCGCATAACTTGCAAATCACTTGTATTCCAAATTCATCAATTTCATTTTGTATTACCAATGTTGACACATGATCCCGCATTAATCACCAGTCTTTTCAAATAGTAAACGGAATTACCAGTTACTGGTCATGAATTTCGAACTTTATTAAAGACAAGCCATCAAAGGCAATAACATCTAAAACAAAAATACGGGGGCATTTAAAGATGGGATTAATGGAAAGGTTACAGGGCCCAGCGCAAATTACCAATAACATGCTGGCCAGCTTACAGGTGTTTTTGCTGCTATTTTTTCGTATCTATGTAGGCTGGGTGTTCTTCAGCTCTGGAATGTGGAAGTATAATAACTGGGAACAAAATCTGGCGGTTTTCGAATACGAATATGCGGTACCACTGCTTCATTATGAAACAGCCGCTTACCTGGCAACATTTGGCGAACTGGTTTTCCCTCTCTTTTTATTCGCTGGATTAGGAACAAGATTTGCCGCAATTGCCATAACCGGCATCAATATAGTAGCTGTCGTTTCATACTATGCGACTTTATCCAAAGGTGCCGGTATCGCGTTACATCAGCTCTATGGCGCGATGTTACTGGTTACTATCGTTTATGGCGGTGGTATGCTATCGGTTGATCATTGGTTAAAGTTAAAATATGGGCAAAACCAGTAATCATCGGTATGATCTTTAATTGGCAAATACAAACAGATTGATTTTTCAGCCTTTTAGTCTATTTTCATAACCTCTCGCGCAGATCGCTGCGCTTTTCGATTGTAATAATGAAAATACTTTTTTTCTTTCTTCAAATCCTAATCGCAAGTCTAAGCAGTTCTTTACAGGCGGAAGTCTCCGTCGAAGTTGAACTCGACCCCTATTATACTAATGTG
This sequence comes from Gammaproteobacteria bacterium, assembly GCA_047639625.1. Taxonomy (GTDB): domain Bacteria; phylum Pseudomonadota; class Gammaproteobacteria. Next base: position 3,781 of record JBLIOG010000107.1, read on the forward strand.
GGTATTTTCGTCCCCTTAGTTGAAAATAATATGGACGAGATTGTACTGGCCAACGAAATGGGCATTTACCTTAAACTTTTAAAGAATGCTGTGACACCATTATTCTTACTCGTTGAAGCCAGTGTTAACCCACTACCAGTTCTAGGTACCTACCTACGAGATAAACACCAGGACGTATATGACCGAGGGGAAATAAATTCAGACCTGAATATTATTCAAGCATTAACCGAAGGATTTGAAGAACCCTATGCAATTTCGCTGTTTCTAGGAAATATTATTCGATTCAGATTGCCCGATGAGAAGGAAACCGAAGCTATCAACAAGGGGTTTTCAGGCTTTCTGGTCAGTTTTGGTGATCAACATATCAAAGAAAATGTGTTAATCGACGATAATTGGTACGAAGTTGAATGGAAACTAAAAGGCGACCAACGACTGCGAGATATCTATCATAGCTGGAGCTTCCGAATCGGTGGTAAGACACATTCTAACTCAGGAATATCTGACACTCTTTACGTCGGTATACGTCGTGAACTATTTAATTATGCACCTGGAAACCACCCTTTTATCAACAATCTCGGAATCGACTATCGGCTATCATTTTCCAGAGATACCCGCAATATCGTGCAGCATAACTTTTTTGTTGAAAAAAACTGGCCGGGTGAAACTAGCAGCTTTTCTTTAGGCCTGGGCCTTAGCAAAACTATCGATAAATACCTCGACGACCTTTCCGATCCTGAAGATGAAATAAGACTTATTATCCGTCCCGGATTCAGCTTTTAAATCGATAGACTTGTTTACCTTAATGTTGCTGACCATTCAGGCTGATTTATTCTGCCGACCAAGGTCGCTACGGATTGTCTGTATGAACCAAACGATCAAACATCTCATATAGCTACCCTTCCTACATTTTCACTCGAAAACAGACCTTAAAAAATCACGTCAAGAGTCTCAGACAATCATTTACTTGTCCTAAATCAAGGTTTTAACTGAGAGTTTAGCGATACTTGTAATATAAAATTTTCGATATCTTTATACATATTTAGAGGCTGAAGTTTTGAGAATTTACCTGGATCGCGTAGAGACTGGCGGTAATCAATTTTACAGCACAACGCATTGAAGGCACCCGGTTTCAATATAAAGAAGCTGCGTTAACTGTCCAACCATCAGGCTTAAGCTGCTGCCTTTTACTACTCACTGCATTAACTGTGCAGAAAAGACTTAGCAATAATCCGCAGCAATTCTATGCTGAGCGAAAAACACCCCTCTTGCACAAACTACCTGAGCATCGCGATACGATTCACGATTTTAAAATGACCAACAATCATTTCGCCAGGCTTTTCGATGAGTACTACGAGATTCATCGTATAGAGACCGGCGTTGAAAATACCTCGTATAACTATCTCGAAGAGCGGAAAAAAATACCTCTACACTTAAAAGATGAACTATATCGTATGATTATAGATGTCTCCATCTCGGTGCAAACAAAGTAAATTACATCGGTACTGATTGACAGCGAGGTTAAAAAACACAATTGGTTTTTTAACCTCGCTGTCAAATGCAATAAAGGGCCAGACTTGTTCAGAAAACAGAACAAGTCTGCTTCTTTTTACAAGCCAGAGATTTAAAAAATATGAGTAGCCATTAATAACCAACAGACATAATTTTTGAAATTGTAATATATATATCACCCTGCTTTTCTGGCTTTTAATAGGCGCCCAATACTCCTGATTATTCCTCTTATTAATTCTTTCGTGGCTTATCGGGCGGAAAACTTAGATGCGCTTATAGTAAAAAAAAAGCCCACGCCAGTTGTTAGCCAAATTGTTAGAGGAAAATCTGCGCTTGCTGCTCGGGCAATCTTTAAAATGAATCATTTTATGTATGAACATCTGTAAATCAAATTGGCAATTAATATGGCTTGCTGAGATATTCTCGGAAAAGTGTTATGAGGAACGAATGCGGTCTTTTTGATCTTCAGTAGGAAAAAATATTTTATTGATTGTTGATGCCAACAGTGGATGGACGTTCGACGAAGCTTTACGTTTTGTAAATTTATGAATAGATCAGATTATTATCTCGAACAATCTTGTTTTATCTTAGCAAAGTACGCAAAAGTTCGACCTCGTTGCCACTAGCCATTGATTCTGGGCGAATTGATCAATAATCTATATTGATTTAATTGAAGCGGCTGAATCAGGTATTGCGATTGGAATATGTCTGAAAATTTCTCTGCTGAGAAGCATTACATAAACCTGCCCGTTAAGAGGTGTCGCAGTCAGCAATGGAATGAAGGTTAGTATTGACGATTCCAACGGTAGAGGTAGCAATAATGTTGCAACAACGCATTTCATGTAATCGAATAGAGGATAATTTGGTTTTCACGCCGTCGATTTCATGAATTGACTCGATATCAGTAATGCCGTAGCTGGTCCTTCACCTCCAAATGGAGAATTATCTGCACCCGGCGACCCAGGATTCGGAATTGCTGTTGTCGAAGAACCCTGGACGAACCCATTGATCTATTCTTGAATAACCATTTCGACTATTTATTCGTTAGCTACAGAAAGACCGGCTCTTTCCTGAGCCGGCTTTCAAGGCAAGGGGCGAATCGATTTTAGTCAGCCTGTCTTCGTAAAAATGCCGGTATTTCGAGATATTCCATACTGTCTTTATCTTCAACTACTTCAATAGTATCACCCGAGACGCGTTGACGAATAAATGTTGGACGTTCCAGTTTTCGATGATCAATTTCACCATTGCTTTCAGGCTGAACAACAGCAACGACAGGTTCAGCAAGAGCTTTTTCCTTACCCAGTCCTGTTGCAACCATAGTGACTCTTAATTCACCTTCAGGCATATTGGCATCAATTACTGTCCCAACGACAACATTGGCATCGGGTGAAGCCATTTCGGTAATCAATGTACCAACATCATCAAGTTCACCAATCGCTAGATCCAGTCCCGCAGTTACATTAACCAGAATACCCTGTGCTCCTGCAATATTAACGTCCTCAAGCAAGGGCGATGAAATTGCCGCTGTAGCGGCTTCTTTAGCTCTGTTTTCACCAGTAGCCGATCCGGTACCCATCATAGCCATACCCATTTCAGACATGACCGTTCGAACATCGGCAAAGTCAACGTTAATTAAGCCGGGGCAAGTAATCAACTCAGCAATCCCCTGGACAGCACCGCGTAAAACATCGTTAGCTGTTTCAAAAACTTCCAGCAGTGACGTTTGTTTACCCAATACAGGCATCAGTTTATCGTTAGGGATGGTAATCAATGAATCTACAACAGTCGCCAATTCCTTAATTCCTGCTTCGGCCTGGGCCATACGTTTACTTCGCTCAAATCCAAATGGTTTAGTCACTACAGCAACTGTCAAAATACCGAGCTCGCGTGCAATTTGAGCAATCACCGGCGCTGCACCCGTTCCGGTACCACCACCCATGCCCGCGGTAACGAACAACATATGCGCGCCTTCAATCGCTTCCTGAATTCGTTCCCGGTCTTCAAGGGCTGCCTGCCGACCAATACCAGGATCCGCTCCGGCTCCCAGTCCTTTTGTGATGCTCGACCCTATTTGCATAGTAGTGCGGACATCCATTTTTTTGAGCGCCTGCACATCAGTGTTAACACAGATATATTCGACTCCTTCAATACCCGCTGACACCATATGCTGAACGGCATTACCGCCGCCACCGCCTACGCCTATGACCTTTATTACCGGGTCCTGGGAGTTTGTATCCATTAATTCAAACATTTCTATTCACCTCTTGCCTTGTACAATTAAAAATTACCCTGAAACCAGCTTTTCATTTTCGCCCACAAGCTGCCTTCAGATTCTTCGTCCAGTCGGTAACTGGACAATCCTGTTTGTTGTTTACTTCCAAAGAGCAACAAACCGACTCCGGTTGCATGTATTGGATTTCGAACAACATCGACCAATCCAGTAACATGTTGGGGGTACCCTAGTCGAACCGGCATATGAAATATCTCTTCCGCCAATTCGATAACACCCTCCATTTTTGAACTACCGCCGGTTAACACCAGGCCTGCGGCACATATTTCTTCAAATCCACTACGTCGAAGTTCTGCAAGAACCAGTCCCAGCAATTCCTCGTAACGAGGTTCGACCACTTCTGCGAGCGTCTGTCTTGCAAGACGACGTGGTTCACGATCACCAACACTCGGAACTTCGATTGTTTCATCTGCTTTTGCCAATTGCCGTAAAGCGCAGGCATATTTGATTTTAAGATCGTTAGCGTATTGAGTCGGAGTTCTAAGTGCGACTGCAATATCATTGGTCACTTGATCACCGGCTATAGGTATAACCGCGGTATGACGTATCGCACCATCTGCAAAAACAGCAATATCGGTTGTACCTCCGCCAATATCGACAAGGCAGACACCTAATTCCTTTTCATCATCGGTCAGAACCGATGAACTTGACGCAAGTTGCTCAAGAATGACATCATCGACTTCAAGCCCACAACGCCGGACACACTTGATAATATTTTGGGCCGCACTCACAGCTCCGGTGACCAGATGCACACGGGCCTCCAGACGAACACCAGACATACTGATCGGGTCACGAATTCCCTCAGAATCATCGATGATAAATTCCTGCGGCAGAACATGAATAATACGTTGGTCAGCTGGAATTGCGACAGCCTTAGCGGCATCAATAACCCTGGCTACATCTGCCGCCGTGACTTCTTTATCTTTAATCGCAACAATACCGTGAGAATTAATGCTACGAATATGGCTTCCCGCGATACCCGCATAAACAGACCTGATCTGACACCCGGCCATTAACTCGGCTTCTTCGACTGCTCGCTGAATCGACTGTACAGTCGACTCAATATTAACTACGACCCCCTTTTTTAAGCCCCGTGAAGCCTGGGTTCCAATTCCAATAATTTCTACTTCACCATCAGCGGTGATTTCGCCCACGATCGCAACCACCTTCGAGGTTCCGATATCGAGCCCAACAATAAGATTACTTGATGTCTTTTTAGACATTATCATTACTCCGGTTCGAAGCAATTTCCTGTTGCTTGATCCAGTTTGCTTTCCAGGCCACAGCAATTCCATTGCTATAGCGCAAATCCAGTCGATCAATAAACTGACGTCTGGGAAACACTTCATCATGGTAAATCGACATTAGACGATCCAGTTTACGTTCGACATCTTCCCGCCCAAGATTAATTAAAAGACCACCCCCTAACTCAAGCTTTACTGCACCTCTTAAATCTACATTAAGGGCATGAATGGATTCATTTAGGTGCTCAAAACGATTTTGATAGCGTAAATATCGCGCCAGAATAATTTCTGAGCTTTCGGTCGCAGCGTAAATTTCAGGTAAGGCGTTAAATTCCAATGTATTCGCCTCAAAAACTTTAGCCTGATCACTTAGCAGATGATTTTCATCCCAACGCGCAAGTGGCTGATGTTCAAGGATTGAGATCCTCAACCGGTTGGGCCAGACTCGTCGAATTGACGTAGAGGCAATCCAACTATCCTGATCCAACTGCTGTTGTAATTGATGTATGTTCACCGAGAAAAATCCAGCTCCAATAACAGGTTCAATCCTGGTTTCTATATCGGACCTGGATATGTGAGCAAATTCGCCACGCAACTCAATTCCTTTAATGGGAAAAAGATGATCAAGCTGCGATATAAAAATCACAACCGCTAAAAGAGGTATGGCCGCAAGCACTATTTGACAAAAGGGTCGCCAGTCTAGTGTCGGAGCGGGCTGGGTCAAATTTTTTCGCGTAGCCTGTTTGCTTTTAAAAAATCGACCCATCATTCATCTTCTCCGATAATTCTAACTTCGGTTTCCAGTTTAATATCAAACCTTGCAGAAACTTCATTTTGAATATGGGCTATCAGAGCTTCTATATCGCGTGCACTACTTTCACGATTACTGATTATAAAGTTGGCATGTTTATCAGAGACAGCAACCGATCGAAACTTAAACCCCTTAAGACCAGATTGTTCAATCAATTGTGCAGCATAGTGTCCTGGTGGATTTTTGAAAACCGACCCACAGGACGGTAATCCTATCGGTTGACTATCATTTCTTTTCTTCAATAATTGCCTTATACCGGTTTCGTCGACTGTCTTTTTGGGCAATTTAAAATACGCCGCGACAAACCATTCATCAGGCATCAAATCGACAGATCTATAGCCAACGTCGAACTCAGCAGATAATTTTGATTTTATTTGTCCTGATCGTTGAATCAGATCGACTCTTTCAACAAAAGACCAGGTCTCTCCGCCAAAGGCACCGGCATTCATCGCTAGAGCACCACCTATCGTTCCGGGAATACCTGCCATAAATTCCCCACCAAAATCACCATTCTTCTGGCAGAAACGGGCGAATTTGGAACAGGTAACACCACATTCGGCTACAACGATTCCATCATTAGTCCGATGGAGCCCCGACAATGCATTAAGCACTGCAATGACAGTACCCCTGATTCCTCCATCTCGGATTAATAAATTGCTGCCTAGCCCGACCCAGTGAATGGGCTCATTCTGAGGCATCCCTGACAGAAAAAATTGCAAGCTCTCTAGATCTTTGGGGATGAAAAATCGATCGGCCGGACCACCTAAACGCCAACTGGTATGGGCAGACATGGGTTCGTCGAATCGAAGTGTTCCCTGATGCTTGGTCGAATCAGTCATTTGCATCACCGTGGTACTGACTCAGATTGTTTTTTTAGAAAATCTGCCGACCAGGCACCAATGCTACCGGCACCCAGCGTCAGAAAAATATCTCCGTCCTCTAACATGTTTTGAACAACTTCATTAAGGTCATCTAGATTTTCAACAAATACCGGATCGACTTTACCCCGTCCTCGAATCGAACGTGCGAGTGAACGACTGTCAGCATCTTTAATATGTTTTTCGCCCGCCGGATAAACCTCGAGCAAGGCCAAACGATCAACGTCGGATAACACTTGACTGAAATCTTCAAATAAATCTCTGGTACGACTGTATCGATGTGGCTGGAAAGCAACCGTTAACTGACGTTCTGGCCAGGCCTCTCGAATTCCTGCGACTGTTGCTTTAATTTCATTCGGATGATGTCCGTAGTCATCGATGTGCATAATGACGCCGTTTAAAACCTGGATTGATTCACTAATCTGACACCGACGTCCAATACCAGAGAATCCCGATAAGGCTGTCTGCATGGCCGAACTTTCAACTTCGAGTTCAAATGCAATGGCAATTGCTGCTGTTGCATTTAATACGTTGTGTTTACCCGTAAGATTTAATTCAATCGGAACTGTATTTTTCTGTCCCGGTAACTGAACATCAAACAAAGTGGTTGCTCCCCTGGCTATGATATTGGTAACACGTACATCGGCATCTTCCGATTCACCATAGGTTATAATCGGACGGGAAATCTGAGGAATCACTTCACGAACGACTGAATCATCAATGCAGACAACTGCTAATCCATAAAATGGCAAATGATGTAAAAATTCTACAAAAGTTTGCTTAAGCCGTTCAAAGTCACCTTCATAGGTCGACAAATGATCGTGATCAATATTGGTTACTATGGCCATCATTGGTTGTAGATATAGAAACGAGGCATCACTCTCATCGGCTTCCGCAACCAGGTAATCGCTAAGTCCCAGTCGCGCATGCACACCCGAACTGTTGAGCTTGCCACCAATCACATAAGTAGGGTCAAGACCACCCTGAGATAGGACACTGGCCAATAAACTGGTAGTGGTTGTCTTACCATGCGTTCCAGCTACAGCAATACCACGACGAAAGCGCATAAGTTCTGCTAACATTTCTGCTCGACGAACTACTGGAATGCGGGCTTGACGCGCCGCAATAACTTCAGGATTTTCTTCGTCAATCGCCGTCGAAACTACGACAACATGGGCCAGCTCAACCTGCTCAGCCTTATGACCGATAAAAATCTTTAGTCCCAGTGCTCGCAAATGTTGAACCATTGCGTTTTCAGCGATATCCGAACCGGTAATGTGATATTCAAGATTATGAAAAACTTCAGCGATACCGCTCATGCCAGCACCACCAATACCGATGAAATGAATATTTCGTATGCGACGCATGAAATGTCGAGAACTGACGGTCATGATATTACTCCTGCCAATATCCCGCTGGCCAGACGTTCG
>JBLIOG010000108.1:0-11943 GCA_047639625.1 Gammaproteobacteria bacterium
CTGTTTCGGATAAGCCTAATGTTGGAGCTGATAAGCAGTAGCAATTTCGATAAAACTTTATAAATTCGCACTGACATTAGCCCCATTATCGCCCCACTATTCCGAATTCCTCCAGATCTAAGTGAACATTAAAGCCTGTTTTCTATAGTTCTAGAGCCGTTATAATTCTTTGCAGGCTATGATCGGTCATTTCCTGATTGCTATTCCCTGACTTCCAGAATGGTTTCGAACCTTCCTCAAGTGCTTCTTCCCGCGAAATACCAACATCTTCTAAAGCAGTGTTATCCAGATTCAGTAGTTGGCGGCGAGTTCTCTGCCGTGCTTTTAGAAAGTTGATATGACTCAACAGAATTTTAACTAATTCCAGATTTTTCATGATATTCCCTCTGTGTGGTTGATGAGGGATAGCTTATGGTTTATTCCGATACCGATTATTTTTTTATATGCATGACAGATTAGCGGTACAGGTAACTGTCTTGGTCTAGCGAGTAAGATCTGTCATGTACATTAAATCTGTACCGGGAAATGGTTATGAAATTATACGAACAGCTCGCTCAATCTATAATCGAACACATTGAGCAAGGCTATTATCTTGAAGGCGGCAAGCTACCTTCGATCCGAAATTTGAGCCAATCTCACGAGGTTAGCATCTCAACAGCACAGGAGGAGTATCGGCTTCTTGAGGATGCAGGCTGGGCTGAGTCTCGCGCCAAATCTGGCTACTATGTATTAAAGCCTCACACATCAAATCTCCGATTACCTAAGGTGACGAGGCCTGCACAAAAGCCCGTCGAAATAGCCCAATGGGTTGATGTATTAAACCTGGTGAATGCGAATAACGAATCCAATATTATTCAGTTAGGTCGAGGTAGTCCTGATCTATCGGCACCGACATTAACACCGTTGATTCGGATTCAGTCCGAATTGAATCGTCAATCACCTTTAAATACGCTCGCCTATGGCAACCTGAAAGGACATTCAGAACTGCGCAAGCAAATCGTTCGACTAATGGTCGATTCGGGTTGTCGCTTACATCAGGATGGTGTCATCACCTCTGCTGGATGCCAGGAAGCTCTTTCGTGTTTACGCGCTGTTACGCAACCTGGTGATGTTGTTGTGGTTGATTCTCCGAGTTTTTATGGTTCGATGCAGGCATTCAAAGCACAGGGATTGAAGGTGCTCGAAATTCCAACTCACCCAGAAACAGGCATGAGCCTGGAGGCGTTAGAACTGGCGCTTGAGCAATGGCCTGTGAAAGTGATTCAATTAACACCCACCTGCAACAGTCCTTTGGGTTACACCATTCCGGTTGAAAGCAAGCAACGCCTGCTCGAGCTTGCTACACAATATGACATTCCCATTATTGAAGATGATATTTATGGTGATCTTGCTTATCAGCTACCACGGCCTCCGAGCAAAAAGTCGTTTGATGTCGATGGCCGAGTTCTATCTTGTTCGTCATTTTCGAAAAGCCTGGCACCCGGTTTTAGAGTGGGCTGTGCAGCGCCTGGGCGATATTTAAATCAAGTGTTGCATTTTAAATATGTAGTCACCGCTAGCACGTCAACATTACCGCAGCTTTCAATTGCCGAATTTATTGCCCAGGGTGGTTATGAGCGCTATATCCGGAAAATGCGTAAGCAATATCAACAGAGTCGAGATGTCATGACAGGTTGGGTAGACAGGTATTTACCTGAAAAAAGGCGCATCAGCCATCCCCAGGGTGGGTTTGTACTGTGGGGGGGAGCTGCAACCGAAGATAGACACGGTTAAGTTAAACGATAAATGTTTAAAAAAAGGGGTCAGTATTGCGCCAGGCGCTTTGTTCTCTGCTTCGGGGAAGTACAATCAATGCATGTGCTTAAACTTTTCAGTTAAGCCATCGGAGAAAAATGAAAACGAGATTCGAGTCATCGGTAAGCTTATTCATGAATCGATATCGTAACTAGGTCGTGATTCCTTAAGCTTTAGTCGATTTTATGCAAAGTTAGAGACTCTATCGTCCAACCAATTTTCGAATCACCGCAAGAAACCTCCCCATTTCTAATTTTCATGAGGTCCGAGGCTCAATTCAATTCTAAGCTATAATAACTACTTTACCGTTGCCAGGAAATAACTGTGGGCCTAGACGTTTTTGTAAAGAACACAATGATTTTAACAATTAGCCTGCTTCTGATCTCTTGCGGATCCGATGATACTTCAGATGGGCAGACCGGAGTAACTGCGAAAGTGGCTTACTTCGTTGACTCGGGTGTACGGGGTTTAGAATATAATTCAAATAGTTATCAGGGAATCACCGATACAAACGGTGGTTTCGAATTTGAAACAGGGGAAGTAACAATCTTTAGCTTCAAGGGCCTTCAACTGGGTAGTATTACGACCACGAACGAGACTAACTTGATCACACCATTTGATCTTTTCGACACCACAGATATTGACAATCAATCAGTCATCAACACGCTAGTGTTTCTTCAGTCTCTCGACAATGATCGAAATCCACGTAATGGCATTTCACTCCCAGAATATATCGACACCTTGCCTGACTCCAGTTCGTTGGATATAAGTAGCGTGAACTTTCAAACTCTCATATTGCCAGCGTTGTATGCTGCGGGGTTAGGGAGTATTGACTTAGTATCGGAATCTGATTCTCAAGCGCATTTTAATAACACGCTTCTAAATGCTTCTGCAACGCCCAACTTAGTAGGACGGTGGATTACTCGCACAACTACAGATGGCGATATCAATGGCACTTACATTTTCAATGCAGACCTGACATTTAATGGATTCGAGATAGATGAATGCGCTAATAATGGAAATTTCTGGGTCGCTAGCGAAAGCTCAGGTACGCGAAATTGTACGTTTGAAAATATTACCGGGAATTGGCTATTAAATGACACTCTGTTAACCTTAAATGGACAGGTAGGTTCAAATAATATTTCTGATACCTGCAGTATTATTTCATCGTCAACTAATTTTATTGAAGCAAATTGTGTCTATCAAGGAAGTAGTTTAGGAAGCGAATTAATAAGATTCGAGCGTGATATTACTGAATTGACCAATAGCTTGATCACCAATACCTATCGAGAAGTTTCCGCCGGGGATTCCAGTTTTACTCAGCTTACATTCAACGCTGATTTAACGGGATCATACGTTTACTATAAATCTGACGGGCTGGCTCAAGCAGGCGCCGGTGATCGGGGTGACTTTACATGGGCTACCAGCGATAGCCAAATTATGGTTACTGGTACTGATAATAGTGATGAAGCTTTTACCAATACCTGGACTGTTGATAATAATATTAGAGGGGCATTTGTCGTCGCAAATTCTAATTCAGATGGAGAAAATGCAGCGGGAGCACTTATACCAGACTTTGACGCCAGTTTAGCTGAAGTATTATTCGATCAGGCTGTATTCGGGGTCTATGGCGCAGTTTCTGGCGAGTGTAAAAGTATATATATCGTTAATAGCCAAATACTACGAAAAGACGCAAGTGTTGGAGTTACCACTGATATTTGTGATTATTCTTCGCCCATTATTTTACCCGACAGCCAGGATGAAGTTGTGTTTTCAATCTCCTATGCCAATGGGTCTCTAATTATCGAACAGGGGAATGAGCGAGAAATCTGTTGGCCTATAGCTTATAACTCTCTTTCTACTCATGTTGGCTTCTCATATTTAGCTTGTGCTACCGAAGGCAGTAGTACTTTTGATCTGAAAATTTTGCGCGGCTTATAGGCTCATGACAGAATCGCGTGATTCGATCTTTAAATTTTGATAATTTAATAACGTAAGATCTGATCAGATATTGAAATTTTTAATGTAAGGCTTAAGTTTTCAATTTGAATCGAAGATCAGGAATTTCCAGATGGATTGCTCTTTGCTGGCGATAAAATTGACTTGAATTTATATCAATGGATTAGCCCAGGTCTGGGCAATGTGCCGAAGCAAGAGTCATTGCTTTAAAAGCGATAGTAATAGGGACTCAAAACTTATGAAATATGGGACGGATAGACTAAAGGCAGGTTCAGTAATGGTGATCAAGCTACCTGCCATTTAGAGTAACAAATTTATCGAGGTGTATATCATTATCGAATAAAGTATTTGTAATAACAGTAAACTTACTTCAGAGCTGCTCCAAAAATTGGTTGATAGCTGCGGCCACTGGTTCTGGATTATCCATGTGCATGTGATGCTGCCCCGATACCTGTTGTTGTTCACAATGGCTAAGTTGCTCCAGTCGGGTGATTGTTTCGGCGCGATCAGCCAGATAACCACTATCCGCAGTGACAACCAGAGCAGGGCATTCAACGCGCCTCAGTACTGCAAGTACTTGCGGTTCAGTCAGATAAATTGGAGAGGTCATACGATGTCGTGGGTCAAAGCACCAACGGTAACCGTCCGGTGTCAATTCGAGCTGACGCTCGACGATGAGGCGTGCTGATTCTGGATCCATGCCAGTCGCTCGCAGTCGCGCGTTGACAGCGGCTTCTATTGTGGGAAATAGTCGAGATTTGAATCGTGATGAATCTCGCAGTTCCTCGCTTGATTTCGCCAGCCGGTCAGGAATCTTTTCGGGATCTTCGGTCAGTGGGCCGCTGGCTTCCAGCATCATGATTGAGCTGATTGTGGCAGGCCTTTCAACCGCAGCGAATGGTGCGAGGCAGCCGCCGAGCGAGTGTCCTAACCAGTGGAAATCCATCCAGCCGAGTTTCTCTGCAACCTGGAATATATATCCCGGTGTATCAACAAAATGATAGTGAGCACCTTTGTGGAGGTGTGAAGATTGACCATGTCCAGGTAAATCTACGGCAACCAGATCAATGTCGTCAATCAGTGACATCAGCGGCACAAAGCTATTGGCGTTATCGAGCCATCCGTGTACGGCCAGTATGCGGTGTCTGGCGTTTGGCGTGGTTGCCCGTTTGCCAGCAATGGTCAGGCCGTCAATGTGAGTAACGCAATCGGTGATGGTACAGGACACTTGTTTGCCTCGTAAATCGTGAATGGGGTCAAGGTTCATAGAAACTATGACATGAAGTCAGTTTTGGGAAACTTTCTGATAGTGCGGCTAAATTTCAGATAGGCCAATATTCAATGGTATATTAAACAATAGGCCGCTTGAATAAATTTATGCTCGAAGAGAACGACGTGAAGTTATTCACTAGTATGTTCATTCAATCTTGAGTCTTACAGGCTTACATATCCGACAAGTTCTCCTCTATAGCCGCTTCAATTAGATAAATATAGACGCCAGTGCTGGTTGGCATTAGCGATGCGCTGTGGTGTTTCGCTTTTCCATCGCACCCGTCCGGCATCGTGACCAAACAAATAAAGTTTATTATCAATGATGCGCCAAACTTCACCATCTATGTCACTTAAGTTGCCGAGACTCATTTGATTTGAGCAATAGCCACCATATTGGGGTGCGAAAGTTTTAGGACTTGAAATAAATTTCTGGCGGTTAACCTCAGTACTGAATAACCAGGTAGCCGCCTCCCACTTGACTGAAAACTTTTTATTGCCCTTGACTGCTTCGCCAGCGCTAAAATAACTAACAGCATCATAACCATCGAGCGCCACCTCACCAAAATAACTCTTGTTAACTTTTTCAAAGGCAAAGGATGGGGAAGAGAATATGGCTAGCAGCGCTGCGATAAATAAAACTGATGTAAAGCTGGTTTTCGACATAATCAGAATTTATCACAAATGGTGAAATGAGAGAACAATATCAAAGCCGGTTACTCGATCGATTTTGAGCTTGTCGGGCAATGTGAGCTAGACCATTAGTTTGACTAAAACGGGGATATCAAGGGCGTAGCTGATGTAGCTTAATAATGGTTTTGCGGCCTTAAACGTGTCCTCAACTTTATCGATGAAATTCGATTCAAACATTATCTCCGGCTTTTCGTGGCGTATAACGAGAAAGCTTTTTCGCTTTAAATCCTCAATATGTTGATGTTCTTTATCAGACCCCTTCGGTGGGCGCTTTAGTCCATCACCACTAATTCTACCGCAGAGTTTTTTCGCTTCCTTGCCTGTTTTAATTTTATCCCAGGCATGAGGATTATCAACAATTGTATCTCGTATCCGAGTAAGTTCGGTACTGGGTGGCAGCCATATGCCAGCGCCTATTATCACTTCGGTTGGTGAAAGATGAATATAAAATCCTGGTGTGTGGGCATCTTTACCGAGTTCATGACGGAATTGACAAGCCGCATGTAGCTTGTAAGAGCTCTTGTTTTTGGAAAATCGAACATCCCGATAAATGCGAAACATGGATCCACCATGTGGTTTCGGGTTGGCAATATAGTGTTTTGATATCTTTTGCAAGCGGGGGGCCATAGCTTCGATAAACGACGACATAGGCTGAACGACTGACTTTATTTAATCATCCTTATGGTCGTTAAACCATTCGCGGTCATTATTTTGCGCTAACGAAGTCAAGAAATTAGTAAAGCTGGGTTTGAACATATTCTTTTCTCACTAGTGGTCGAAGGCCTGGGAACTACGCAAACTATCGATATTCCTCGGGCACCCATATTATATTTTCAAATGCAGAAAAAATGGGCTGGTGATTCACTATATCGGTTTAATCGGTCTTCAGTCATTCATGCACAATCTACAATGACTTTTGAACATCAAGCCATAGATACGAATCACATTCAACAGCAGTTTTGTTCTCTCCAATTACAAACATAAACAAGAGAGACTTATCGATGACCAAATTAATATTAGTACTGGTACTTATTTTAACTGCGATCGGTTGTTCGGGTCGTCAACTGACTGAAAACGACGCAAGTGAATCTGCGATGTTTAAAACAGCTGGTGAAATTGACTATTTTAAACCTATGGAGGGCGCTCCTATCGAGTTCGGTATGGCTTATGGCAATACATTTGAATCCGATCAAGGAACGCTTGGGAAATTTCCCGGTCATTTCAAAATGCCGCTGCATACACATTCTAATTCATATCATGCGGTCGTTATCCTGGGGCAAATAACAAACCCCATGCAAGGTGAAACCGATAAGGTTAAGACGATGGCCCCCTTCTCTATATTGGTTTGTTCCTGCCGGACAAGCGCATTCGACGGCCTGCGTATCCAGTGAGCCTTGCCAGTTTTATATGCATCAACAAGTACCCTTTGATTTTGCGATGGCGAAGTAACGGGTTTTATGAACTAATGGGTTGATGCAAATAGTTGGGGTTGCGCTGTAACAGGTAACCCCGCTATTGTGAATTGCTCCACCCAATTAACTGGAATTGAATGTGTCATCAGTTGCTCCTGGTACAATCGACGATGGGCTCAGTGCCATCCTCCAGGCCTTGCGGTTGAATGGCGTTATCTATTTTCAGCAGGGTTTCCCCGAACCCTGGGCCATGCAATGCGGTGATTCACCTTATGGTCAGTTCCATCTGGTTGTTTCAGGCAGCTGCATGTTTGGAACGGCAAAAGAATCAGAAGTAACGCAACTCAACCGTGGTGATCTGGTGCTGCTGCCCTGGCGCAGTCAGCACTGGATTGGCTGTTCGGCGACGGCTTTGCGAATCGATGGCATGACAGTGGTCGAAAGTTGCGTCCGTGGCGAACCGGTGTTTGCCGAGGGACCGGATTCATGCACTTTGAATGCGACCGATCCCTTGAACATCCACTGCTGGATGAACTCCCCACCTGTATCACTCTAAAAAGTGGGGGCAGTCTCAATAATCACTAGCTCGATGGGTCCGTTAGCATGTTGGTGCAGGAAACATCCGGATCGGGCAGTGGCTTCGAAGCGATCATCAGCAGACTCGCCGAGATTCTTTTTATCCAGATTATTCAAGCTCATATCCATGAGCACGGTATTGATGCAGGCTTTCTTGCTGCGCTCAGTGACAAGCAAATTTGTCGGGCATTACATTATGTCCACAGTCATTACTCCACTGACATCAGTGTTAATGAGATGGCTCGTGTCGCTTGCATGTCGTGCACCAGTTTATCTACAAAATTCAATGCATTGGTCAGAATGCCACCGGGAACTTACACGGCAAAATGGCGCATGTTAAAAGCTTCGGAATTACTCAGCACAACCGGAGATTCTATCAGTGCAATAGCGTTGCAAGTTGGATATAGAGACGAATCAGCTTTTAGCAGGGCATTCAGAAATGAATATGGAAGTTATCTGGGTGCCTGGCGACGCGAAATCCCGACTTTAAGAGATCATGTATCACATTGAGGCATCGACCAATCAATATTAAAACGGCGCGATCACGTATTGAATACTTTTCTGGGGTTTTGACGGAATCAGTAAGCATGGATGGGACCGATGTTAATCAAAAGGAAATGCACGGTTTGAGTTATATAGGTAGGAAAATGTGGCGATGCTGAGGCGTAGTTTGACAGGGTAGGTAAAGTGCTAAATTTTTTTTGCTAAAGTTGCCACCATGAATTCAGGATTCGAAATATCGATATTGACTCTAACTTACTAATTGTGATTAATTTTTATCAGGCCTTGTTCACATATCAAATCAATTAAAGGGCTCCGAAATAATGAGTAATTCCATCCATGTCGATACAACCAATACTGTTCGTATCAGTGATCGGTGATTCGAAATGTCTCCTTTCCATGATTGCTACGCCAATTGGGAAACAGTACTCGGTGTAGTTGCTGAACGCTACTACGGTGTATTTAACGGTGAAGACCCGATTAAAAATTACTGGACGCTGCGTCGTAAAGCGGTGATCTACACGTACCGGAAAATACCTGTCCCGAACGGGTTGGACAGGTGAGCTGGGTTATGGGAGCATGGCCTCGATGGAAGTGCGACGAATCGAAGCGGGTATCCTCGATAATATTACGGATTTCGACGTTACGATGAATCCTTTTCAGGCGGGTTTAGGCCCGTTTATTGATATCGAGAAAGAAAGCTTTATAGGCAGAGATACATTGTTAAAAGTCGATAAAAGTGTGTTGATGCTTGGACTCAAGTGCGTGGCATCAGAGCCAGCTTATCGAGGCAAAGTATTCGATGACTCAAAAAAGGTAGGCCATGTATCGGCAGTAACCTGGTTACCGACATTGGATTGCCTTTTCTGAGAATGACTCGCTTGAATGCTGGGCTTATTTTAATACGAAAGTCTTTGATTGTCGTTTGTGTTTTATTGTCGCTACCTTTATATGCAGCCACCGATGCCGTAATCCTCATGTATCACAATGTCTCCGATGATACTCCGTTAAGTACCAGTGTTACGCCGGAAACTTTTAAAAATCACATGCAATATCTGGCTGAAAATAATTTTACTATTTGGCCTTTGAGTAAAGCCCTGTCGAATCTTAAGGCGGGTAGGTCAGTTCCAGAAAAAACGGTTGTAATCTCTTTTGACGATGCTTCAAGGTCGGTATACACCGAAGCATTTCCAGTCTTAAAAAGTAAAGGTTGGCCATTTACCCTGTTCGTGACAACCCGATATGTTAATGACGGTTACGGTAGTTTTATGACCTGGGACCAGTTGCGGGAGGTAGAAGATTACGGAGCGGAAGTCGGTAATCATAGCAACACACACCCGCATTTTATCCGCAAGCAGATAGATGAAACGGATGACCAATGGCGTTTTCGAATTGCCGCGGAAATTAACGAAGCACAAACAATTTTAGATAAACAATTGGAGCGGCCAATAAAAGTGCTTGCTTATCCTTATGGCGAATACAACCGTGAGATAAAGCAATTAGTGTCGGAGTTGGGGCTTATCGGGCTTGGGCAACATTCTGGAGCCGTCAGTCAATTGTCTGACTTTCAGGCGCTCCCTCGTTTTTCTATTGCTACCGGGTTCGATGGTCTGGACAGTTTTGCGATTAAAACCCAAGCGCAAAATTTACCGGTTACCGTACTTTCACCACTCGATGGAATTGTTCAAAAAGGTAGTCAAATACCGGAGTTAAATTTAAGGCTGGAGGAGGGCGACTATAAAAAAGAACTATTCAGCTGTTATGGATCTGGTCAAGGGCGTATTCGTGTTTCCTGGGTGGATAAGTCAAGAAACTTAGTCAATGTTGTTGCCAATCAACCTATTCAGCCCGGCAGAAGTAAATACAACTGCACAGCACCATCCAGATCAAAGTCAGGTGTCTATTACTGGTTTAGTTTTTTATGGATTAAGCCTGAGGCTGATGGCAGTTGGTATCAGGAATAGCTCATGTGATTTTGAGATCGTCAGTGAAGCACATCGACGTTATTGTTCGAAAGTATCAGGAGATATTATCTTGAATAGGTGGGCGACAGTTGCCAGCGCAACAAAAACTTCTAAAAAAAGGTGGTTTAATGGCATATCTATTTCATAACAGGACTAAACAGCGTTCTTTTTTATGAGCGCTCATCGAGTCGCTTGTTATGTCGGCTAAGTCACTCAAACTAAATTGCCATCCTGTATGCATTGGATTAGCCATTTTAATAATGTATCTAACCGGTGGCCAATCAACCGAAAACCCCTCAGAATTTTTCACCCTCACATTCGAAAATGATTTTTTCGTGGGTGATGACAACGGATATACCTATGGTATAGGAATTATCTTTGGCAAAACAAACACAGAGAGTTATTCATGACTTAATGGACTTGGACGATCCGCAGGGTTGGGATAATCAAATCGAGAATGAGCTTGTTTTCAAAGTAGAAGGCCTGCGAATCTGGAGCCTTTGTCTTACGAAAACCAAAAGTAGGCAATTTGACATATCTGGTCTTTGGAGTGCGGGCGTTGGAAACATTGAATCAGCAACCAAAGCTGGGCTTGCGATCAGATGGGGAAGTAATCTTCGGAATAATTACCAGGCATTTTCGTTACAGGCGGATCGCCAGGTGAATCCATTGTCTTTAACCCCCCGATGATGCCTTTTGAGCATTAATCCTATCTATCTGTCTGTCGGTTGATTGGGTGAATTTGTGGGGTATGGAGCAAATCTGCCTGTTTATTGGTTCTGTGGTGGTCATGTAATTTGTGCGTTTGATAAAACTACCCCTTTAGCGTTGTCTATAACAGGGCTGAGTCGTGACTGAATAAGTCCATCGGTCAGATATTTCAGGGTTACTGTCTCATCAAATAGCAGGCTGACGTCGCTATCAACCCGCAATGGTAGCAAACCATGTTGTATCTCCCACCAGTCCAACTTTCTTTATACAAGCGCTTAATTGCAATAAATACTACCGAAGCCTGCTAAGGCTGATTTATCATCCCTGCACATTTCGGAGATCTGACGTGGAATTTTTCAAGAAAACCCTGGATCCGGTCATCGCTTTATCCATTATCGCGATGGCGGATATATTTTTATTTCTACTGGTCGGCGCCTGGACCGTCGGTGGTGGCGAGACCATGATGACGGGTTTGATTGCAAAGTTTTTCATGGGAGATGCGCTGGCTAAAATTCCTTTCTGGCAATTAGTGTTTAAGCCTGATGCAGGTTACTGGAAGATCTACATTTCGTTGGGAATGCTTTTTGGTGCAGTCGTGGGCGCTGTTTTGAGTAAAGAGTTTTTCATCAAATTTCCCCGTCGCCTGTCTGAGTGGGTGATGATTACGATCGGTGGTTTACTGATGGGAATAGGGATTCGTCTGGCATTTGTTTGTAATGTGTCCACTTTTTTCGGATTAACACCGCAAATGAATATGGGTGGGTATCTGGCAATGTCCGGCATTATCGCCGGTGCCTGGGTTGGATCGATGATTTACAAGAAATCTCTCGGGCTGTAGGTTTTGATATGTCTGTAATCGGAGAATGTGTTCTTGCGTTTGTATTCGGGTCTATTGTTGGCCTGCTGGTGCAACGTTCAAGGTTTTGTAATACCGCAGCATTGCGTGATGCTATGTTGTTCAAAACCTACCGTAATACCAAAGCGTTATTAGTAGCCATGATGATTCTGACGCTGGGCTTTACTGGATTCATGACAATCGGTGAAGGCAAACCAATGCAGTTTGA
>JBLIOG010000109.1:0-11914 GCA_047639625.1 Gammaproteobacteria bacterium
GGGGGGCCTACGCCGCATTAGCTTATATTTATCGATACATAGGTGACGAAACCAGCTCAATTGCCAATTTGGAGCGAGCCACATTTCTCAACCCAACTGATGCTAGTATAAAATTGGAATACACGCATACCTTAGATTGGTTTCGTCACCAGATACCGGCACTACCTGAAATAAACAAAGCCATTAAATTGAGTCCGCGCGATCCAAGATTGGAGAATATGCTTTTTTATAAGGCACATATTCAATTTCACTTATTTGAATTTGAAAATTCACTGACGACTACTAAAGAAATGAGCGGGGTGCTTACAACAGATACATGGCGGGTTTTCTACTATCTGATGCGCGCTGCAAATCAAGCCCAACTGGGTAGAAATGATAGCGCGAAACAAAGTATTCAAGCCGCTCTCAAAGTTAATCCCAAACTGACATTAAGTGCTATGCGAAAAAGATTTAAGAGTAGTAAGAACCATCCTGAGAACAGACGGTTCTGGTTAGAAAGTTTAGAAAAAGCGGGTCTGCCCAAATAGTAAAAATCAGAAATACTCGATTTTTCCCAACAACCGCTTTGGTGTGTGAAGAGCGAATTTCAGATGCGGTCATGAATGACTGCAAATTTGACTATACCCGACCTTTAAATAGTTTTATAAAAATCTCGCTTTAACTCCAAAAAACTAATTTGGGTGGTGTCTCAACGTCAGATTTATCCGCCCCGTAAGCTCGAGGGAAGTTATTAATCGATTTAAACTGGCACTGACGATACCAGCATCAACATCGAGTGACTCATCCAGATGAGTGGTTTACGGACTACCTAGTGCAGTTGCTGCCGAGGAAGAAAAAGTAACGAAAGGTGCCGATTACCTGAGTATCAAGCTTCGCAATACTTAACCGCCAGGTCAATTATTCGAGATTCAGTCGGTACCGATGTTGATGTACAAATCACCACCCTGTTGTTTCACCGGCCATGCCACCAAATCGACACAAACTGGCGCACTGAGCGCCTTTCCATTGCGCACATCAAACCGCCCCTGATGAAGTGGGCATTCAATAACACAGTCAATAACAATCCCATTCTCGAGGTGTTCATCCTCATGGGTACACATCCCATCGGTGGCAAAAAAACCATCTGGAGTGTTATAGATGCAATAGGTTCGATCTGCGTGATCAAAACGAATGAGGTCTTCTTCGTCGATCTCGTCAGCCGCACAGGCGCGAATCCAGTGGTCGTTCATTTAAAAGGTTCCAGCGATTAGTTTTTGTAAGTGGAGTCGTTTAGATCGAGTTGTCGAACCAAAGCTTCCCAGCAACGCGCAGCTGAATCATTCGGGCCTTCGACAGGTGGTCTTGAATAGTCCGCCAATTGTTGTAGCGGTAATGCCAATATTGGTTTCGGTGTGGCGCCGGAGGACATAACATCAACTTGCACCTTGCAGGCACTTTCAAGCGTATAGAGATAAAAGAAGGCTTCTCCGACTGTCCGCCCAACCGACAACAATCCATGGTTGTGCATAATCATCAACCATTTGTCGGCAAGATCTTCACCGAGACGCCGGCATTCATCAGGATTGCTATCGTCGGCAAATCCATAATCGTGGTAACAAACAAGATCGATAATTTCAGCCGCCTGTTGCGACAGCGGCAATAATCCTTCTTCCATACACGCTACTGCCATTCCGGCACGTGTATGGCTATGTAGCGCGACATTAATATCCGGACGAGCTTTTAACACCGCGGAATGAATAGCGTGGCCGGCGTTGTTGTAAGGATAATCTCCTGAAATTAGTTCTCCTTCGAAGTTCACCTTGATTAAATTCGACGCCGTGATTTCATGAAACAGCAGGCCATAAGGATTGATCAGATATTGGTCATCATGCCCGGGAACGCGGGCGCTCAAATGGGTGAATATAACGTCGGTCCAGCCAAAACGAATAAATATGCGATAACAGGCAGCAAGTTCGCAACGCAACTGCCATTCTTCTTCCGAAATTTCAGATTGATGTGCAGCTTCAATCGAGTTCATAGTGGTTATTCCTGTTAAAAAGTGTGGTTGGTTTTAATTTTCAGGCTAATAAGAAAGGTTCTTTAAGCTTTATTTCATGCTTCGGGTTGCCACTTTATCAAAACCGCCTTCGGTTATCATGTGTGGTGCCTGACGAATACTCGAGGCCCTGGTATTCTTTCCCAATGTTCGACGGATCGCAACAGACAAAGCCTCAAGATTTGTTCGCCAGAATCCTGGATCAGGCTCAGGTAGTTGACTCTTGATCGCCTCATGTAAGCCAGGCAATGAGTAAAACGGAACCTGCGGATAGAGATGATGTTCGATGTGATTTTCCATGTTCAAATACAGGAAAGAAGCGAGACGATTGGTGCGAAAAGACCGCGTACTGTCGATGATCGATGGAACATTTTCCGCCATTTCCACATGCTGTATAAGACCAAAAGCTGCCACCGTTATTCGACCGAGAAACACAGGGATCACCAAATACCACAATAGCCAGTTGGCCCCTGCCACAATCGCCATTCCGATTGCAATATATATACCCAGAAAAATACAGGCGTTGCGACGAATTCGGGGTAGCTCATCGGCTGGAATAACCCATTTCATAACGTCGGTATATTGTCCTCGGACAAGTCGGATCAGGGTCACAATGTGAAAATGTAATAACGCCCAGCCAGTCATCTCAAGCAACCAGACCCGCAGTGTCACCGGGGTATCAAAAGGCATCTGACTATCTTTTCCAACATGCCAGGTGTAGGTGTGATGATTGGTATGGGTATAACGGCGATGCAATGGTTCTTCCATATAGATCAGCGAAGTAATCCAGAACATCAGCTCGTTCAGCCAGCGCGTTCTAAACGCTGTACCATGTGCGCTCTCATGGCTCATTGAATAAGCCGGCAACGAGAGTACTGAACCGTACACAAAAATTGAAGGCCACAGCCAGAAAGTATCCCTCGACAGGTGAACAAGAGTGCCGGTAATGAACAAACTGAGTGACCACTTTATGAGGAAATATAGCCCTGGACGGTCACTGCGTTTACAAAGTGATTTAGTGGTCTTTCGATCCAGCGTGACACCACTCGAAGCAGCATTGGTTGCGGAAAATGTTTCAGCCATTTTATGAGTCCTGTGCCTTTTACCTTAATCACTAGGGTATTTGATAATGCTCGAAGACAACCAAACATCAATCTGGAGGCAATTTTGAACGAATTGTGATAAAAATCTATTCAAAGTTATTGCTCACAGTGAAAGAAATAATTTATGTCTAATCTAGATACTCAACTCAAAACTTTTCTTCAGGTCGCCCAACTGGGCAGTTTTCGTCGCGCTGCCGAGGAACTATTTGTAACTCAGGCTGCAGTCACGAGTCGCATTAAAATGCTGGAGGAGTGGCTTGGCTATGAAGTGTTTCTGCGCCATCGACGTGGGGCTGATTTGACGATTCAAGGTGAACGCTTCATTGATTATGCACGTAACGCTCTCGATACACTCGAACATGGCCGAGAAGATGCTCGTCATGCGCGGAGTTATAGGGTGCAATACCGATTTATGAGTCAGTATCTTTTGCTCGAAGGAATTGCCTTTGACTGGATCGACTGGATGAAGCAGAAAATCCCGGATGTCTCAATCAGCATCGACTGCAGTCATTCAAAAGAAGCTGCAAATGAGGTTAGTAGCGGACTGCTCGATATTGCTATTGGTTATCAGTATCGCAATACTAAAGGCGTTGTGTTTGAAAAACTGTTTGATGAACGTTTAATTCTGGTAACCAGCTGGCCCGATCAAAAAGACTGGCGTAATAATTATATTCCAATAGGCTGGGATGCAGAATTTGATGATGATCAACGACGCTTTATCGGGGAACTTGAAGAGGGAAATCGTCTTAGAGCCTTTTTCATCGATAGCGCCAGGGCGCTAATTTTGCGCGAACCAGGTAGCGCGTATATCATAGAACGTAGCGCAGCCCCTTTAATAAAACAGGGACATCTACGTCGCGTCGACAATGCTCCCGTATTTGAACGCCCCGCTCATGCTATTTATCCTGTTAACCCTGCTCAGCCTGATATTCAGGAAATGGCTTTACGCGGTTTGCGCGAAATCAGTGCAACATATCGGTAATAACCTGAATTCAGAAAGGAGAAAGCAGCCGGCTCCAAACAAGCTTTAGCGTTTACCTATTTTAATGGACAGTCACGCAGCTGCATTCGCTCAAATGACTGACCTTGTGAAAAACACTGTCCATAAAAAAGCCGGCAAAATCACTTAAACCACGACTACCCATTACGATCATGTCAGTCTTATTTTCTTTGGCATACTTGACTATCTCCGCAGCCACAGAACCATATGCGGTCGCAACCTTGTCTGGCTTTTGGACGGCAGTAACGGCTTTTTCGAGTCCGGCCTGAGTGCCTGCCGGGTTGGGAATCACGTGTAAAATAACGAGATTAATCTCAAATTTTGATCCGAGATCACAGGCCAGTTCGAGCGCTCTCTCTGAATTTTTCGATCCATCGACTGGAACAAGAATATTTTGGATCACGTTGAACACTCCAATTTTTGGGTAGTACAACTATATCGCCAGATTCGACGTATCAATTGATCTGGATCAGTAATTCACGAAGTTCCTGCCTGCTGGTTCCTGATAATTTATCCCAGTAATTGCACTGCAATCTAAACCACCAATTTTTCGTCAGTGAATGGGCTAAAAAATTACCCGCCCAGACATTAAACTGTCTTCCAGAAAATTCAAGGGCCAATAGATCGATACGCGGAAAATATTTTTTGGCAATCGATTCAGATATGACCATCGCCGAAGGAAAATGGGGTTATCCTCATTCAACCGGATTTAGACTTTAATAACTCGATCAAAAACCTCAGATCGAACCGTCCCGGTACAACAGCAACGCCTGCATTTACAAACCGGCTATCCCTGTAGAAACAGCTTGCACGGGCCTGCGCAAGACTATTAAACGCCTGGCTTCGCCGACCTTTCCCAGCTTCAATAAACAATCCATCAACATATATTCCAGTAGATCGCGCTGGGCCCGGCTCCCCCCAACTCGAGCGTGATCAAACATCACCGAACAAAGCTGATCAGTAGCCTTAGGCCAATTCTGGGCGGCAATAGACAAAAATGCTTCGGCAAATCCAGAGACAAGTTCGGCCGCTGGACCCACTGGTTGCGATATCAGTTGCTCCAAAGGTTCTGTATCGCCAGACATGGCATAAGTAATGGCCGCATGCACATCAATAAAACTATGCGAGGGATTTGGATATTGTTGCTTTGCATACTGACTAATATTTTTCCATCTTTCAGCAGAAATTTTTTCACCTGCTAGCTGTGCGCGATAAAGAATTGAGGCTGTATCGCTTAGAATATTAAGGGGTAATCCTGAAGACCCACCGGGCGCTACATCAGTATCTACAATATTCCACATTTTTTCGATATTCCCTTGCCCAAGTTCCCACAACGCAACATGCCAAGACAAATGACCATGTAATATTGCCGATTTGTCGTAATCTTTTAACCAATCAGACAGGTAACTAATACCGGCCACATGTTCGCCCGATTCATAATAGATATGAGAACGCACGTGTGCACCGTGCGCATTGCGCGGATTGATTGCTAAAGAACGTTCGCTGAACTTCAAGGCAGGATCAATTTGTCCGGTTTCGCACAGTGAAAATGCATGCTGGCTCAGGCACCACCAGTCATCACCATAATGCGGCAACAAGGCGTTCGTATAGGCCAGTAACTCAGACTCTCTGCCGGGCTTTCCGGAAAATCCGATTAAACCCATAATACTGGTACAGGTTTGAGCGACTAATACATCGCGTGGATATGCCTCAACGTGGGAACGTATTGCTTTATAGGCCTCCGGTGTTTTGCCGTTAATCAGCGAGTGGAAACAGTTAATATGCGACTGCTCCCTTTCGGAAGCACCTTTTGCCAGCGTATGCGCTTGCTGAACCGCCTCTTTCGCTGCTTTCGCATTGCCATTCATTTGATAAGCGCGAGCCAGACTACAATATCCCTGTGCAAATTCAGGATCTTGGTTTATCACCCGAGAAAACTTTTCAACGATTGCAGGCTCCCCAGCTAACAGTTTATTCACGGCATCAATGTAAAGATCTCTTGCCCTGGCACTGCCAGTCGAAAGCTGATTTTCGTACTGATCTAAAAGCATAATCTGGTCTCTATAAAGGTGACTTAATGAAAAAGATCATCGCCCATGTTACACATTTTTTGATAAACCAACGGTTAGTTATTACCACACAGGTCATATCAAAAATCTGGAATTTATAATAGATAGCTTTTAAACCATCAGTGTCAGCGATTTCAGTCCAGAAACTTGCCTACTGAATCATTTGAATTGGCCAATTTGTAAAACGATCTAACTCAGAGAAGATCATATCTTTCAGCGCGTGACAAAGGCACACTATTCAATCCCATTTGTTGTTGATCATGAATGCATCCGAAGCATGCCTCTTTGATAATTGCCACAATCGCAACCGGCATGATCTATCTCGATCAAAGCGCAGTTAATATCATTCTGCCCGCAATCCAACGCGATCTGAGCATTACCATTAGCGATCTACAGTGGATTCTTAATATCTTCATACTCTTGACGACAGCACCGCTATTACTGTGTGGGGTGCTCGGCGACCGTTTCGGTCGAGTTCGAATTCTCAAAATAGGTATGATTTTGTTTGGTTGCGGATCGCTCGCCTGTGGACTGATAAATAGTTTTGAATGGCTACTTGTATTTCGTGCAATACAGGGACTTGGCGCATCCATGATCGCAGCCGTCGGCCTGGCTATATTGCATTATCACAGCCCGGTCGAAGAACGTGGACGTCTCATTGGAACCTGGGCGACCTGTACCACAATCATTATTTCAATGGGCCCGACCTTTGCGGGCGCAATGGTCGAATGGTTTCATTGGCAATATGTATTTCTAGTGAACCTGCCAGCAGTACTCGTCGCGATCTGGATAGCCCAACGTTGGGTCCCAGAAAACTCAAGCGACAAACCAACGATGCATATTAGCTGGATTAGTACTTTGTTATTGCTGGTTGGCATGGGAAGCCTTTTATTTGCGTTGATTGAAGTCTCACGTAAAGGCAGTTCTGTATTGTTGATGACCTGTCTTGGTACCGGTGGTGTCACCTTGTTGATCGGGTTCCTGCAGCGACAACGTAGTCGATCCAATGCACTAATTCCATCTGCTGTTTTTGAATATTCGCGTTTTGTTGCAATCAATTTAATTACCTTGTGGCAATGGCTTGCGATTGCCGGTGTATTTTTTGTACTGCCGCTCCATCTTCAATGGACCCAGGGTTACAGTCCTTTAGAAACGGGCATGGCTATGTTACCGATCACCACCATGGTAGCTTTACTATCCCGATCTGCGGGAAAAATAGCCGATCGCTTTGGCGCATTTATACCAATTTCTAGCGGTATTTTCTGTGTCGGCATTGCAGTAGGTTGTCTTGCATGGAGCCGATCACTTGATCACTACTGGTTGGGTCTTTTTCCAATTTTAATTATTTATGGCATAGGTATGGCGGCCCTGATTGCCCCGCTAACTACCGTAGCGATGAATTCTCTACCGGTGACTTATTCGGGTATTGCATCCGGTGTAAACAATTCGGCTTCACGCATTTCAACGATGGTATCAATCGCTTTGATTGGCAGCTTCATGAGCCTGTACTTTGAGCCAAAATGGCAGGGTGTCGTGCAGTCGTCCGGGTTAGCACTTGATCTAAAAAATGATTTGATTGCTCAGGCCGGCATGCTCGGCGCGATAACGCTAAGCGATATAGATAACTCAACCATCAGGGAATCACTGTTTCTTTCAAAAAACGAATTACTCACCTCCAGTTTCAGTTGGGTAATGGCGGTGGCGGCCGCAGTATCACTGCTTAGCCTCGCAGTACTGATTCTACTAAACAATCGTCAAACAATTGATAGGCACTCGTTTTGGGATGTTTCAGATAAGGCTTAAAAATTGAATGATTTCTTATTACTTTGTAAATTGCTGGCTATCCTTGATTAAAGCAATAAAAGGCAATGCAGGGCCTCACTGAAAGTTGGTCAAATGAAAAACCTGACTACGTTACTGTTACTCGCCGCTTTGTTGATAGCTCCGATAAGCTATGCCAGTTCGGAACTACTATTTTTTAAACACAATGGTCAGCAACATTCCTACCTCATTCATCTACCTTCATCTTACAATAACGACCAGTCCGTTCCTTTACTCATGGTTTTACATGGGAGAAATGGGAATGCTAAACGCATTTCCGAATCGACAGGGTTTAGCAAACGTGCGGATCAACATGGTTTTATCGCAGTCTATCCAACCGGTACTAACCAACAGTGGAATTACCTGTACGGAATTCCTGGTGCACCCGATGGATCGGATGATCCCGGATTTTTATTAGCACTGACTGACGCCGTTATTAACACATATAACGTCGATCGAAAACGACTCTATGTTACGGGAATCTCAAATGGTGGGTTTATGGCACAACGTTTAGCTTGCGATCAATCCGATCAGTATTCAGGTTTTGCATCAGTTGCGGCTGGCGCATACGCAGTACTGTCCGGAAACTGTAATCGATCGGCACCCATCAATGCACTTTACATACACGGTACCGAAGATAGGCTAGTGCCCTGGGAAGGACTCGGCATACGGGATGAAAGTGGCAGTGAACAACTAGTGACCATGTCCATCAAGAGTTCACTTAAATTCTGGGCCGAGCATAATCAGTGCAGTCCAAAGGTTGACGTTAAAGACCTATCATCAACAGGGGAATCCTCAAAAACAAGGGTCAGAGTATTGAACTCCAATAGTTGTCCGTCACCGTCGAAGGTAACTTTATATGCCATTATTGGCGGCGGGCATAACTGGCCGGGCGTTCAGAGTGCAATCCCACCTTCGATTGCCGGCCAGGTCAATATGGACATTCACGCTAGCGATGAAATCCTGTCTATCTTCAACCTGACAACTTCAGAGCGGTAAATTTCAAACTTTAGAGTTTATAAAAAAGTTACCTGATCGGCAGGTGATGATCATTTTCATTGCCACCGTGTAAATTAAAAATATCGACCCATCGAGTTTAAGAATCAAGCAACCGGTTAACGGACAAGCTTTACACCAGCGGCTACTCTATCCCAGGTCGAATCAGTAATACCCTGATCCCGCAGAATGAATTTCTGGACCTTCCCGGTAGGTGTTTTTGGCATTTCATCAATCACATCGATGTATCGTGGAATCATAAAATACGCCATACGTGGTTCGAGGTGTCGAATCAGATCTTCCAGTACCAACGATTGATCCGGCCTGGTAACGATGACAGCCATTACTTCCTGTTCGGTTTCTTGCGAACTAATCGGTATCACAGCACTTTCGAGTACCGCTGGGTGCGAATTAATTTCGAACTCAACTTCCATCGACGAAATATTCTCACCACGTCGACGGATGGCATCTTTAGTACGATCGACGAAGTACAGGTTTCCTTGACTATCCCGTTTCAGCATATCCCCGGTATGCAACCATTGATTACGCCAGGCTTTTACAGTCCATTCGGGATGATGCCAATATCCGTTAGTCATGATCCAGGGTACTTTGGGTCGCACCAATGCTTCGCCGGGCACATCGTCGGCTACTTCACGATCGAGTTCATCAACAATGATCACTTCGTATCGATCATCAGCAATCCGCCCGCAGGTTTTATTATTAGCGAGCTCAAATCCGGATCGTGTCGGGCAATTCATTTCAGTACCGCCCCAGGTCGTCGATACTCGGCAATTGAATCGCGCTTTAAAGTCCTCCACTTCCGGAATTAACGGCACCATTAGAATTCGATCAAGCGGAGTCAGGTTATCCTCAGTCGTGACAGGCTGGCGGTAGAGAAAGTTTGCCATCGCACCTAACAGGAAAGTACAGGTTACATCGAATTCCCTAATATCTTTCCAAAACCGCTCGACGCTAAATGGCCCCGGTATAACTGCCGTTGCGGCCGCTATACAGGCGCAGTAGATCGTCGCAAATTGACCGGCAATATGAAATAACGGTAGGGGTGCGCAATATACGTCATCCTCTGTCAGCTCAAGCATTTCGATAACACCGTATGCGTATTCGTAAGCATGGGCATGCGACATGGTCACGCCTTTTGAAGGCCCTGTTGTACCGGAGGTATAAAGCACACCCATCAAATCGTGAAACTGTGGTCCAGGCCCACTGTAAACGGCCTCATCAAAAAGGTTGTTAAACCAGTAGATCTCAAAACTTGAAGATAGATCGGTATTTACACGGGTCTCTCCCGTGTCATTCGCATCGTACAGAATAATATTTTTAAGATGACTAAGGCTCGATACGATTGCGTTAATTCGATCGATAAACTGCAGATCGATAATGATCGTAGTTGCCAGTGAGTCATTGATCAGGTATGTCAGCGGGTTGCCCTTATTATGGACATTAACTGGGACTTCTATTCCACCAAATTTTGCTAACGCACACCAGGCCAGAATAAAATCAACCGTGTCAGGCAGCATTATCAGTACGGTTTCGCCAGATTGTAGCCCGAGACCCGTTAGTCCATTCGCAAGCTGGCCTGACCGTAGGTCCATTTCCCGGTAAGTGTATTCACGTCCCTGATAGATAACCCATGGTTTATCAGGACAATGAGCGGCACGTCTGGCAAGCACCGTTGCTAAATCCCTGGATTCTAATGGGTCGTTAAGTTGCACGATTAACTCCGTTAGATTTATCGACCTTTGAAAATTGGCTTACGCTTCTCGGAGAAAGCCGTGACTGCTTCGCCATAGTCTTCGGTATAAATTAAATTCGATATGGTTTGTTTTTCGAGATTGAGCACCGTTTCAAAATCAGCCTCGGTAGATTGAGTCAACAATCGCTTGTGTTGAGTAATGGCAATAGGTGCACGCGACATAATCGTACGCGCCATCTTTTCGGCTGCGGCTTCGACCTGACCGCTTGCAACCAGCTTATTAACCAGCCCAATTCGATAGGCTTCGGCCCCATCGATAAACTCGCCGGTTAACATTAATTCCCTGGCTTTATTCAAACCAACGATCATCGGTAAAAGCTTACTGGCACCACCGGTGACCGTCATGCCTGCATTCATTTCAGGAAATCCGAATATCGCATCTTCCGACGCAATGATGAGGTCCGAATCAATGGCAATTTCAAATCCTGCGCCGACCGCATAACCGTGAACAGCTGAAATAACCACTTTGGAAGATTTACGAATAATGCGGGGTATTTCTTGCAGGTTCTCCGTAATATCTTCGACGATATCCAGAATTGGATGAATCTCTCCACTCAGAATTCGGGGGTATTCGTCCATTGCAACTTTCAAGTCATCTCCTACACAAAAAGCATCGCCATTACCACAAATGATAATTGCCTTTACATCCTTATCGGCAGAAGCCTTTTTCAATAACTCGACCAGCCGACGTGTTTCTTCTGGATCGATTGCGTTTAATATTTTTGGCTTATTAAATCGAATCCATGCGATACCTTCTTTCAGCTCATAGAGTAACTCGGCCATAAATTTATGCTCCAGTAGTATTTGCAAATATAAGGTTATTGCTAAAAGTATATCTTTCTACCTATAGACACGCAACACAGTCTCATCGGGCAGAAATAGTCAGCTTACCAGCAACTCCTTGAATATTTTGGACGCAATATTAACTCGTCTACATATGGGGCCAATCACGTTGCCGTATGAGACAAAGAAAATAATTATTGTGGCATACAGCAATTTTGTGATAAATATAATGATATGTTGATTCAATCAAAATTAAAACTGGTATCAGGTATTAGACCCTCTGTTCTTGTTCTACTGATTTACCTGTCACTCACGGGTACAGGAGTTCTAGCC
>JBLIOG010000110.1:0-11879 GCA_047639625.1 Gammaproteobacteria bacterium
AGATATCAATATTGAGAAGATTAGATTCTATTTAGTGATGGTGAAAAAATATTAAAACCTCTCCATTTATTCGAAACTGAAACTTCAGGCATGGTCGAGTTTCTGAAGAGTTTTATTACTCAATATTGTAAGAAATAATAGCTATTTAATCGATATTAATAATTAAATGGATCTATCATAGGATGTTACCAATAATACGCTCCATTACATTAGTTAACTTTAATCGGAGTTTATTATGAAAGGCAGTCTAGAAGGTCAATCTATACCTGAAATCACATTTAGAACTCGAGAGGGCCACGAATGGGTCAATGTCGGTAGCGAGCAGATTTTCAAAAATCGAAAGATCGTCGTGTTTTCTCTCCCCGGTGCATTTACGCCGACCTGTTCCTCCACTCATGTACCGCGATATAACCAGTTGGCTCCTGTCCTTAAACAACAGGGAATCGACGAAGTAATTTGTATCTCGGTTAACGATGCCTTTGTTATGAATGAATGGCAAAAACAGCAAAAGGCTGAAGAGATCACTTTTTTACCCGACGGCAATGGAGAATTTACCGCAGCACTTGGCATGTTGGTTGACAAAAATGACCTGGGTTTTGGGCGACGGTCCTGGCGTTATTCTATGTTGGTTAACGACGGTGTGATCGAAAAAATGTTTATTGAACCCGACCTGCCTGGTGACCCTTTTGTTGTATCGGATGCCGATACTATGTTGGCTCATGTTTCTCCGGGATGTGCTATTCCCGATGATGTTACTATTTTTAGCCGTGAAGGTTGTGAGTTTTGTGTGAAAACGAAGGCCTTACTGAACGAAAAAGGCATTCAATATAACGAGTTGGTACTCAATCAGGATTTCAATGAATCTACTATTCGTGCTGTAAGCGGTCAGTCTACTTTGCCGCAAATCTTTATCAACGGGCAGTTAATTGGTGGCTCAGAACGGTTGACACAGTATTTCGATGAGGACAAGGCTGCCTGATCGGAGTAGTCATCTCTCTTTATTCCCCGGTCGCCGGGGAATAAAGGATGAGCCATTAGAATAGTCCCTGAATTTATCTTTCGGAAGGGCAGCGCGGACTTTTTTTACATTCAATGTATTCAGTGACCAGTTCTTTCAATCGTCTTCGGTTGAAACTAGCGTAGTGACCAGGACGCACTTCATTGGCGTTTAACTGGAGTAACCTTTCCATGGACTCAATGTATTTGGTGATGACTGAATCTTCCAAATCATCCAGTAAATTACCATCGTAAACAACATCTCCGGAAAAAAACTGATGCTCCTTAGCTTGATACAAACCAATTGATCCTGAGGAATGACCGGGTAGATGCATCACTTCAAATGCTTTATCGCCCAGATCAATAACATCGCCATGTTCGAGAACCTGCGCATGGGCGCAGGCTTTGACTTCATATTGACTCGCGCTAAAACCTTCATACGGTATAGCTTCAAAATCACTATCCGGTACAAAACCGATTTCTGGGGCACTCAGAATGAGTTGCTGGTCACCCGAGCATAAGGCGTGATGTTCATTTTTATGAATAAACACCTGATCAAACTCATGACAGCTCCCACTGTGGTCAAAGTGGACATGACTCGCGACTACCTTAAGGGGTTTATCTAGCTGATCAGCCAGATAGAGCTTTAAACTGGAAACACCGAGACCGGTATCGACCAGAAGATTGGCATCTCGACCTTTAATCAACCAGATATTTGCGCGGTTTTCCCATGTGTAATGAGGCTCGGTAACGCAATATAAATCATCACTGATGTGTTCAGTTTGAAACCAGGGCTGTTGTACAGATTTTGTCATAAGAAACGGGATTTCAATGTTTTGACTTCATGGGTCTAATAGTTATCGAATGTAGGTCTGAGTAATTCAAGACTTTGTGAAAATGCCATAAGGGTTTTATCGATATCGCTTTCAGTATGAGCTGCAGATACCAGCCCACCTGGCCAACCGGCAATGTCAACACCGTGTATATTCATTGCGAGGCGCAGCAATCGAGTGAAATCGACCGGTTGGTCGTAAAGTCTTTCTCTGCCGATTGATTCAGGTGCAAATTCTTCAGGCACCGTTTTATCGAGCTTGTTGCCAAGATAGAGATGAAACGCAGAAGCTTTTCCATAAGCGATCCAGCCGGGTCGGTATTGATCGAATAGACCGTTTAACCCATCTCTTAGCTTTTGAGTCAGTTGACTGGCCTGTTCGCAGACCTTGCCCTGCTGAATGATTTTAAGTGTTTCAATACCGGCGGTTGCCGAAACTGGGCACGCATTGAATGTACCGGGGTGAAATATTTTTTCTCGATTCTCTCTTTTAGAAGGGTCATAGTCAAGTCCTGCCATAATATTCGCCAGACCGGTAACGGCTCCACCGGGCAAACCTCCTGCTACTATTTTTGCCAGTGCAGTTAAATCAGGAATTATGCCGAGATTAGATTGCTCGCCACCGGGGGCTGCTCGAAATCCAGTTACTACTTCGTCAAAAATTAGAAGAACCTTGTTCTTGCGGGTCCAGTTTCTTAATTGGTGGAGGAACTCCGATGTGATCGGCACTTTGCCCGTGGCGGCGCCGAAGGGTTCGACGATGACCGCTGCGATATCTTGATTCTCATTGAGGTGTCTCTCAACCTTGTTCGGCTTATATGGGTCAAGTGCTATTGAATTACTGGCGACAAATTCCGGTACTCCGATGGGGGCGCTGCCATCAAAATGAGAGTTGAAACCCGTGGTCATATCATCGAGCCAGCCGTGATAGTGACCGAAAAACCGCATGAGTTTGTTTTTACCGGTATAGGCTCTTGCCAGACGAACGGCCATTTGTGTTGCTTCGGTACCTGATGAATGAAAGCGAACGCGTTCTGCGCCAGGAATCATTGCGCAGATTTTTTGTGCCCACAGGATTTCCAGTTCCGTGTTGGTTGCAAAATGGGTTCCACGTAACAGCTGCGCATTGACGGCTTTAACTATGTCAGGTTGATTATGCCCCAGCATCAAAGCGCCATGCCCACCGTAGTAATCGATATATTCATTGCCATCGACATCCCATTTTCTGGACCCTGAAGCATGGCTAGCGTAAAGACCGTAAGGCATCACATGGCGAGAATCGTGAACAACGCCACTGGGTAGATACCGTCGCCCTTGCTTGTTCAGCCTCGCCGAAGTGGGTGTCATTTGTTGATATTTCGTCTCGATATCGAGTCGAACTTTTTGGTCTGCGTCTGTCATGATGGTTTATTAGTCTTAGAAGTAGGCACTGGTTACTGCTTCCATTATCATGGTGCTCAATTTAATAAAAGCTTTCCGGCTCCTGATGGTCTACTCAGGTATCGAAAATGTCAATAAAACCAGAGATTAAGCGATGTCGACAAAAAACCTGAAGATCGATAATCAACGTCGGCTTTTATCTATTGTCTGGAGTGATGGTCATGAAAGTTTATACCCCTATATCTGGTTACGGCATGAATGTTTTTTCCCGGCAATTGGAAGGCCGGAGCAGGATTCCGATTCGCATTGTTTAAACCTTGATAATCCTGCTGATCTGCATTTGATAGGACATGAACTGGTTGGTGATGAGTTGATATTGAAGTGGGCGAATGATAAAAACACGACAAAACATTCGTTAAAGGATCTACGACTTGGTTGTTTGTCTGGATCAGAACGACAAAAGAGACGGTTGTATCCAGTGCACTGGAACAAAGCAGATTCAGATCATTTTAAATGGTTTGAACCGGCCGATTTCGAAGATACCAATCGGCTGTTATCCATATTCAAAACAGTTCGTGATTACGGTATTGCGTTGGTTCGTGGTCTGCCCACAGACCCGGGAACGGTGGTCAATCTGGCGCAAAACTTCGGACCCATCCGAGTCACCCATTTTGGATCATTGTTTGATATTCGCTCTCAGCCTGATGACCGGACTGGATCCGGTTCGAATATTGGTGCGACGCAGTCGAATGCTCAAGCGCCGCATATTGATGAAACCTGGCGACAGAATATGCCCGGTATCAGTTTTTTCCACTGCATTAAACCCGATCCGGGCGGTCAGGGCGCATCAGTTTATATTGACGGGTTTGCAGCTGCGGAAAGAATTCGTGCGAATGACCCTGAAGCTTTCAAGTTTTTAACGACGGTTCCAATATTATTTGCCGCCATGCGTAATGAACATGAACAGTTTCGCTCAAGAGCCCGAGCTATTGTCACAGACAATGAGGGTATCGTAAGAGGTGTTCGAATTGCTGATCGTACCTTGCCGGCCCTTGATATACCCCTTGAGCAAATCGAGCCAGGATACAAAGCATTGGCATCAATCCGACGCGAATTTTATGACTTCTCCTACGCATTTGAGCGCGTGTTGCAACCGGGAGAATGTGTGATATTTGATAATCACCGTGTGCTCCACACTCGACGCGCCTTTAATAGAAACGCGGGTGAACGTTGGTTACAACAGGTTTCGGTTGATCGTGATGAATTTCAAAGTGGTTTACAGTGTCTCGCCAGATCGCTAGATGATTTTGCAGAGGCCGAGATTGAGCAGGATAGTGGTGCTTTAACTGATTCACCCCGCTAGTTTTTTAGTGATTGGAAGTACTTTAGTGTTATTTCCCCTGCCCGATAACTTTGTCGTACGCTTCTAACTTATTAAACCTGATCATGGCGCGTAATTCTTTAATGTAGTCCTGGCCGCGTTCTGAATATTTATCGAGGCCTGCTGCTAGTTCATACCCGGTAATCGTTTTTTTATGCTTTTCCAGCTGCTGTCTTATTTTACGCAGATTTCGATAAGCTCTGTGGCTGTTCAAGTTATGGATGTAACGATTCACCGATTCTTTTGGTGACTCGAATGCGGCAACTTCGTGTGTTTTGTTGGGGTCACGTTTGGCCGGAACTAGTCCACAGCCTGGTTCGAAACACCACTGTCCGTAAAAGTTGTTTCCCTTTCGTGCAAATCGTGAGGTTCCCCATGCACTTTCATTAGCGGCTTGTGCCAGTGCCAGTGATGGGGGGATCTGGTTAACCCTGGTGAACAGAATTTCCCAATGATCATTTGTCTCGAGATTGAAATCCCGAACACGGTAATAATTTGCTATATTTTGAATTCGTCGTTTTTCTTCCACAGTCAAGTTTTGTCGATTCTGATACCAATGGTTTATCCGTTCACGCGATTCCAAAACTGATTGATTAGCGTTTGCGATTAAGGGCAGAAAATAATCGAAAAATGCATTTTTACGCTCGGGACCCGCTGCAAAAGCGTTGAAGTTTGGGAGCACCTGAAAGGTATCAGGTACTGGCTGGGTAAATTCTTTTTCTGGAAGGGCTGGTTCGCTTTTGGTTGTAACCACTGATTCAACTTCCTGTATTTTTTCGGGTTCAAATTTTGAACCGGGATCGGGCCAAAAAAATATCATCAATAGAATGAGAGTGACAGGGCCAAAAAATCTGGGGTTCCGTTTAATGCTACTGTAGAGTTGAGCGAATTTGTCTCGGTAGTAGGGTACTAGTGAATGGGTTTTTAGTCGTTTATCGATCTCAGAAATCGACTTTATGACCCATTGCCAAATCTTTTTCAGATGAGTGTAAATCCTTTTACACAGCTGTCGTAATACCTTGCTTTGCAGTACTTGCTTGCTCAGTTGAAATAGTGCGCCAAAAATACCGGTCAAAACTTCCTGGATTAGGCTCAGGTTGTCCGCAAAAAAATCACTTTCGAAAAAGTTATAAATTAACTCGATGCCGCGTACCGTTAACGACTCAAGGAATTTCCCAATAGATCGACGATTCATTATTGATTCACTGCCAGAGACGGTTGATCGAGTTCATAAAATCGGTTGGTTCGAATGATTGAAGCCAAATCCCGCACATAGTCATGATGTCTTTCGGAATAACGGGTTAATTTTAAAACCAGTTGATAAGGATCGGCTGTCATTAATCTGAGGCGTCTGAAAGCTTTAAATGCTTTTCCTTTTGCTAGAACAAGATAATAATCTTCAACCGAGTCTTCAATCGATTCATAACGGCGTAGCCAGACCGATTTTCCATTACTCTGCTGGATTGTTTCAATGCGCGGTTGTTTGCTATTAGTCGGTCGAATACCAAAGAGGTTTTTGGCTTTCCGGAAAAACCGCGAAGTACCCCAGGCTGTTTCTATAGCCGCTTGCGCCATGGTGATACTTTGTGGATGCGGTTTGATGGCGGCTAGTAGATCGTCATTATTACTGACGTTGTATTTTGTTCTGAGTTGCTCGAGTCGCTGGCTTGCCTGATCCTGGATGATGAGTGTTTTCACTTCCCTAAATTGTCGGTTCAGCGTCAGATAGATTGACTCAATTGCGGGTTGTACCAGACAGTGGAAGCGCGTCTTTTTTTCGGCAACTGACATATTAGCTGGCACAACTTTGATATTGTATTGCTTCTGACTACAGTTCCTGAGCTCATCAGTCAGCCCAGGGCCAGCCACGCAAATAAGGACTATTGCCAAATACAATCTGGATAATTTACGAAGGTTGATGGTCAATGCTTCCACATGAATCAGTGACAGAAGAATAACGCATATCTATGTACACCCGATAGTTGTGCGACTGGGAATAGTCAATATAATGTTATCAGAGCAAGGAGAACTGCATGACTATTCATTCACTCAATAAAAGTAAAGATTTGATCACTGCTGCAAAAGTTGATCTGGCTGCCGCTCATCGGTTGGCGGTTTATCATGAACTGGAAGAAGGTATAGATAATCATTTTACGATGACTATACCGGGAACTGCTGATCAGTACCTGGTATTGCCGTTTGGAATGCATTGGTCGGAAGCCCGTGCCAGTGATTTAATCACTTTTAACGAAGCAGGGGATACGCTGGAAGGACAAGGACTCGTCGAATTATCAGCACAATGTATTCATGCACCCATTCATCGAATAACCGGCAAATCTGTTGTATTGCATACCCACCAGAATTGGGCGCTCGCATTAAACATGCTCGAAGATAATCGACTTATTCCTGCCTGCCAGACCGCGGCCTTTTTTGACGGTCAGGTAGTCTATTACGATGAGTATCATGGAACCGCCGATACGCTTGAAGAAGGTGAACGCCTTGCAGAAGCTTTGGGAGACAAAGAAGTTATGTTCCTTAGAAACCATGGCGTTCTGGTAGCTTCCGACACGATCTCAAAGGCATATCGAATATTATATAATCTCGAGCGTGTTTGTCGCGCGCAACTTCGTGCGATGGCGACCGGAAAAGCTTTGTTACCCATATCACCTAAGGTCATAAAACAGGTTCAAACACCTGATGAAAATGATCGGCACAAAGGTCAACGTCACCATCTGTTTTTTGACGCCATGAAACGAATCATGGATCGTGAAATGCCGGGCTATGCTGATTAATACCCCGACCTGTTGCTCATCACTTTAACTTGCGCTGATTCGTTTGCAGTGAGTTCGCCATAATATATTGGATAAGACCAGCCGTAAACTCAACGGAAGTCTGTCGGAAAATAGGGTGAACTACCCACTCTAACGCCTGCCAGCATGAGAATGGCAATTTCTTTTTTACCGACTGCTGAGACACAGTTTTTAAAATCAATATCAGCGTTTTTTCTTTCATCATGAGTGCCACCCTTCCAATAAGCGTAATCATGAGCGGTACAGCACTGAAGCCAGAGTTTAGTATATTTCAGGGTGCCGTCAGGAAAGGCGCTACAACCATCGCTGGTAAAAGGTTTCAATTCGTCTGCCTGTAAACTGGTGGAGGTACCTGCCAGTATTATCAGGGCGTAAAAAAATTTAATCATGCAGTCAGGCCAGAAGTGTTTGGTTGAATGTAGAGTACTAAATTTGGTCGCCCTTGAAAATGAAACAACCAGACAGGCATTCAATGATCAGTTAGATATTGATCAAGTTCAATTTCAGGTAAGCTATCGCCATCATTTATTGAAATTATCGCAGGTAATCCGGTGTCAGCCAGTAGTTACTCATTTCAGGAATTGTCAGAGTTTATCGATCATTTGACAAAAGTTTCACGAGAAGTGATCGCTCAATATTTCCGTCATCCATTCAATATAGATGCTAAAGCCGATGAAACGCCTGTAACTATAGCCGATCGGGAAACTGAGCGAAGGTTACGGCAATTAATTAATGATCGTTTTCCTGATCATGGTATTTTTGGTGAAGAGTTTGGCGAAGAAAATGTCGATAGCAAATTTGTATGGGTGCTTGACCCGATAGACGGAACCCGATCGTTTATTACCGGAACTCCCACATTCGGTACATTAATCAGTTTGTTAGACAATGGTACTCCAATCCTTGGCGTCATTGACATGCCAGCGATGGACGAGCGTTGGATAGGTGATGGAAAGGAGGGCACAACAGTTAATGGAAGTAATTGTAGTGTTAGCCATCGAGAGCAACTGGATG
The DNA here is from genome assembly GCA_047639625.1 of Gammaproteobacteria bacterium. GTDB lineage: Bacteria > Pseudomonadota > Gammaproteobacteria. The sequence continues at coordinate 8,411 of JBLIOG010000110.1, forward strand.
GATGTCGCCTGGTATCAACCTCTCCCGACATGTTTACCGCTGAACAATTGGTGCGCTTCAGGAAGTTACTGGGCAGGACGTCTTTCTACCGCTATGGCGGTGATTGCTATAACTACGCATTATTGGCCTCCGGACACATTGATCTGGTGGTTGAGTCTGACTTACAGCTTTATGACTTTAGCGCACTGGTGCCCGTCATTGAAGGCGCAGGTGGCGTTATTACAGACTGGCAGGGTCAACCACTGACCATGCAATCAAAAGGGGACGTAGTGGCGTCGGCTAGCAAAGCTTTACATTCACAGGCTGTTGAGTTATTGAGTTAAATACCCGGTAGGTTGGGAACGACTGCATGGATGCAGCGGTCCGGCGTTCTGGAGGTAGAGCACCAACAGTAGGCGCTTTTAAGCGACGCAGGAGTAGTTGCCGAGAGCTTGTGAAACCCAACAAATCGGAGCCATTGCAATGTTGGGTTTCACTGCGTTCTACCCAACCTACTTAATAGTGCACCGAGCTGATAGTTACGTGCGGTCGACCCAATCTGCCTGGTATTTGGCTAACTTAAAGGCGATGGGTCACGTCACTTTTAATCGCAATATTTTTTATGTACAAGGGACAACGAAAATGATCTCGGAGCTACGACCTCGTCGATAATTTCTGTTTGAATGTCAGGTCGCTATGCGACTCTCGAAACCTCAACCTGACTCGCAAGATACTCATCATAAGTACCCTGAAAATTAACCAGGCTTTTATCTTTCACTTCTAATATTCGGGTTGCTAATGACGATACAAACTCACGGTCATGGCTGACAAATATGACAGTTCCATCGTATTTCGCCAATGCCTGATTTAGCGCTTCAATTGATTCCATGTCGAGGTGATTGGTTGGCTCGTCGAGGATTAATACATTGGCGTCGGACATCATCAGTTTGCCAAACAGCAATCGGTTTTTCTCACCACCCGAACATACCTTGGCTTTTTTCTTATAGTCGTCGGCAGAAAACAGTAAGCGTCCTAGTATGCTACGAACGTAAATGTCGTCGTGTTTAGGGAGACGCCATTGTGACATCCAGTCAAAGATATTGAGTTCGTTATTAAAATCAGACCCATTGTCCTGCGGGCAATAGGTTAGTGACGCATTCTCAGACCATTTTACAACACCGCTATTGGCTTCAATTCGATTGAGCAGGCATTTCAGGAAAGTGGTTTTCCCAACGCCGTTTTCTCCAATAACCGCGAGCCGTGCGCCGGCTTCTAGAATTAAATCACCCTTAGTGAATAGTGGGCCTTCATCAAAGCCATGCGATAGTTTTTCGAGTACCAGAGCCTGACGATGTAGCTTTTTCTCCTGCTTGAATGTAATGAACGGTGTTATCCGGCTCGACGGTTTGATTTCATCGAGTTTAATTTTATCCATCTTCTTGGCTCGTGAACTGGCTTGCTTTGCCTTGGACGCATTGGCTGAGAAGCGATCGACAAAACTTTGTAACTCAGCTAATTCAGTGCTCTTTTTTGCGTTCGATTGTTGCAGCTGTAGACGAACTAATGAAGAAGCTGCCATGAAGTTATCGTAGTTACCGGGATAAACTCGCAGTTCACCATAATCGATATCTGCCATGTGGGTACAAACTGAATTTAGAAAGTGGCGATCGTGCGAGATGATAATCATCGTACTTTTACGTTGATTCAATACGTCTGCCAACCAACCGATGGTATGGATGTCGAGGTTGTTGGTCGGTTCGTCTAATAGCAGAATGTCGGGGTTGGCAAACAATGCCTGTGCCAGCAATACGCGTAATTTCCAACCGGGTGCGACCTGACTCATCAATCCAAAGTGCAGGGACTCATCGATACCCGCTTGCAGGAGAATCTCACCTGCGCGACTTTCGGCACTGTAACCATCCATTTCGGCAAATTGACCTTCAAGTTCGCCTACCAGCATGCCTTCTTCGTCGGACATATTCGGTAATGAATAAATGCGTTCACGTTCCTGCTTAATCTTCCACAATTCCGCGTCACCCATAATAACGGTGTTGATAACGCTATGTTCTTCAAATTCAAACTGGTCCTGACTCAAGGTTCCCATTTTAATGCCGGGTTCGAACGAAACATTACCCGACGAGGGTGCCAATTCACCGCTGATGATCTTCATTAAGGTCGATTTGCCGCAACCATTGGCGCCAATGAGTCCATAACGATTACCGTTACCAAACTTGGCAGAAATGTTTTCGAACAATGGCTTTGCGCCAAATTGCATGGTGATATTAGCGGTGGAAATCAAAACGGTATTCTCAGATATAGACAGTAAAAATGGATAGTTGTACTGGGATTTGAAGCGCAGACAAACAAAACGGCCGATACTGTAATGATTCAGCGGTTAAAAGTCGAGGTTTAGGCGGAAAAATCACCAAATTGTGTGATAAATCATCAGATTCAATGTTTTGTATATAATATTGACCTGTAATTCGGGTAATAAATGGTTTTCGATGATCAATTATCTAACAATCAAAGCATCCACGGCATAGCAGTCCTCAGTATTGACTAGCAAAGGGTTAATATCGATTTCACTAAAATATCCTTGAAACTCATAGGCGAAATGTGAAAATTGAACAATCGTACTAACTAACGCAACAATATTAACTGCTGGTTTACCCCGATAGCCTTTAAAGAGGCTGGATACTTTCAGGCTGTTAATGAGATTGGCCGCTTCTTCAGAGCCTACAGGACACAACGCTACTTCTCGGTCGTCCAGTAGTTCAATCAAAACTCCGCCGGCGGAGACCAAAATAAAAGGTCCGAACTGTGGGTCATTGACACAACCAAGGCTGATTTCGACAGCATTGTTAATCATTTCTGCGATCTGAACGGTGGGCCCGAGTCGGTTACAAAGGTCTGAGTAATGCTTTACCAGCGTAGGTTCATCCGAGATATCAAGTATTACCCCAGCACTATCACTTTTATGATGAATGCCGGGTTCCGCAGTTTTGAGGACCAATGGGTATTTCATTGTACGGCTTGCACTGATCAGGGATTTTTCGTCGTTAACCTGGTGACTGGTAGCAACGGCTATGCCGAATTCCGAAAGTAGTTCTAGTGACTTGTTTTCATCGAAAGCAGTGCGATTACCCGATTCGAATAATTCTCGACAGCGAGAAATTTTGGAATTGCCTGTTAATGACGTTATCTCCGTATCGAGCGGTTTTTTTAATTGACGTTGATATTCAAACAGGTGCTTGAACGCGAGCAGGGATTCTCTAGCACCTTCGATTAAGGGAATGCCTGCTTCGAATGAACGCCGCGACATTTTTTGGTTGGCAAGATCGGCATAAGTGGTCGCCAGAGCCATGGGCTTGTCTACCTCACGGCTGACAGAATCTACCACCCGATATATGGCTTCGTGCAGGAAGTAGTCATCACGAAAGGTACTGAAAAAAGCACCACCCGCCACATTCGGGTCTTGCATAAGTGCTTT
>JBLIOG010000111.1:0-11858 GCA_047639625.1 Gammaproteobacteria bacterium
GAATGGCGTTGGCAGTATGGTGGTCTAGCTTTCCTCGAGGGTTTTAGCGATCTTGGATTTAATCCTGAATTTAATAAAATCGCTGCTGATTTTGTAAAAAGAAAAATACGTGAAGTTGTAAGTGATGGAAAAACAGCCGAGCTTTTGTGTCCAGCTAATATCATCGGAGGTAAGCGGCTCTGCGTTGATACGCATTATTTTGAAACCTATAACAAACCCGGCGTTGAATTGGTCGATGTGAACAGCATTGATATAGAAACTATATCTAAACACGGCGTGATAGCGGGCGGGAGATTATTTGAACTGGACGACCTGATCATTGCGACAGGTTTTGATGCGATCAGCGGCGCTCTTTTAAATATTGACATAGTTGGAAAAAATGGAAGCACGCTCCAAAGCCAATGGGACAACGGACCGAAAAGTTATCTGGGACTGACGATGGCTGGATTTCCCAACTTGTTTACCGTGACCGGGCCGGGCAGTCCCTCTGTTTTAACCAATATGTTATGCAGCATCGAACAACATGTGGAATGGATTACAGAATGCTTGAGTTACATGAATGAGAATCAGCACTCGACAATCGAAGCGAGCACTGAAGCTGAAGAAAAGTGGTGGGCGCATGTACAGGAAGTAGCTGGGAGTACTCTCAGATCAAAAACCAGATCTTGGTACAACGGATCAAATATTGAAAATAAAGCAGATGTTTTTATGCCTTATGTGGGCGGGTATCATAAATATTCTGAGTATTGTGATGACATCGTAACAAAGGGATATGAGGGCTTTGAATTTTCATGAGGATTGATGGGTCGATAATTTTCCGGACTAAATCCGGCTTAACAGTTTATCCAAAGCTCGGGTTGGTAAGATTCTTTTTAGGAAACCGATGATGTAAGTAGGGGTAGTAACATAGTATCTGGGTTTCGGATTGCTAGAGTTCAACGCCATTATTAATTTATCGGTGACCGCCGAAGCCGGCAGCTCCCATTTATCGGGGGATTGGTTCTTGTCGTAAAGGCGTGGCATCAGCTGTTTTTCGTAGAATTTCCTTGCCAGTGAGTTTTCCCAATCTAGCCATTTCTCGAATTGCACCTGCCCATTTTGACGGATATTCGTTTTAATGGGGCCGGGTTCGATTAAAATAATATCGACAGGTTGCTTAATAAGCTCTAGTCGTAGCGTATCGGTCAAACCTTCCATCGCGAATTTGGTGGCGTTGTAGGCGCCGCGTCCACGCAATGCCGCAAGGCCGAGAACTGACGAACAATTAATGATTTTGCCATGCCCTTGTTTCAACATGACGGGCAAGAGTTGGTTAATTAAATCGAAATAGCCGAACAGATTAGCTTCAAATATTGCTCGTAATGCATTTCTCGGCAAATCCTGCGTGAATCCGGGTACCGCGTAGGCACCATTATTAAACAGTGCATCGAGACTCCCATCACTGCGATGTAAAGTTTCAGCAACGGCAGTCTTTATACTTTCCTCGTCTTCGTAATCAAGAACAAAACTTTCCAGACCTTCTGACATTAATCGTTCGCAGTCCTCGGGCTTTCTGCAAGTTGCAAAAACCCGCCATTTGAGTTTGTGGAGCTGATGCGCGGCATCATAGCCGATACCCGAAGAACATCCGGTGATCAGTATTGTTTTTGGATTATTTTCGGTCATTGAGTGTCATTGGATTAAAACGAAAGATAAGCTGATAGTTCTTCAAGCACCTATTTGAATCAAGACATCAACTGAATGACGGCCATTTTTTCTTCATTGTCGGTAACCGCAGCCATTGTTGTTTTAAAGGCAATGACATTTTTATCGTGATTTGATAGTAGTGTTTCAAGTTCCAGTTTTTCTGTAAGACTGGGCATTCCCCCTGCTTCATAAATAGAATCATGTGCTTGCAGGCAAGTAAAATGCGCGGTTTTACTCTGGCTCATATCAACAAATGCCTGATAGGCCTGTTGCGCTTCTTCGCTTAAGTCGTCAATCGTTTTCATGGTTAGTAGGTTAGCATCTTTTTAGCGTCGCAAGCTAATGGGTGTATTGGCCCAGACGACAACAGTATCTTCATTTTTTGATGGATTCACATAGCGATGTTTTAATTGACTCTTAAATGAAAAACTATCGCCGGTTTCCAGCAGGTATTTTTTATGGTCAATGGTCAATTCGAGAATTCCAGATAAGACCAGCCCTGCTTCTTCACCAGTGTGATCATAACTGTCGTCACCGGTTGATGCACCGGGTTCATAGCGGGAGATTCCCAGTGCTAATTCACCGTTTAAATTAGTCGATAATAAATGATCATGCAGTCCCAGATAATCGGTATTCGAGAGCGCGGTATATGACAATCGGCGGCGGTTAGTTTGACGCACGATGTACTTTCGTTCCTCTTCTGATTCGCTGTCGTCCGCCTGAAAAAACCAGCCAATGTGAATATTAAGCACTTCAGATATATCCTGGAGTGCGGCAACGGACGGTTTTGTCATATTGCGTTCGACCTGGCTCAAAAACCCAACCGATTTGCCAATTGATTTAGCCATGCTCTGCAAAGTAATACCGCGGACTTTACGCAGCTGTCTTATTTCATCTCCAAGGTTTGCCAATTGATCTTTTTTAGGTTTGTTTTCTATATCCATCTATAGATTCCATGCTTCGGTCATGCCTTCTAGTACGGCTTCTTCGACGGTTCTGGGTGAGATGACATCGCCAACCCGGGTAAGACCGATTTCTTTATCCCTGCAATATTCATCGAGCCAGTCGCAATCATGGTTCGCCTTAGGAGCATAGCAACTGACAATACCATCGACATTCTCACAGCTAATGGTGTCACCACTGGTCATATGCTGAAAGTAGGCGGTATCGCCAACCGCCCCGTAGAAGCGTGCGAAGGTTGTGACTTCGACATTAAGCGAATGTAATACCCCCAACCATTGATCACGAACTATGCCCTGTAAAGATTCACCCGCTGTACTGGCACCCGACATTAATCGAACGTAATGTCCGTCACGGGCTAGTTTTTCTGCAACACCCAACCCCGTCCAGTCGCAGGACCAGTCCGCTATGACGACGTTTTTTCCCAATGAAGCTTCATTGCTGATGACTGACCAGGCATCGATCAAATTAACATCTTCATCGATATCGACCAGTGGCAATCGAGGTTGAGCACCTACCGCAACAATGATCTGATCCGGATTAATAGCCTCGACAATCTCGGCTGTTACTTCGGTATTGAGGGCCAGATTAACAGTGGTTTTTGTAAGCTCCTGTTTTAAATTGGTGGTGACACCTCCAAACTCGGCTCTACCGGGTAACTGCTCCGCCAGATTGACCTGCCCACCCAATCGATTCGCCTTTTCAAATAGATGTACCGTGTGACCGCGTTCAGCCGCGGTTAGCGCTGCCTTCATTCCCGCAGGACCACCACCAATGATTATTACGGTCTTAGATTGACCAGAATCAGGTGAATCGTTGAACCGCAGTTCACGCCCCGCACGCGGATTTTGAATACAGGAAACGGGATGATGCGCGAGGCGATGTCCTACACAAGCCTGATTACAACCAATGCAGGCTCGTATGTCTTCAGCCTGTCCCGACTTAACCTTGTTCATAAATTCGGGATCAGTAATGAGCGCTCTCACCATACCGACCATATCAGCTTTACCGTCAGATAAAATGGTCTCGGCGAGTTGTGGCTGATTAATTCGCCCGGCGACCAGGACGGGTTTGGAAACAGATTGTTTTAATCGCGCTGCATCATCCGCCACAAAGGCATGAGGAACGGCCATGGGAGGAAATACGTGAATCCATCCGTTGGGAGAGGCCGTCGTGCCCGAAATAACACTAAAATAATCGACATGATTATCCTTTTCCAGAGTCTGGCAAATTTTAATGATTTCATTCGCATCGAGTCCGCCTTCCGATTTCTCATCGAGAGTGATTCGAATCCCCAGCGTTTTTGAATCGCCGATTCGCTGTCGAGTTTGCGTGATGATTTCGCGTAGGAACCTTAAGCGATTATCGAAACTGCCGCCAAATTCATCTTCGCGAAAATTAGTTGCAGGGTTTAAAAATTGAGCAATCAGGTAGCCCATACTGGCGAGAATTTCAACACCATCAAGATTGGCATCGGCCAGTCGCCCGGCAGCTTCGACATAACTTTCGATCATTTCCCAGACCATGTCATGAGGCATAGGTACTGGAATGACACGATATCGTTCATCGGGGACATCGGATGCCGAATAGGTGACTGGCTTAGATCCATCGTGGCTTAAACGCACAGCTCGACCGGCGTGAAACAATTGGCCAAACACGGGCGTATCGTGTGCTCGACAAGCTTCACCTAACTTGTTAAGGCCTTTAATAATGTCGTCGCTTCCAGCATAGAGAAAGGACTCTTTAAACCCGTAACTGGGGTGAAGAGTCATTCCTTCAAGGATAATAAGGCCAACACCACCCTCAGCCCTAGTTTTGTGGTAAGCAATCAGGTCATCGGTTACCACGCCGCCATGGCCTAAGGTCGTACCATGCGGTGGATTGAAAAGTCGGTTCGATATTTGTGTCGGGCCGAGCGCAATGGGTTGAAGTAAATTGTCGAACATGGAGATGACCATTTATAACCACTGATATCACATATATTACTTGTTGAAATGAAAATTTAGTACTATATTTTCATTTTTATAAATAATCGTTTATTTATTTCATATGGCAAGTGTTTCCTCAGTGACTGAATCTGCAAGCCAGCTTGCCAGCGAGTTTAATGCTGATCTGGAAAATCGCCTTAATCTACCCACGGGGCAAGGTTCGGCATTGCCGAACTCTGCCTACACCAGTAATGAGTTTTTTCAGCTTGAGCAACAAACGGTGTTTCGCTGTAACTGGGTGTTTGCTGCATTTGCGCACGAGCTACCCGGTAAGGGCGATATGCTGCCCTGTGAAATAGCCGGACAACCTATTGTTATTGTCAGAGGGGATGATTTACAAATTCGGGCTTTTCATAATGTCTGTCGGCATCGCGGTGCACAGTTAATTCAGAAGCCTCAAACGGCTCGGAAAAACTTCATCTGCCCAAATCATTCCTGGAGTTATGACCTGAAAGGCCGACTAAAGGCACGTCCACATTTTATGGGTGGTGGTAAACATGATGTTAATCAGCAGGATTGTCATCGGGCTGATCTGGTAGAAATAAAATGCGATATCTGGTTCGACTGGGTTTTTGTCAACGTCAACGGTAAAGCCGCTGAGTTATCGGAATATCTCAAACCGGTTACCGACAAACTAGAAGGCTATGACTTTACCGATCTGCATTTCTCGAAGTCACTTGAATTTGACGTCAAAGCTAACTGGAAACTTGCGGTCGAAAACTTTATCGAGCCTTATCACGTATTTTCATGTCATCCCTGGCTGAACGATTTTGTCAGTATGGAGGAACGTGATCCACCTCAGTTTAAAGATCACGTACTGAGTTGTGGATACGCATTTCAAAAACCCGATCCAGCAAGGGGAGGGCAGCTGCCCTGGTTTCCCGATTTGCCGGTCGACAAACAAAATCGTGGTGACTGGTATGTTCTGTTTCCTAATTTTGCCTTTGAAATTTTTCCCGATCAGGTCGATGTTTTTATCGCAACACCACTGGCCGCGAATCAATCGAGAGAAACCATTGCGCTTTATTTTATAGGCGAAGGTGTAACCAGCGATCAATATGCTGGTGCCCGTGATTATGTCGTTCAAAACTGGCATGATTTGAATCAGGAAGATATCGGAATCATTGAACGCATGCAGGCCGGTCGAGCATCTGAGGGTTTTGATGGTGGCGTGTTGTCTCCATACTGGGATCCGGTGCAACAACATTTTGCCCGGCTTATTTACGACTCAATCAAATCTACTTTATAGGTACTATTCTTGAAAGCAGTTCTCCTCACTGGTCACGGAGGTTTTGACAAACTTGAATATCGTGAAGACTGGCCGATTCCTACGCCAGAAAAAGATGAAGTCCAGATAAAAATCGGTGCCTGTGGTTTAAACAATACCGATATCAATACCCGCACCGCCTGGTATTCAAAAACAGTTACCGAAGGCATTACCGATAGTGGTGGCAAAGAGGGTTATGACTCTGCCGATGCCGAGACCGGTAGCTGGGGCAATGCAGCATTATCTTTTCCCCGCATTCAGGGAGCCGATGTTGCTGGAGTTATTGCAGCCGTCGGTGACAATGTGGATCCGAATCGAATTGGAGAGCGAGTACTGCTTGACCCCTGGTTACTTGGTCTGGGTGACTGGATGGATACCTCACGCTCACTTTACTTTGGATCTGAGTGCGATGGTGGTTTTGCTGAGTACGTTACCATCCGTAGCGTTAATGCGATCAGAATAGACAGCCAATTATCAGATGCTGAACTCGCAACTTTTCCCTGTGCTTATGGAACCGCTGAAAACCTGGTATCCCGTACCCATTTAAAACCCGGTGAAACCGTTGTGATTGCAGGGGCGTCTGGAGGCGTCGGTTCTGCAGCGGTTCAACTCTGTAAACTTCGAGGTGCAAAAACTATCGGTATAGCATCATTGAGCAAAGCTGGTCATTTAATAGAACTGGGGGCAGACTTCATTATTGATCGGAACAGTAGCAACCTTGAGTTAGACATTAGAAATGCAGCCGGTGGCAAAGTTGACGTCGCGCTCGACGTAGTGGGTGGGCAGATGTTCATGCCTTTAATCGACAGCCTTCGACAGGGTGGTCGATACTCATCAAGCGGATCGATATCAGGCCCAATGGTTGACTTCGATTTGCGACAGTTAATCTATAAAGATTTACAGCTAATCGGCGCCACGATTGTCCCACCCGGTACGATGAATCGAGTAGTCAGTTTGATCGAGCAGGGGCTTTTGAAACCATTGCTGGCTCAAACGTTTCCACTTCGCGAACTGGCTGTGGCTCAGGAAGCCTTCATGCAGAAAAAACATGTTGGCAATATCGTTGTTGTAAATGATTAATTGATATTGACAAGTTGTTCCAGTTAGCAACTTTATCATCGGAGCATTGTAGTTTGCCTACCAGCCGTTAACACGATCCCAACGTTCGCTTATTGCGCCGTTCTCAATAACGTTGAAATAGTCGTAAGCCGCCGCTGTCATACAGGCATGAATCGGTAATATGCGCAATTGGCTGCCCACCGGAAACAGATCGTAGTCGGCTTCACCACGCACTTGTACGTGACCATGTTCCTGGCTTACAGAAGTAACGTATAGATCGGGAATGACCTTTCCATGACTGTCAGTAACCTGGCCATAACCCACCTCAGGTCTAAAGCCATCTGCGCTGCGGTCTTTCGACAGAGCTAGCCCACCGGCGTCGAGCAGTATCTTGCCAGCAGCCCGGTTATGGCCGATGACGCTGGTTAACACGCTCATCGCGATTTCATCAGTTTCGCAGATGCCGCGAGATTGCTGATCAATATCGAAAACCGTATAGACTCCTGCACGAAGCTCGGTAACACCCGTTAAATCAGTCGCAAAGAGGGCAGTCGGGGTTGAACCAACACTGATCGTTTCAACCTCGTAACCCGCCGCGCGTAAACGGTCTGCAGCCTGCACCACGGAATCACGTTCCTGTGCCGCCACCTGTTCAATTTCTTCACGAGCCTTAACCCCGTAGGAGTGGCCTCCGTGGGTCAATAACCCTTGAAAATGCGCTGAGGATTGATCGAGTATCGACGCTATCTGCAACAGTTCGTCACTGTCTGCCTGTAAGCCGCCGCGATGATCACCACTATCGATTTCAATCAGTAGCTTGAAACGGATATCGCTATGTTGCGCTGCTTCGGCAACGGCGTGAGCTATATCTACACTGTCAGTCATTATTTTCAAATTGGCACCACGCTGGATAAGTTCGGCAGCGTCTGCCAGTTTTGAGGGCACTATACCCACGGCATAAGTAATGTCACTGATGCCGTGGTCGAGAAAGTAATTTGCTTCCTTAAGCGTCGACACGGTGATTCCGCAGGCACCCGCCGAAATCATCGCCTGTGCCGCCTGCGCAGACTTCATGGTTTTCAAATGCGGACGTAAGCTTACGCCAAGGCGATTAGCAGAGGCTTGCATCCGCTTGATATTGACCAGCAAACGGGATTTATCCAGCAATAGGGATGGAGTAGGGAGGTCGTTGTAGTTCATTACAGGTTTCCTGATTCTAGTTTGTACTTTCACGATTATCAGTGAATAGGGTAGCTACTTCGCCCAATATAGATTTGATGACAGGGCGGTTTTTATTCTGAGCCAGGCAGGTCATTAGCACTCTTTGCTCGACCAGGCTATCGGTAATCGGAATAGCGCAGATTGGCATACCATCATACGATACCTTTGTCTCTGGAAGGGTATGAGTCGACGCTATGCCGAAACCATTTGCAACCAATGATCTGTGTAGTTCGAAACTTTTTACACGCCATGCGATTTCAGGTTCAGCCTCATGTGCTCGCAACAATCCAAGCACATACTGGGCGCTCAAGGGCTGATCCAGCAGGATAATCTTCTCGTGGTGTAGTTCGGCAAGTCTAAGCTTTTTACGCCGCGCAAATTTGTGATCCTTCGCGCAGATGACATAGGGTTTGAGCTGTACAGGGCTTGCTGATACACATCTCCTTCCAGGCCGAGATCGTATGTGATTGCCAGATCTGTCCTGCCATGCTTAAGACTTGCCGCGGTATTTTCGAGATTAGCCTCGGTCAATCTAACCGACACTTCAGGTAATCGCTTTTCTAATCGACGAAGCAACCGGGGCACAACGTACGGAGCAATCGCTTCATAGCAACATAGCCCCACTTCGCCGGCAATTTTCGCATCGGGTGAAGCCAGCAAAGCAATCGTCTGTGCCTGATCACAGAGAAGGCGAGCTTCGGACATAACCATGGTACCAAAGGATGTAAGGGTTATTCCTTGTGCAGGTAATCTGGTAAACAACCTAATCCCATAGTGCTGCTCTAGAGCTGCAATAGCCGATGAAACCGCCGGTTGCGAGACGTGTAGTTTTCGCGCAGCAGCGGTCACATTGCCTTCGTCAGCCGCAGCCATTGCATAAGCAATTCTTTTGAGTGTAAGCGATTTGATTTTCTGATATTGAGTATCCATTAATATTATTTTCTCTAATACCTGCTCATTGGTAAAGTGGTTATTCATTGATAGTGATAGACAGGAGTAGAAAATGAAGCGCGAACTCGACCAACACACGGTGCAACAGTTCCAGAGTGAAGGTGTGACCGTTTTGCGAGGTCTGTTCTCTGACTGGGTAGAAGTCCTTCGAGAAGGTGTTGCTGCCAATATGGCTGAACCCAATCCCACTGCGCGAATTTATCGCGGTGAAGAAGGCGGTGGGCGATTCTTTGTTGATTACTGCAGCTGGAACCGAATTCCTCAATAGTGGGTGATGCTCGCCATTCAATTAAGCGATCTTCCATGAATCCTATGTTGGTAGAGGTAAGGTTTTTACTCCCAGGGTCACTTTTAATTTCTGCAGACCCGTGAAAGTCCCTGCTAAAGCGCCATCGTGGCACAATGCGTCTTTCTGGATCACCGTCAATGCCGCTCACGAGAGCCTCTCGATTTGAGATTATATTCAGCGCGCGTTGCTAGCACTTTAAATCGTGAAATGAATCGCTCTAGACCACAGCGTGCACCAGCGCTGTCTAGATTTCGAGGATGGCCTCGAGCATAAGGATCAGGGTTACATAGAAAGCCAATAAGAGTAGTAATTTCTTCTGCTATTTCTGGCTCCGCCGCCTCTTTAATTTCTTCTAACGCTGCATCTATCGCTTCCCGCAAGTATGGTTTTACCTGCTCGTAATCATCGTAGAAATTACTCCACCAATGCTCGTTTCCGAGGTGTAATTTAATTAATTGAGTCATGCCAACTCCGGTAATTAGAAAGGTGGCGATGCTACCAAGCAAGTAAAGGTCAGCAGCAAGACGCCTGGTATCCCAACCTTCCGGTACGGCTCGATAAAGTTGTTCTAATGGTGCATATGCTTTATCTGCTGCAATATCCGTATCCTCGCCTGGCCGCCCAAGGTCCCGGTGATGGGCATTACCCAAATCCGAATCTTGGATTGTCGATCATCGAAAACCACTATATTTGCTGGCTTTATATCTTGTAGTGCTATATTAATTCCGTGAAGCTGTGACAACCCTACTGCCGTTTTATGTAATACTCGAAGGCGAAACGCCAAGTCGAAACGTCGTTCCAAATCGGATTGTTCACGAAGATCACAGTCGGCCAATTCAAAAACAAGATAGGGCACCGGGTTACTTTCACCAACGATATGGAAGACTCCTTCTTCTAGCGCCCGAACAACTCCAGAAAGCCTTGCATCGGTGCATTGTTCAGCTAGTTTCCACTCGTAGAGGAATCGGTCGACGCGAACTTTATGCGCTTCAAGAGCGTCCTGTACATCTTCGTTTTGCTGGAAGCTGATGCTTACATCGAGGGCCTTTACAAATGCATGCTCTCCCGAATTGTTTTCTGCGATAAATGTAAGAGAGCTACAACTGCTAGTAGGCCGGCCACTGGGGTCGCGAGTACCAATTACGGTCCAACCTCGCAGTGTTGTTAGACCTATTAGGTTGGATTAATCCATTTAGCTATCAAACATATAGGGTAGGCAGCCATCTTTCTATGACTTCAAGTGGAAAACCCAAACGAACTGGCTTACGAGGACCTGTGGACACCAAAAGATCTTTTTGCACTAATTCAACTAGTATTTGCCGAGCCCTCCGGTCTTTGTAACCCGTGAGCTCCTGAATTTTTCCTCGATCTACATGGCCGAAGGTGAATGCCTCCAATAAAATTTCTGTTGAACCCTTCGAAAGACGACCAGCATCGATTTCATCGCGTGCGTATAGTTTAATCCGTCGCCCCAGTTCACTTGGGTCCAATAATTTCTCCATAAACGTTACTTGATCAATACACGATTCGAAGAAGAATTGACAAAATTCCAACAAAGCTTTGAGCGAGAGACTGCCACGACCATCAAGGTCGCCTTGGCGAGGTTGATCCGCGGCCGCTAGTGTTGCTTTGTACCTTTCTATGTTTCGGGCAAGTCCCCGTGATACAGACCAAAGTGGACTGCCTAGACCGGCTCTGTTCAACATTGTGTGTGAAATCAATCGTGCTACCCGGCCATTGCCATCGACAAATGGGTGAATCCATAGAAGTCGATGGTGTGCAGCAGGTATAGCAAATAGTGTTGACATACCTCGTAACTTAGCAGAAGAGTAAGATTGCTCAAAGTGTTCGAGTAATCTATGAAGATCAGAGTGTTCCGGTGGTACATGTCGACCAACTATTACTTCAGTATTTCTAAACTCTCCAGGGATCACGCGAACTTCAACACCGGTTTTCGGGTGTTTCGATACCAATAATTCCTCCGGTAATCGTTTGCAAAATTCGTAATGAACCCATCTGATGTAGCTGGAGCTAGTTGGATCACCATTGGGGTCTTCGCCCAAATCAATCATTCTTTGGACTTCAATGTGTGCGACGGCTTCAAGCTGAAGGTCTCGGCGTTCTGGCTCGTCCGAATAGCGGAGCTTCAGGGCATCGTCTATCTCGCGCGGCAGAGTCGGATGCCCCTCAATTAGATTTGAGTAATAGCAGTTCATTGAGCGAACTAGCTCTCCCACTCCAAGCAAGGCATCGGAAGGTAAGCTGACGCTTATCCGGTTAGCTATGCTGGTAAGTTTTAAAGCTTGCTCCTCAAGCGCGCCTAACGAGCTACTTGGCAGCATGGGTTCTATTGAGTGACTATTCATAATGCCGGATATAATACCATATTAAGTAGTTTATGAGGAATATAACTCATTAATAAATAACAATATAGTAT
>JBLIOG010000112.1:0-11853 GCA_047639625.1 Gammaproteobacteria bacterium
GTCTTCACTACGCATGCTACGCAATTCAGCAATCGTGTTCAACTGTTCGACGATAAAAGCCGGTTCATTCAAAGCACCTCGATGGTCAGGCCCTGGTTGATCCGGCGCATCGGATTCAATCAATAACCCAGTAATATCGATAGACTTCACCACCTTTTGTAATTTTTGGGCGCGTTCAAATCCAATAGTCGCCGCAATGCCCAGCTTGTAACCCAGATCAAGCAATTGACCGGCCTGCTGCAGGCTGCCTGAAAAGCTATGAATAACACCCCCGACTGTCGGTGTTTTACGCAACTTACTGATTAAAACATCAAGCCCCTTGCGGACATGGATAATAACCGGGAGTTGATGATTCACGGCCAATTGCAATTGCTCTTCAAACAATTGCAATTGCCATTTTCCATCTTTATTCGTGTGAAAAAAATCAATGCCGCATTCACCAACTGCAATCGGTTTTTCACGATCTAGCCACTCATCTAGTTCAGTAATATGCGCTTCACAATGTTGTTCGATAAACATGGGATGCAATCCATAAGCAGGAAAAGCATTCTCATATTGCTCACAGATATTCTTCACTTTCTCCCAACGATTGGCCGTTGTCGCAGGCACAATGATCCGTCTGACGCCCGCTGTGGAGGCCCGACTCACTATGGCATCACGATCTGGATCAAATCGGTCATCATCAAGATGACAATGACTATCAGAAAGCATCATCCGGCTTTTCCAGTCGAATCAATTCAAATCCAAGATTCAGATAATCATTCAGGCGCGCAGGCGCACTCGGCGCGACATCAACAAACTTCAGAAAATCATCGTCTCCGAGTTGTTGATAGCTCGCGAACCCCCCACAGACATGAATATCAACACCGCTTTCAGAAATCGATGCAAGCTGCTTTATTGCAGGCTGATCATGCCTGTTTTCTTGTGTCGCCAAATCAAACATTTCAGACCCATGCGAAACCAGCGCTATTTCCACCTCTGGGAATTTTTGTCGCAGCCCAGAAGCCAGAGATTCGATCATCGGTGCCGCCCAGGACCACGCATCGTCTTCGAAAGTTATCAACTCAAAAACGATTCCGTCGGGCATCTCGCCACTTTGGATTATTTGATCAACTTGCTGATTTGAATAATCGGTTGCCAGACCTATAGCAGGGAGCATTAATAATAAAATGCCCATTAAACTCTTCATAAATAACTTCTCCTACGCGCTACGATATCGGCGATCATCGGGGTAAATATGATTTCCATCGCCATCCTTAATTTGCTGCCAGGCACAACGATGGTATTTCGCCTGGACATAAATGAACCGCTTAACATCGATAACAAATTGCTAAAATCGATCTGACGAATATCGGGTTTGTTAAACCGAATAATCACAAAACTCTCATCCGGCGTCGGAATATCACGCGCGATAAACGGATTCGATGTGTCGACCGTAGCGACTCGCTGGAAGTTGATATCGGTATGGGTAAACTGGGGCGTTATGTATTTCACATAGTCGGGCATTCGCCTTAAAATATTATCCACAACCTCTTCCTGATTATATCCTCGCTCGGCGCTATCCCGATGAATCTTCTGGATCCATTCGAGATTAACAATCGGAACCACACCCACTTTTAAATCAACGTGTTTCAGCAGATCAACCTGATCGGTTTTTATCAATCCATGCAAGCCTTCATAAAATAATAGATCACTCTCCTGTTCCACGGGCTCCCAGGGCGTAAACTGCCCAGGTTGCAAATCTAAACTGAGACGCTGGTTATGGGCCTGTGCTTCGGCCTCGTCATGAAGATAAAATCGTTTTTGCCCGGAACCATCACTGGCGTAGGACTTGAACAGTGTTTCGAGTAATTTAAATTCGTTAGCTTCGGGGCCAAAATGACTGAAGTTGCGTTCATCACGTCGGGCCTTATCAACTTCCATGCGCATAGACTGTCGATCAAACCGGTGAAAACTATCACCTTCAATCACTACTGGCCTGATTTTTTGTCGTTGAAAAATAGCAATCAATGAACGTCTGACGGTTGACGTGCCTGCGCCCGAAGATCCGGTAATTGAAACGATAGGATGTTTTTCGGACATGTATGAAGACCTCTCGATACAATCTGTTAAAAACACAGAGACAAACCTGCCGAAGGGAATATCTTTGTCGATAGATGTTTTAACTATAAATTCGACATGAAGTTACGCAATGCCTACCCACTTGAAACATCAGATCTATGCCAGCGGGAATTCTATCTCTTTTTTTCGGCCCGCCACACGCTTAATCCGACATAAATTTCTACTAATTTGACCTATCTCTAATGGTGGGAGCTTTGTCGAATTAGGCTAAGTGTGTAAACTGCAATCATCGGTTTGTATCAAACACGCCTGTTTAAAGATTTTATCCGACCTGGATTCGTATTTTTTTGATAGTGCAATTCTTTTTATTAATTGGAAAACGATTGGGGTCCAATGGTTTAATCATTAGATATCGATACGCTGTGCGCAAGACTCAGTCTATTCCAGGAGACTCTTATTTCACACCATAAAACAGGAAAAGCATTTTTAATTGCTTTAGCACCTTATGAATTAATTGGGTGGGCAGTTTGAGAAGGCTTAACCGATCTGAGAATGTTAAATTTATTGCCGGTATAATTTTTATCATACTGGGATGGTATTTAGCCGGCATCGCGCCAAATCGTGAAATTGCCTGGGTCAGTTGTCTTCTGATTTTCACCATCTATTTGTTCTCCTTTGAAATTGTGAGCGTTGACGTTGCCGCTACCGCCATCATGGTTACGCTTGGGTTAACCAGTATGCTAGCCCCAATAATGGGTCTGGAACAGGGTTTGGCCGATCCACAGCGGTTATTCGACGGCTTTTCCAGTAACGCAGTTATTTCAATTGTCGCAGTAATGGTGATCGGCGCGGGGCTCGATAAAACGGGTCTCATGAGTCGAGTCGCTGGATTTATCCTGTCCATTGGAGGCTCAACCGAAAAGCGCATTGTTCCGATTGTGTCCGGAACCGTTGGTATTATTTCATCGTTCATGCAAAACGTCGGAGCAGCTGCTTTATTTTTACCCGTTGTCAGCCGAATTTCAGCCCGCACCGGTCTACCGATGTCACGCCTCTTAATGCCCATGGGATTTACTGCAATTTTGGGCGGTACCATGACCATGGTCGGTTCATCACCTTTAATTCTGCTCAATGACCTGATCATTGCATCGAATAGCAATCTACCAGCTGATCAAAAAATGATCACCTTTGACCTATTTTCAGTAACCCCCATTGGACTTGCATTAGTAACGACGGGAATTCTATATTTCGTTCTGATTGGCAAGTATGTGTTACCTGTCGTATCGGATAACACGCAGGCGAATATAGCGGGTAGTGCAAAATATCTTGAGGAAGTTTATGGCGTTGACTACATGCTGTTTGAAGTTAATGTTCCGGCTAATAGCCCTCTGGTTGGAAAAGTTCTGGATGAGATAGAAACTGAAAATAAAATAAGGGTTATTGCGATCAAGGCCGCCAATTCAGGGGGGAAATCTGGCAATCGAAACATGTCTCGAGATGTCGATATTGGGGAAGGTTCAACCCTGGGCATTCTTTGTTCGCCTGCACATTTGAAAGATTTTGTTGATAACTACTATTTAAAAATCCAGAAAGGTTTAAAAGTGTTTTCTGAAACACTGTCATCCTCTCAAGTCGGGATCGCAGAAATTGTAATTCCTCCGGGCTCGTCAATCATTGGCAAAAGTGCGCGCGATTTGTGGATGCGTAAAACCTACGGATTGGCAATGGTGGCCTTACACCGCGACGATACAACGCTGGTTGAAGGAGACCATATTCGGGATATACCGCTGGAAGCCGGCGATACCATTCTGGCGCATACCGCATGGAGGACCTTAAGTTTTCTCGAATCAGATAGAGATATGGTCATAGTGACGTCCGAATATCCACGCGAAGAATCCCGACCGCACAAAGTAGCCTGGGCAGGCATATTTTTCTCCCTGGCACTGGGCCTGATACTTTTTACCGATATAAGACTTTCTATAGCCCTCATGGCAGGTGCAATTGGTATGGTACTGTCGGGTGTCCTAAAAATGGAAGAGGCCTACAAATCGGTTTCGTGGAGCACCGTGTTTTTACTAGCCAGCTTGATTCCACTCGGATTGGCCGTCGAAACCAGTGGCACTGCGCGCTGGATCGCAGAGCAAACTATTGCCGTGGTTGGTGATATGCCGATCTGGATTATTCAGGCATCTGTTGCGGTTTTAGGCACTTTTTTTACGCTGGTTATGTCAAACGTTGGTGCTACTGTTCTTCTGGTTCCATTAGCAGTCAATATTGCCATCGGTGTGGGGGCTGATCCAGCAGTCTTTGCGCTAACCGTAGCACTATCAACGTCCAATTCTTTCCTGATACCGACGCATCAAGTCAATGCTTTAATACAGGGTCCAGGGGGTTATCGAGTGCCCGATTTTATGAAGGCGGGTGCGATTATGACGATTTTATTTCTGGTCGTGATGTTATCGATGATGAACCTTATTTTTTAAGAAATGCAGCATTACCGTTTTGCAAACATAAAATCTGAAACCGAATGACCCAATCGGATGCCGCGTTGCTCAAAATGCGTTAAAGGACGGTATTCGGGTCGGTCAACAAGGCCATTAGTCGATCCAATGGCCTGAAATCGATCGTCGTTCTGAAACTGCTCCAGCATGTGATCGGCGTAATCCTGCCAATCAGTTGCCATATGGATAATCCCGCCAGGCTTTAATTTATTCGCAAGTTGATCACGAAAAGGCGCATTCACCAACCTTCGTTTATGATGACGTTTTTTATGCCAGGGATCTGGAAAAAATAACATGACCCGATCAAGACTATTTTGATTGACTAGCCTGTCCAGTATCTCGGCCGCATCATGACGAAAAAGGCGGACATTCGAAAGTGCAAGATTTACGATGTTGTTCAGGCATCGGCCTATTCCCGGTTCATGGACTTCAATACCAATAAGTAAGGTGGTCGGATTGTCTTTCGCCATCTCAATTAACGCGTTTCCGTTACCGATTCCGATCTCCAGATAAACCTTTTTAGTGGACTTGAGTAACTCTGAGAATTTTTCAGGATCTATGTCATAATCAATCCCAAAGTGAGGCCAATGATTATCAATGGCTTTTTGCTGACTAATGGTCAAGCGGCCTGATCGTTTGACAAAACTTCGTATCGAATGTCGTTTTTCAGAATCTGAATGCATGAATACTTTGGAAGGTTTTAGGATAAATAGAAAAACCGGGCAGTTTCCCGGTTTAGAAAATCATTCTGACAAAGAACCTGAAAACTGACAGGATTTACTCAAGTCTGTTTATTTATATTTACCAACAAACCGGCGTATCTGCACCGGTCGCACCTTTTAAACCGGTGTTGGATAAGGTTAGCGTCGTACAATCAGAATCTGAAGCTTGAGCCTTGCCCCCAACTGGGCTAGCAGTCAAGATAAAGGTTGCACCGGTTCGTGCCGCGTCAATCGAATATAAGCCTTCTTCAGAAGTAACCGGAAAAACGAGGCCGCAACTTGCGCTGTTGTAGGCACTATAGAGGCTCTTACATTTTTCAAGTGATGCTGCCGTTTCAGCTAGAGTCTTTCGCGCATCAGTACGATTGGCCGTTATGACATTACCACCAAACATTCCAACCGCAACAGCCGTTAAAATCCCAATAATCGCAACGACTATTAATAATTCAATTAAAGAAAATCCCGTATTATTTTTTATCATCATCTCCCCCGTTACGGCGCAAATTTATAAATCTTTTTCTGTTCCTTCGTCAAGACCCAGATATGTTGAATCAATCGTCGATTATTGATCGTTGAAACTTCCGCTCCAACCATCACTCCTGGTTTTAACTCGCTTATCGACGCTTTCTCAAAAGTCGGTGTCGAAAGACCCGCTACAGGACTCAAAATATACCGACGATCAGAGATTATAATTTTATTACCATCAATTTGATCCACAACACCGACTAGAGCGAATTTTTCTGGATACCATTCCGGTGCCGCACTATAAACCAGAAGCGGAAATATTCCGACCATCAGGATAAAAGCTTTTAATATTGATTTCATAAATATAATTCCTAATTTATAAGTTCCTGCCAGGAGAACCGACCCGAAGGTACGTTGGCAAGAGGTTTTATTTTAGTTGCAACTTCTGCGGTAAAAGCTAAATCTTCTATAAATACTGGCTCAGGTAGAAACCCTTCCTGCCGCACGGCTACCACCACACTGGTGTTAGTTCCATTTGAAGCAAAATCGTCATCATCAATTATGGCATCGTCGTTCGTATCAATGGTAGGTTTAAGAGGAGATCCACCTGTTGTCATATCGACCGCAAATTTAAAGCCGAACCCGCCTGCTGAACAAGGATCGTCCTCGGGTATAAAGGTATTAAAAAACACAGTATCTGCTCGGGCAATAGGTGAAGTAACCGACCTTTCTGCAGACAGTGGAAAGTCAAAGAACCAACCATGATCTATTGAATAATCAACTGTATTCCTGGTCAGCACCCGACTAGCACCAAAACTGGAATCGAAAGTTTGTTCGATTAAGTCCAATTGAGAAAGACTGGAATCACCCTGGTCCCATACTCCATAAAAAGACTGTGTGTTAGAACTGGTTTTATCACCGTTAACCAGATATTGACCTGACCCAAAGTAGACCATGATATTGGGTTCATTTGAATTAGAATCCGGTTGGGTTGGATGTTTGGCTAAAACCGGCTTGGCAGTCAAAGGTTGATTTACAGGCGTTGTAAACATTGGCTCCGGCGTCGAACCTGACTTATAGGCAGAAGCCCACCTGGAACTATTCGAATCAGATATATCAAAAACCCACATATTGCCTTCAAGATCGCCTGCGTAGACCCGATCAACGGTGCCATTACCATCGAGATCACCCAACGCTGGAGTCGTTAAACCATTCGGGTCAGCCGGCGTACCGACACCCGTTGTAATTTTCGTATAATCGGATGCAGACCAGGTGCCATCAATACCCTTACTGATTTCGACAATAAATAATTGCGCTTCACCCGATCCCGTATCATTATACCCGTTTCCAAATATGGCTACCCAGGTCCCTGCATTGGTAAATCCGATAAATGGTCGGCTATAGGAATAGCCAAGATCGGCATCGTCGTCGCTGGTAAATTCCCATAAAACAACATCTGCAGCTTTAGCTTCAGTAAAGGCGTCAGGGTCGGTAACATCAAGCGCGTAGAATCCGCGTCCACCGGCTCGCATACCCCCGACTAAGACAGTATGCCAATCACCACTGTAATAAATGTCGGACAGTGTCGGTGTCAAATCAACATAATATTTATGTAAATAGTTTGGGTTTGCCAGATAGTGTAATCCACTATTGGTATCTTCTGAGTAAACCATTCCCGGGATATAAGCTAACTCTTCTTCACCGGTATCGTCGTTAAACGCATGGAGCATTCCGTCATTAGCACCTACATAAACCATTTTTTGACGGCTTTCTGCATCACCATTGGCGAATTCAGAATACGCATTACCATCTTCGGGAAAGGGCGCTACATCTGGCCAACTGAGCACAGGTTTACCGACAAATACTGGGCCAGAGTTAACCAGATCACCCAATAATGAAACCCTGTCACGGAAGCTGTATCCATTGCCTTCGTTCGACCGGTCACCTCGTATGTAATCGAGCCTGGCCTCTCCAATTGTATTTGAATCGAGTCCACCACTACCATTGGTTCTTAAGTCATTTTGCATATCAGTGGAAATATCTGACCATTGGAATGCCACACCGTCTGGGGTAGCAGATGACGCATCATAGGTGATTATTTGACGCGGATTGCTAACAATATTGCGATTAGTTAGCACAGAAGAAGCGTCCCATTTAGCCACATCTGCTAGCTCACCCGTTGTTTGATCTTCGATCGGGAAAGCAAATAAATTTCCCTGCCAGCGATTCGTATTAAACTGTGCCAGATAAACAACTGATTCTGTATTTAGCTTTGCAGAGTTAACCGCAACCGCGGCGGCGGTACCTGTCCGTTCAGAAATATCACTGATAGAAGCATTAAGTGTTGCTTCTAATTCATCAGGATTTTGCGCGAATAAAAACTTGCCCCGACTGTTATATGCAGCATGCCATAGATCATCAATTTTCGCGGCGTTACGGTCATCTACATTGCTCGCGTAAGGATTGGTCCAAAATCCCGATGCTACGTCGGTCGGGTCCTGAGTTTCTGGATCAAGTGATCCGCTTAAGCCAAAAGAAATAGCATAGGTTACAAGATGTTGATGATCGGCTTCGTCAACGCCATCCTGGGTCGGGACCTTATTATTGGTCGAATCAGAATCCAGATCGGTTTCGTAATAATGCATAGCCACATCAGCCAATGTATTATAATAAGCATCTTCATAATTTCCACCATCATTTGATTCATCGGCATCGCCATCAAAACCCGTGCTATCTGAGCTTGCGTCCGCGTTACCAACGCCGGGACTATATCCATTCCAATATCCATCTGTCATCAAAATATTAAAATTTTGCTGGCATTCTCGACCTTCAGCCGCCGAAACCAATGGAGAAGGATCCGCTGTGTTACCTGAAAATAGCTCGCCAACACGTTGCAAAGATTGTCTGGCAGGTGTTCCACCGCTAGAAGTAACGCCATAAAAATTTTGCAACAAAGCTAGCTTATTAGCCGGATCCGACATTGACTTGCCATCAACTGTATGGCCGCGATTAAATAGCTCCAACCCCATTCGGGTTGCATCGGTATTATTAATAATTCTACCTACGGCAGCCTTCATTGTAGTTTCACGACTTCGATAATAGACGAACCAGTTAACAAAATTTTGCATTTCTTCAGCATAGGATCGTCCCGAAGGGAAAGGGGCATTAGCGGGTTTTATTTCGATGGTATTATAGGTATCTTCATCCGCTTCTAATTCCCCGTCTCCGTCATCAACCCATTCATAGTAAGTCGGTAAATAGACCCCATGATCCGCACCCGTATGATTCGCATGCCCACCATGTATAGAGTCAGAACTATCATCATAAATATGGGTTGCCGTCAGATCAGTCTTTGCCCATTCATACCTGATATTATAGGGAACGTTAGTAAAGTCGGTATATTCCTGATACAAAGGATTACCGGATGCATCGGAACCCGCCCAGGGCACATAATCAATATCGGGACTGTAATAGACCGAGTTACCTATGCTATTTTTTAAAACCCAGGCTTCAGGAAACAGAGTCACAGGGGGAATGGTATTTCGATTCCCAATCCAAACAAGATTGACATATCGACGCGGATACCCATCAATTTCTGGTGTGGACGCATTGAATGTAAGGCCGATGCCAGCACCGCTGCCGCTTACACTGTTTGGCGAAGACATAGACTCCCAATCCATACTGCCCGAATCATCAAGTGTCAAAAAAATATTGGGCTCAACGATAGTTGAAAGAAATAGCGGAGCGGTCGGCAAGGTTCCTGGTGCAGCAATCGCAGGTTGAATCGAGGCGATTGAAAAAGCAATGCCAAGAAAACTATGACTAATCGTATTTTTAAAGTTTTTATTCATTGAATACACCATAAGTTAGTATTCTTTACCGTAATAGGACTGGACATATCGAGTTACGTCACCTGACTGTCCAGTACCCTGTGCGGTAATTCTGAAGTTCGAGACAGTGATTCCAGGCTGACTACTTCCATAGCCACCAATGTTAACGGCGGCTACTGCATTCTGAGATCGATCTCCCAGAAATTTGACGATGAATTTCGGCTGAGCGTAGACGTGGGGTAGCGATAGTCCTGAGTTCTGAGAAGCATCCCAGGTAACAAGATCGGAGTAATCTGGATCTTCTTCTGAGTCGTCAAATAGACCAACGGATGAATCTGAAAAGTCAGATTTTGAAACACTATTTTTTACAAAGGTTTCGGCCGCTTTCAACCCAGCCTCGGCGGCGTTAAAGGTCAGCCCTGACTCCCGCAGATTACCGGCCATACTTATTTCCGTACGAGTATTTTGCATGGAGGTAACGCCTAATATGGTTAGAGAAACCAGAATTATTAAACTTACAACCAAAGTGACGCCTGATTGTTGCTTCATATTAGTCATCTTCATCACCCACTCGATTCCTCAGCGCAATTGTGGTCGAGTATACCTGTCGTAATCGTCGATCATCCGCCACTACAAGATCACCGTTAAAGGTATAAGATTGTGGTTCTTCAACCACAAATTGGTCATCGGATCTAACCAGTAACATCAGCCGAATAGAGATAATATCAACGCTACTTACCGCAGCATTCGCTGCTAAAGTGGTGCCATCCATATATTGATTTGGGTAATCGTCGTCATCGGTATCAATGCCATACAACACTTGCATATTTTCGATGCCATCAATGAGTTCGGCATCTACGCCATTCTCCGCTCGAAAAAGCGCAGGCTCTCCGCTTTCACCTGCAGCAATGGTGTAGGTGACAGTCTGTAATTCGAACATAGCTGAATCAGCGCCATAAGTTTGTGACAGGCAATGCGCATTACCGCCCTGACAACTGTCGGGGTTGAAATTACCTGGCGACCCAGAACCCGTATTATGTACAACGGCATTTTGACTGGCATTTGTGCTATTAGTGGTATTGGTTACCTGAAATATATCAGCACCCAAACAATTGCTCACCACGACAATATCACCCTCTTCGATTTGATCATTTGCTGTGACATGCAGCATAGCTGATGTAGATACATTATAAGGCGGGTGAACGTTGACCTGTGTCGGTTTGGCACCACGTAGAGTCAGGCTGTCTGAACCGTTTAGTCCATCATTATCAGTTCCCCCTATGGCATCTTGATTGATGAAATCGTAAATTGCGGCATCATATCCGTCGCCATTAGGATCGAGATTAGAGGTCATATTCGAAGTATCCGCTGCATCAAATACCGCGCAACCCCAAAATCCAGCCATGCGTAAATCCTGTGTCATAACATCGAGGGCGTAGCGACCATTTTCCTGAACACGTGAAATAGAGTTTGAAAAAGTATAGGCCGCTTTATTCCCGATATAGACTTGAATTATGCCACCCAACAAAAACAAACTGATCACCAGGGAAACCAGAATTTCGACAAACGAAATACCTTTTTGATTATTCAATTTCATTGCATCAACCTCACCGAATAACAGGTCAGGTCAACTTCTGGATTGGTACCGCAATTAGTACCGGTTGCACCCGTTCCTTCATCATCCCACATGACGGCTATATTAAGCTCATCAGCGCTCGGTGAAGTAATAATGCCCCGTCCATCGGGTAAATTCAGAACCATGAGTTTCCAGTCGGCAGCATCCGCCAAAATCATGTTGGCAGTATTACAGGCATTTGCGGAACAATCCTGCTCGTAATCCTCCTTAGTATCGATTCCGGTATAATCATCAAAGCGTGATGAATTGGCTCTTATTCGGTCGGATATGTTGTAAGTAATCCAGACAGCCCGACTGTGATTCAACGCACTGGTATTTTGTTTCATCGCTGTTATCTGGAGCGCTGCTATACCCAACAAACCGACTGATATTATGAGTAGTGCAATCATGGATTCA
This sequence comes from Gammaproteobacteria bacterium, assembly GCA_047639625.1. Lineage (GTDB taxonomy): Bacteria > Pseudomonadota > Gammaproteobacteria. Next base: position 11,612 of record JBLIOG010000112.1, read on the forward strand.
ACCAGGGACACACCTTTTTGATATTTTAAGAGCATGAGTTACTGCCCCCTTGCCGCACTCGTCCGGTAACAGATATCGATAAGGACTTCATAAAATCCGCGCCGCGCGCATCACATAATGAAAAAGTGCCCTTAGAGTTCGGGGCAAACCCTCTTTTGTCATAAACAACTAATGCACCCAACGAACTGGTTAAAGTACTTCCATCCGGTAAGGCTTGATGTACACGTAAGATTTCTTCACCG